>CAXUEU010000005.1:32488-51089 GCA_964250195.1 uncultured Acidobacteriaceae bacterium
GTGCTGGTGTTCGACCGCGCGGCCCGGTTCTGAAACGGGACGGGACGAGAATTCCCGTTTGGCGAAGATTCCCGTTTTGGGTCCGCGCAGTTCCATTGCACGCGAAGCCCGCTCCCGGCCGCCTTAGGACTCATATAATCGGTCGGGAAGCGGAGGGAATCGCCTTGCTGCGCGGATGGCTCGCCACAGTCTCGCTTTTGCTGCTCGTGTGCGCGCAAAGCCGGCTTCCGGCGCGGGCGCAACAGGCGAGCACGGCCGCGCCGGAAGCCTCCTCGGCCGGGCGGCCCGCCTCGCCCTCGCCGCCTTCCGTGAACACCGCCCCGCAGGCCCATGGCGAGCTGCTGCTGACCCTGCCCTTCACCAACGGCGGCGAGGGCGGCAGCCTCGACTGGATCGGCGACGCCTTCCCGGAGCTGATGAACCAGCGCTTCCTGGCCGCGGGTTTTCTGCCCATCGGCCGCAAGGACCGCCTGTACGCGCTCGACCACCTGGGCCTGCCGCCGGACTTCCTCGAAACCCGGGCCAGCATGCTGCGCCTCGGCCAGACACTCGACGCGGACTCGGTGATCTTCGGAACGTACGAGGTGGTCGGGGGCGAGCTCCGCGCGACCGCCCGCGTCCTGGACTTGGTCAACCTCAAGGAAAGCGGGCCGCTGACCGAGTCCGCGCCGCTCGGCCATTTGCCGGACGCGGTCGACGCACTGGCCTGGCGGGTGGCCCGCCAGCTGGACCCGCGGTACGCCGTGGCGGAGTCGACCTTTCTCGCGGCGGGCGCGGGCTTGCGGCTCGATGCGTTTGAAAACTACGTCCGCGGTCTGGGGCAGGCGACGCCCGCCGAGCGGGTCCGGCGCTTGCGAGAGTCGGTGCGCCTGGATCCGAAGTACGGCCCGGCCTGGCTTGCCCTGGGCGACGCGGAGTTCGCGGCGCAGGACTACGAAGCGGCCGCTACCGCCTACGGCCATCTGACGCGCAACGACCCCAACGCGCTCCAGGCCGACTTCTACCGCGGCCTCGCCTTCTTCTACACCGGCAAGTACCTGCCCGCCGAGGACGCTTTCGCGTTCGTGAGCACGCGCCTGCCCCTGCCGGAGGTGGTCAACAACCAGGGGGTCGCGGCGGCCCGGCGCGGCCGCGACGGCGGCCCCTTGTTCCAGCAGGCGATCACCGGCGACCCGAAAGAGCCTGACTTCCACATGAACTACGCCCTGGCCTGCGCGCGCCGCAACGATGCGGCCGGAGCCCGGAAAGAGGCGGCGGAAGCCCTGCGCCTGCATCCCGAGGATGGCGAGATCGCCGGCTTCGCCGACAACCTGCGCGCGCCGGGCTGGCTCGCCGGGGCACTGGCCGGCGGCACGCTCCCGCTCGAGCGCATCAAGCGCTCCTGGGACGAAGCCGGCTTTCGCCAGGCGGCCTTCGAGATCGAGCAGATGGAGACCTTGCGGGCCGCCACGGAAACGCCCGCCAAGCGTGAGCTGGCTTTGCTGGCCGACGGCGACCGCTACCTGAGCGCGGGCCTGCTCGTCCAGGCGGAGCGGCAGTACAACCGGGCCCTGACGGTGGACGCGCGCTCCGCCGGGGCGCTCGCCGGGCTGGCGCGGGTGCGGGAGCGCACGGGCGAGAAGGACGCCGCCCGGGACTTGGCCGCGCGCTCGCTCCAGGCGCGGGAGAACGCCCCGGCGCACCTGGTTCTGGCACGCCTGGCGCTGGGCGGCGGCCAGGTGCAGGTGGCTTCCAGTGAGGTGGGAGCGGCGCTGCGGCTGGACAACCGGAACGCGGAAGCGCTCGGCCTGGAAAAAGCCGTGCTGGCGAGGGGCGCGCAGTGAAGCCGCTCCTCGTCGCGCTCCTGCTGCTGCTCGGACTCGTGCCCGCGCGCGCGGGCAAGCACAAACCCTTATCGGCGGCGGCCCCGCGATACTGCCTCGTGCCCGCGCGCGCGGGCAAGCACCCTGACACTGACCGCCCGGTAGTCACGGTCATCGACCTGAACGGCACCGTGCAGCCGGTCAGCGCCGGCTACCTCCAGCGCGGGCTCGACGCCGCGCGTGACACCCATTCCGCGGCGGCGCTGATCGTTCTGAACACGCCGGGCGGTCTGCTCGAATCCATGCGGGAGATGGTGCACGCCATCCTCGCCTCCCAGGTCCCGGTCATCGTCTACGTCGGCCCGGCGGGCAGCCGCGCCGGTTCGGCCGGCTTCTTCCTCCTCGAAGCCGCGGACGTCGCTGCTATGGCGCCGGGCACCAACGCCGGGGCCGCGCACCCCGTCATCGAGGGCGGCAAGCTCGACCCGATCATGAAGCAGAAGCTCGAAAACGACGCGACCGCCTTCCTGCGTTCGTTCGTGAGCCTGCGCAAGCGCAACCTCGCCGCCTCCGAGGACGCGGTGCTGAACTCGAAGTCCTACTCGGAGGCCGAAGCCATGCAGCTCGGCCTCTTGACCCTGGTCGCCCCGGACGTGCCGGCCTTGCTGCGCGCGCTCGACGGCCAGACCGTCACGCGCATCGACGGCCGTCGAAACGTGCTGAAATTGACGAACTTCAGTTTGAGTCCAGTCGAAGTTTCCCTCCGTGAGCGCGTCCTGGGCGGCCTCACCGATCCCAACCTGGCCGTGCTCCTGCTCATCGGCGGCGTCCTGCTGATCTATCTGGAGTTCAACGCGCCCGGCACCATCATTCCCGGCGCGGTCGGCAGCCTGCTGGTGCTCACGGCGCTGTTCGCGCTCAACCTGCTGCCCCTGCGCTACACGGCGGTCATGCTTCTTCTTGCCGCCGTTTGTCTTTTGATTCTTGAAATCAAAGTCCCCAGCCACGGCGTGCTGGCCGGCGTGGCCATCGTCTGCCTGGTGGGCGGTTTGCTGACGCTGGTCGCCGGGCCCATTCCGGAGATGCGGGTGCGCTTTGCCACGGCGCTGGGCGTGGGCACGGGCTTCGGGCTGGTCACGGCGTCGCTGGTACGCATCGCGGTGCGCGCGCGGCGCAACAAAGTGCTCACCGGCGCGGACGCCATGGTCGGCGCGGTCGGGGTCGCCCAGGATGCGCTCCAGCCCGCCGCGCGGGGCCAGATGCTGGTGCGCGGCGAGCTATGGTGGGCCGAGTCGCCGGAACCGGTCGCGGCCGGCGCACACGCCAAGGTTACCGGCGTAAGGGGGCTTACGCTGCTTGTAGAGCCTCTGAGGCACAATCCCGGAGTACACTTTTCCACAGGCGAGGGCCTACACCCATGAGCATTTTCGGTGCCGCGGCACTTTTGATCGTCGCCTTCTACCTGATCTCGTCCGTGATCATCCTGCGCGAGTACGAGCGCGGGGTCATTTTCCGTCTGGGCCGCGCCCTCACCCCGCCGAAGGGGCCAGGCGTGATCCTGGTTTTCCGGCCCTTCGACCAGATCGTGCGCATCTCGCTGCGGCAGGAAGTTCTGGAAGTGCCGCCGCAGGACGTGATCACGCGCGACAACGTGACCCTCAAGGTCAACGCCGTCATCACCTTGCGCGTTCTCGACCCGGCGCGGGCGGTGATCGAGGTCGCCAACTACGTCTACCAAACCTCGCAGTTCGCCCAAACGACGCTGCGCTCGGTACTGGGCGAAGTGGACCTCGACGGGCTGCTTTCGCACCGCGACATGCTGAACCAGCGTATCCAGGCCATCATCGACACGCGCACGGAACCCTGGGGCGTGAAGGTGGTCTCGGTCGAGGTCAAGCAGGTCGATCTGCCCGAGTCCATGCTGCGCGCCATGGCCCGCCAGGCCGAGGCGGAGCGCGAAAAACGGTCCAAGATCATCAACGCGGACGGCGAGTTCGAAGCGGCGCAGCGGCTGGTGGACGCCGCTAAATTGCTGGCCGAGCAGCCCACCACCATGCAGCTGCGCTACCTGCAGACGCTGCGCGACATCGGCACCGAAAAGAACACAACCATCATCTTTCCGCTGCCGATCGAAATGCTGTCGCTTCTCCGTAAGGCGGTGGGCGTGCTTGCGCCCGAGGGAGACAAAACGGAATGAGGCGGGCGCTTCAGGACGAGCAGGATCTGTTCGAGGAGCGGGAGTTCGAGGAGCCGCGCGACGTGGTCCTGGGGACCTCGGCGCTGCTCGGGATCTTTCTCGCGGTCGCGCTGGTGTGCGCGGTGTGCTTCGGGTTCGGCTACTCGGAAGGGCACGGGATTCGCGGCATCGCCGGAGCCGCGCCGACGGTGAAGCAGAAGCCCGCGCCGATGCCGCTGGGCGGCACGAGCGCGGCGGAGGAGTTGGCTTCCGCGCCGGAGCAGCCTGCTTTCGAAACACCTGTTCCCGAAACACGTACCCCGGACAAGCCCGCGCCGGGGATCGCGGCGGAGGCTCCGACGGGCAAGGTTCCGGGCGAAGCCCCGGGCATGCCCCCGGAAAACGGCACCGAAACGAACCCCGTGCGAAGTTTACCGGAGCGACCCGCACCGGCTCCCACAGCGGCTTCCGGACCCGCTTCCGAACTCACTTCCCGACCCGCCCTCGACGAGGGTCGCGGCACGCTGGTGTCGGTGCCTGACGCTTCCGGCCCCTCGCCGGCGACAGCCAACGCTGCCTTCACGCCGCTGCGCCTGATGGTGCAGATCGCCGCCGTTTCCCGCGCCGCCGATGCGCAAACGCTTGCGAGCGCTCTCCAGCACGACGGCTTCGCGGCCACGGTGCGAACCTCCCCGGCGGACACGCTGTTTCACGTACAGATCGGCCCGTTCCAGTCGTTTACCGCAGCCAAGGCGATGCGGGCCAGGCTGGCGGGCAACGGCTACAACGCATTCATCAAGCCCTAAATCGGCTTCCACTCCTGGCGCAGGCTGCATCTCGCCGAGATCGTGCCGGATAAGGATGTGCGGCATTGCTTCCACTGCTC
The DNA here is from genome assembly GCA_964250195.1 of uncultured Acidobacteriaceae bacterium. Taxonomy (GTDB): domain Bacteria; phylum Acidobacteriota; class Terriglobia; order Terriglobales; family Acidobacteriaceae; genus EB88. Next base: position 37,353 of record CAXUEU010000005.1, read on the forward strand.
CCGAGTACAGGTAGACGGCATCGCCTATGACTGCTGATCCTTCCACGCGTTCCCAGGCAGGGCCGAGGCGATGGCGGCGCGCACGGCTTCCATGAGCGCGTCGCGATTTAGGTAGTCGCGCGGATTGAGAGGGGCGTGGAAAGTGACCTCGACCGTGCCGGACCTGAGCCTGAAACCCCTCTTGGGCATGAGCCTGCCGGTTTCGGCGAGGGTGATGGGTACGATCGGCACCCCGGCCCGCATGGCGATCAAAAACGGTCCTCTCTTGAAAGGCAGCAGCTGCCCGTCGGGCGAGCGGGTCCCCTCCGGGAAAATCACCAGCGAAATGCCGCTGCCGAGAACCCGGCCGGCTTCGTCGAGCGAACGCCGGGCGTCCTCGACCGAGCGGGACCGCGCGACAGGGATGAAGCTCGCGGCGCGCATACCCCTGCCGAGAAACGGGATGCGCATCAATTCCTGCTTAATGAAGATTGCGGTACGCCGCGGCGCGAGCACGTCTGCCAACAGGGGCGGGTCGAGGTTGGAGGCGTGGTTCGCGAGGAAAACATAGGGCCGCGTCGGGTCAAGCGGGGCGGCATAGCGGATGCGCCTGCGCACGCCGGCCGCGCGCAGGCCCGCGCCGCCGGCCCACGCACCCCAGCGATACAAGAGGCGGGCGTCTCCGGAGAAGGCGGTCCAGGGCAGCAGGACCACCCCCACGGCTGCGGCGAGAACGACCCAGATGGCCAGAAGGAAGGAAGCGCGAAGCACATACTTATTGTGCAGGATCGCGCCGGATCAGGCTTGCACCGCCGTGGATGCGCGAGTCCGGGCCTGGAGCGCGTCGGGCAGCTTCTCGTAGATGCTGTCGAAACCGCCGTTCGACAGGATCGCGACCACGTCGCCTTCGGCAAGCTCGGGGGCGATGGCGTCAACGATGCGGTCCGCGTCCGGGTAGAGCGCGGCTTCCCTGCCCCGGTCCGCCAGGGCGAGCACCACCTGCTCGGGGTGGAGCCGTTCGGCTTCGGGAATGGACTCCTGCTTGAAGACGCCCGCGAGAACGACCCGGTCGGCGAGGGCGAGGCTCTCGACCAGCTCGCGCTCAAAGACGTTGCGGCGGAGCGTGTTGGACCGCGGCTCGAGGATGGCCCACAGCCGGGCGGGGGGGTAAGCGGCGCGGAGGGCGCGCAGGGTTTCGCGGATCGCTGTCGGATGATGGGCGAAGTCATCCACGATGGTGATGCCTTGGACGACGGCGCGGACCTCGAGCCGACGCTTGACGCTGCGGAAGGTCGCGAGGGCTTCCGCAATGGCCCGGACCGGTACGCCCTGCCCGGCCGCGAGCGCCGCGGCGGCCGTAGCGTTGAGCGCATTGTGCTCGCCGGCCATGGTTAGCTCGAAGCGGGCCCAGGGCCGGCCTTCCCGCAGCACCTCCCACTCCGTGCCGCCGCCGGAGTGGCGCATGTTCGCCACGCGCCACGCGGCTTCGGGGGTGGAACCGTAAAGCTCGACGGGGCAGAAGGCCTTGGCGACGCACGCGCGCACGTGCGGGGCGGCGTCGAAGGCGACCACGCGCCCCGAGCGCGGGACGAGGTTGACCAGGCGCTGGAAGGCGGTCTTGACCGCGGCGAGGTCGGGGTAAATGTCGGCGTGGTCGAACTCGACGTGCGTGAGGATGAGCGCCTGCGGGAAGTAATGCATGAACTTGGGGCCTTTGTCGAAGAAGGCGGTGTCGTACTCGTCGCCCTCCAGGAGAAACGGGCGCGTCGGGCGAAGCTGGAAGCTCCTGCTGAAGTTTTCCGCTACGCCGCCGATAAGGAACGAAGGAGCCAGCGCTGGATTGGACCGGGAGGCGACCTCGTAAATCCAGGCGAGCAGGCTGGTCGTGGTGGTCTTTCCGTGCGTCCCGGCGACCACCAATGGATCACGGGTCGCCAGGAATTGTTCACGGAGCAGCGCGGCCATGGAGGTGAAGGGGATGCGCCGGTCGAGCACGGCTTCGAGCTCCGGGTTTCCGCGGGAAAGGGCATTGCCGACCACGACCAAATCCGGACGCGGATCGAGATTGCGTTCGGCGAATGGCTCGGAGATCGAAATGCCGAGTGTGCCGAGAAGGGTCGACATGGGCGGGTACGCGGCCTGGTCGGAGCCGGTGACGCGGTGACCCTGCAATTGCAACAGGCCTGCAAGCGAGGCCATTGCGGTGCCGCAGATACCGAGGAGGTGGATGTGTTTCGGGGTGCTCATTCGCTCCTTAGCTTCGCATGGCCGACGGCGGGTTCGAGCAGCGCGAGGGTGACTGCTTCGGCACTCGCCTCCAATCGGACCCGTACGCCCAGGGGTAGGGTGACGTTGGCCCGGGAAACGTGGCCGGACCGCAGGCCGATGGCGATGGGACCGGCGAAGCCGGCGAGCGCATGGAGGATCGCGTCTTCGAGCAGCGAAGCGGGCGCGCCGGGCGACTGGCAGTCCAGCATCTCGCCGAAGACGATGCCGGAGACGCCCCGGAGCTTGCCCGCGAGCACGATCTGGCGGAGCAGGCGGTCGAGCTGGTAAGGCTTCACGCCGACGTCCTCGAGAAACAGCAGCTTGCCCTCGGTTTGCAGCGCGTAGGGGGTGCCGAGCGAGGCCGTGAGCAGCGAGAGGCAGCCGCCGTAGAGTGTGCCCTCGGCCGTGCCGGATCGGAGGAGGCGCAGCCCCTCGCGCGCGCCGTAGCAATAGGTTCGGCCGCCGACGACGGCCTCGAAGCTCGCGAGATCGACCCCGTCGTCGAGGAACCAGTCCGCGGCGAGCATGGGGGCATGAAAGGAGACAAGTCCGGTTTGGTCGAGGAGCCAGGTCTGGAGCGCCGTGGCATCGCTGTAGGCGAACAGCGGCTTGGGGTTGCGGCGAATGAGATCGAGGTCGAGCCCGTCGAGAAGGTAGTTGGAGCCGTAGCCGCCGCGCGTGGTCAGGATGGCATCGATGGATGGGTCGGCGAAGGCGGCGTGGAGGTCGGCCAGGCGGTCCTCGGCGCTCGCGCTGAAGTAAGGCGGGTGCTTGCTCTGCGCGTGCGGGGCGAAGCGCAAGGTCCAGCCACGCCGGCGAAGGACCGCCGCGCCCGCGTCGATGCGGGCTTGCTGCGCGCTGCTCGCGGGTGCCAGGACGGCGACCGTGGGATTGGATGGGAGGGCTTTCAACCGAACCACTCGCCCGTACCGATGAGCTCCGCAGGGCCGGTGAGTTCAATCTCCCGGTCCTTCCCAAGCCAGACGATCGACTGCGTGCCGCCCGGAGCGTGGACCTGGAGCGCGCGCGCGCAGCCATGGAGCGCGACCGCAGCGGCGGCGGCGGCACAGGTGCCGGTGCCGGAGGAACTGGTGGGACCGACGCCGCGCTCAAAGATGCGGATCGCGATCTCCGACGGGGAGAGGATGTGCAGGAACTCGACATTGGTTTGAGCCGGAAACTCGGGGTGGACGGAGAGCGCACGGCCCAGGGTCTGCCAGTCTGTGCCCTTGCTTTCGAAGCCGTCGTTATCGACACGGACCACGAAGTGCGGGTTGCCGGTCGAGACGATCGCGCCATCGACCAGCAGGGCGTCCTCGTCGAGCGCGATACTCGCGGCGCGAACGATAGGAACGCCCATGGGCGAGCGCAGGGTCATGCGGTGAGCCTCGCGGGTAACGAGGGCGCAGGTGCGCGGGCCGGCGTCGGTTCGGAGCGTGAAAGCGTCGCCGGGCCGGGCGTCGCGGGTGTGGGCCATCCAGGCGGCCACGCAGCGCGTGCCGTTGCCGCTGATCTCGGCGATGCCGCCGTCGGCGTTGCGCAGCCGGATCGCGCCGGATCGCTCGCCGGTCCAGCGGAGGAACTCGACGCCGTCGGCACCGAGGCCCGTGGTACGGGCGCAGAGCTTTTGCGCGAGCTCCCGCTCGCCGGGGAGCTCGGCGTCGGCTTCGACGATGAGGAAATCGTTGCCGCAGGCGTGGGCTTTGGCGTACGCGTACATCGCTTAAATCTAAACCGCCTGCTCGGCTAGCAGCCACTTCGTGGCGAGTCTTTGGTGGACTGGCCGCAATGCCGCCTCGCTTGTTCATTCTCGACTTCTAAGTGCTAGAAGCTCCGCCGCTCCATCGACTCGTACACCCGTGCGCAAGGCTGCCCCGTGGAGCAGATCACGTCGAGCAGCTGCAACCCCGCCGGATGGGCACCGACGGCCTGCGCCACCGGGTCGCCGTCGAGCGCGACCACATACCGGGCGGAGTGTGCCGGGTTCGCGAGCGCGTTGCGCCACAGATCCCAGTCCGAGTCGTTCACCGTGCGCGCCAGCGGAATGCCCGCCTGCTGCACCGCGCCGACATGGTCGGAGGTATACATCAGGATGACCCCAATGGGCGGGAGCTGCGCGAGCGCGCGGGCCAGGCCGGCCTCGAACGGAATGCGCGTGGCGGAGTTGTGGTACGCCTCGTCGAGCACCAGCGGACGGGCATGGACCAGATCTGCATCGTTCACCAGGATAAGCGCGGCGGCACCGGCGGTCACCGCGAGTTGCTTCCCACGCGCCCAGGCCATCGCCGCCGATGCGAGGAACGCGAGCCCGAGCGCGAACGCGGGCAGCATCTCCATGCCGTAGCGGGTGTTGTACCAGCCGTGCGGGTACCACAACGGGAAGAAGATCGGCACCGAGCCGTAGCTGACCGAGTAGGCGTAGAACGGCAGCGGCACCCAGAGCAGAGCGGTTGCGGCCGCGAAGCCCCGGCGCACCGCCAGCACGGCCCCGGAGACCGAGCCGAGCATGAGCAGGTTGGCGAGCCAGTGATTCGTCGCGCCCAGCTCCGCGACCTTGGCGTAATAGAGCAGAGCGACGGGGTAGCGGTGCCAGCCGGGGTAGCGGCCGGGGCCGTGGGCGCTGGTTTTGAGGTCGATGGCGCGGGCCGAGTAGGGGCCGCGCAGGAAGTCGAGCGGGTCGCCGAACTGTTTCGCGTTGTAGGCGAGCCACAACAGCGGGGCGGCGGCGATCACCGCGGTCGCGAGCAGGAAAGCTCCGCCGGCGCGGTGCTTCCACAGGCTGTGCTTCACGGTGGTTGCAAAGAGAAAACACCAGGCGAGCGCGGCGAAGACCCATCCGTCGTAGCGGGTGAAAATAGCTGCGAAGAGGACCAGCGCGGCTCCGGTGAGTTTTTGCGCCAGCAGGCGCTCGCGGGTTCGTGTGGGCGTTTGTGCCGCGAGCAGCCCATGCTCTGTGACGAAAACCGCGGCCCAGAGCATCTCCGCAAGGAAGATGGGCTCGGTCATGGCGGTGGTCTGCATGTAGAGCAGGCCGGGGTTGAGCGCGAAAAACAGCGTCGCGAGCACGGCCCCGGCAGCCGGAAGCGCGAGCCGGGCCAGGCGGTACATGCCCATCGCGGCGAGCACGTAGGCCAGCATCGAAGGCGGCGCGCCCGCCAGCCCGGTTTGCCACAGCTGCATCGACTGCGCGAACGGCGCGACCAGAAGGTGCGGTAGCGGCAGCCACACCGAGCCGAGCTGCCGGTAGCCGGGGTACAGCGAGTCCGTGAGCCGCCGCGCGATATGGAGGTGCGCGACCGCGTCGCCGTAGAGCAGCAGCATGCCGTGGCGCGAGCAGTAAGCCAGCGCGAGCAGCGATAAAATCAGCGCGCAGGCGGCGGCGAGGGTGGTTTCCTGGCGGAGCTGCTGAGGCGGGGGAGACGTCATCGATATGGCTTTCAGGATAGCTTCCTGTGTGCAAGAGTCGCGAAGCTGTACATATGTGAACGACTCAGCTTACATTTCTGTCAGCGAGGTGCACGCATGGCTGTCAACGCTGTCGCCATCAGCTCCGCGCTGGGTTCACCGGTTCACTCCGATCTGGAGCTCGCCGGCATGGTCAAGACGGGACTGCCGCTCGATTCTCGGGAAGGGCTTCTCCGGCTTGGACTCAGCCCGGCGGAGATCGCCAGGCACGTGATCCCGGCCCGCTCGTGGACACACAGGGCGGGTCAACGCAGGCAGGGGCTTCGCAGCACGTTCTCGGCGGAAGAGTCCGGCCGAATCCTGCGGGTGGCGCGGATGGTACTCCGCGCGAGCGAGCTTTTCGGGGATCGGGAAAGCGCGTTGGCCTGGTTGCGAACGCCCAAGGAGCGGTTTGAGGGGCAGACACCGCTGGCACTCGCGGAAACCGAGCACGGCGCCATGCTTGTCGAGGAGATGATGGTAGGCGCGGAGGAAGGGTTCGCCGCGTAGGTGCGGACCCTGTGGCGCGTGAGCCGCTTCCGCGACTTGTCCGGCGCGGGAGCAAAGCGTGCGGGCGGCCGTTGGCACAGCGCGGGCCGGCCGGTCGTGTACACCTCGGAGACTGCATCCGGCGCTCTGCTTGAACATTTGGCTTACCTTGAAGTCAGCATCGGCGGCGCGCCGGAAAACTTCACGCTTCTGCGCCTTGAGGCTCCGGACGATCTTGGAGCAGCCGCTGTGCGAACGGGCGATTTACCCCCGGACTGGAAGCAGCAGAGAGAGAGCTGACGCGAGCTATCGGAGATCAATGGCTCAGCGACGGGGCGTTGCCCTTTCTCGCCGTGCCGTCCGTGCTTTGCCCTGCTACCTGGAACCGGCTGCTCAACCCGCGGCATCCCCGTGCCGCCGAAGTCCGCATCGCCGAGACAAGGACACCCGCGCTGGACCGGCGGCTGATTCGAAGCGGTTTGGGGTAAACGTGACAGCAAGTTACCTCGCCGCAGCTAAGCTCGCGGAACGAAAATCGACTGCCATTAGGTGTTTGGGAACGTCGTTCTCTCCAGGCGTTCGCTTAAGAAAGGCTTGCACGGCGGGGTCGTGCTTGAGGTAGGCGTTCAGGAAGTTGAGCGTGTATCGAGCGACTAGGCCGTAGCTTTCAGCGCTTTCCTCAAGTGAGTAGTCCGCCGGTGTGAAATGAGGGGCTTCTGTACGAAAACGGTCGCTGCGCTGGAAGAGCGAGCTGAAGGAAAGATGAGCCATGGCAAGCATTTCGATATGGAGCAGGTCGGCGCTCTTCCATTTCAGCAGTACATCCGAGGGAGTCTCTGTATCTTTGTTACCGTCGCGAAAAGCAAGCGGTTGCTCGCCGTGGGTGAAGACGAGCAGCGGTGTCATAAGTGGCCCTTGCGGCAAGGGGTTTCCGGTGAACTGGAAAGATGGGTCGAGCCCGACCAGTGCGCGTATATTCTTGTCGCGAGCCGCCGCGAAAAGCGCGGCATTTCCGCCCCAACTATAGCCGATGACGGCAGTCGCGCTTAGGTCGGCATCGGGAAGAGCCTTCGCGGAATCGAGCAGATAGGCAATATCCTGAGCCTGCGCGTCTACCCCGGCTTGGTCGGTTGTCATAGTGCGGTTGGTCGCGCCCAAGCTGGGACTGGACAGAACCACGAAACCATTGCTTGCCAGGTACTCGCAAAGCTCGACGTTTTCGGTGTTGGTCGCGTTCAAGCTTGGGGCGTAGACAACAACAGGAAAGCGGCCCGGTTTCGCAGCGGCATCTCGGACGGCGCGCATGGATAGATCATCTGTGCCGAGGGTGAAAGCAGCAATGAAGTCCTGAGACTTGCCATGCTCCATCGGCGTGCTGCTCGTCTCAGTTTTGACGAATGAGCCATACTCACCGATGGTCATCGTGTGCGCATTCGAAGATTGCGCCGGGTACCAAACCAGAGTTTGCAAGGGTCGCGCTACTGGAGCTGCGGGTGGGGTCGGCTGGAAAGGGCGCGTCGAATCGGACAGGCTTTCGACTTTTACACCGACCGGGAAGGAGCCGAAAGGCTCTGTGAAATGGAATTGGAAGGCCGGAGCGCTTTGTGCATGCACACCTGCAAGGCTCAAGCCGAGAAGGGCAAAAAATGGAAGGCGAAGAAAGCGCATCGACTGTACCCGCACGATCAAACGGAATTGCGGTACGGAGAACAAGCAGGTCCTTCGCTCCGCTCAGGATGACCCATTATTGAGATTTACGAAGAACGAAGAGAAGGAAGCATATCCATAGTTCCTTTACTTCGCACGCTCAAGTCAGTCCAAACTGGACAAGCTTCGCAGCTCCTCCACCCGCGCCTCGATCTCCTCCCGCGTCAGGTCGAGGATCCGCTCGGTCCCGAACTTCTCGCACGCGAACGAGCCCATCGCGGCACCGTAAAACATGGCCCTGCGCCAGGCGGACGGGGTGACCAGGCCGGTCTCCGAGATCGAGCCGAAGAAGCCGCCGGCGAACCAGTCGCCCGCGCCGGTGGGGTCGACGACCTCGGGCAGCAGGTAGGCCGGCGAGCGGAAGGCGACAGGCCGCGCGCGCTTCTGCCCCGGAAAGGAGTGCTCGGAGAAGAAGGCGGTCGCACCGTACTCGCCGTGCTTGATGATGAGCGACTTGGGGCCGAAGCGGAGGATTTTCTCGGCGGCCTTGCGCAGGTTGGTGCAGCCGGAGAGCAGGCGCGCCTCCCCGTCATTGACGATCAGCGTGTCGAGGGTCTTGAGCACGCGCAGCAGGTTTTCGCGCGCATTGGTGATCCAAAAGTTCATGGTGTCGCCGATGACCATGCGGACGCCCGGCAGCTGGGCGCGGATGCGCTCCTGGAGCACGGGGTCGATGTTGGCCAGGAACAGGTACTCGGTGTCCTTGTAGGGGTCGGGGATCTTGGGGGCGAAGTTGCCGAAGACATTGAGCTGCGTGTCGAGCGTCTGCGCGCTGTTCAGGTCGTCCACGTAGGAGCCCCGCCAGAAGAAGCTCTTGCCGGGCGCGTGCTCGATGCCGCGGATGTCGATCTTGCGGTCGGTAAACACCTTTTCTTCCGCGGCCCCGAAATCCTCGCCGACCACGGCGATCACGCGGACATCGGTGAAGAAGGAGGCGGAAAGCGCGAAGTGGGTGGCCGCGCCGCCGAGGACGCGGTCGCGCTTGCCCGAGGGGCTCTCGATGCCATCGAACGCGACGCTGCCGACTACGAGAATGCTCATTGAGGGAACTCCATGCCTGGCTTTAGATGTACTTCCCGAACAGCAGGGCCGTTTTTTCGCGCGCCGCCGCCGAAATGGCATCACGGTTGGTCATGATGGCATGCTGGGCGGCGGATGCGCAAGCGCAGGCCGGCTCGCCGGGCAGCAGGCTGACCGCGGCCCGGACGACCCGCGAAGCATTTGCCGTGTTTTGGTGGATGACCGCGACGACCTGCTCGACCGTGACCGCGTCGTGGCCCTCGCGCCAGCAGTCGTAGTCGGTGACCATGGCGAGGGTGGCGTAGCAGATGCCGGCCTCGCGGGCCAGCTTCGCTTCCTGGAGGTTGGTCATGCCGATCACGTCCGCGCCCCAGCTCCGGTACAGGTTCGACTCGGCGCGGGTGGAGAACTGCGGGCCCTCCATGCAGACGTAGGTGCCGCCGAGCTTGCCGGTGACGCCGGCTTGTTCGCAGGCCCGCGCGAGCGCCTCGGCGACGCCCGCGCAGATGGGCTCGGCGAAGGAGACATGGCCGACGATGCCGCCGCCGAAGAACGTGGTTTCGCCGCCGCGTGCGTAGGTCCGGTCGATGAACTGGTCCGGCATCACGAAGTCGGTGGGCTTGTGCTCTTCCTTGAGCGAGCCCACGGCGGAGACCGAAAGAATCTGCCGCACCCCGACCGACTTGAGCGCGTAGATGTTGGCGCGGAAAGGCAGCTCCGACGGCAGCAGCCGGTGGCCCCTTCCGTGGCGGGCCAGGAAAGCCACGCTGCGGCCGTCGAGGGTGCCGAGGACCAATGGGTCGGACGGTTCGCCGAAGGGGGTGGTAACGGGGTGCTCGCGTACGTCCTCGATGCCTGGCATGGAGTACAGCCCGCTCCCGCCGATGATGCCGATCTCTGCCTGCTGCTCCAAAGTGCTTCTCTCCCGATGACTTAGCGCCCAGTATACCCGGCGCGCATGGCTCCTTGAACCGCGAAAAAGCCGCGCAGCGGTGCGGTCAGGCTTGCCGCGGAGGCCGGGGCACCGGGTTTGGCCTGCGCCTCCAGCATCAGCTTTTGCGCCCTGTCGGCCTCGGCGAGCGGCAGGCTCTGGCTCACGAAGACGCACCGGTCGTGCTGCTCCACCAGAACGGGGCCGTCTTCGGTCTGGAAAGCGGCGCGGGCGGCGGACTGCTCGCCGGCTTCGAGCTTGACGAAGCGCTTCGTGAGCGAGCCCCGGTACACCGTCGCGAACTGGTGCGCGGCGGCCGCGGTCTTCCAGCGCGACAGGTACACCAGGGCGATCGATCCGGGCGCTTGCTTGTTCGCCGCCGCGCGCGCCTGCGCGGCATAGTACACGCCGCCGTCCCAGGCCAGAGCCAGGTCCGCGCCCGCGCCGGGGTCGGCCAGGGTCGCGCCCAGGATGCGCACGTCCAGCGCGCCCAGCACACCCACGTCGTAGGGCTCGTACCCGGGGTCGAGCAGGGGGTGCAGGTCGGGCAGGTTCAGCACGGCGGGGGCTGCCTTGCGCAGGTAGTCGTCCGGATGCAGGATCTCCCAGGTGCTCGACGGGGGCCGGGTCAGTACGCCGCGGAACGCGGCCGCCGTGCCGCCCGCCTTGAGCACGCGCTGCTCGAACATCAGCCCTTCCTGGTAGGGGAACAGCAGCGACTGCTTCAGCACCTCCGGCGCGCTCTTCAAGATAGGCGAGTCGGTGTCCTGGCCGTCGCCGAGCGTCTGCGGGCCGATGTCGGGCAGCGTGCGCAGGGTTTGCCCCTTGCCTTCGAGGCCCCAGTCCAGGTAGGCGACCATGGCCTGGCCTTCGAGCGCGGCCTCGCGGGCGGTGTCCGCCTCGTCGGTGGCGATGTGCTCGCGGTCCTCCTTGTAGTTTTTCGCCGTCCCGTCGGGGCCGAAATTCTCCCACTTGTCGAGCCCGACGCCCCGAGCGGTCTGGTATTGGTCCTGGAGAGCATGGGTCAACTCGTGCGCGAGAACGGGCTTCTGATCATCGGCGCTGATCCAGTCCAGCAGGTTCACGGTCTTGGTCTTGGAGTCGTAGAAGCCTGCCACCTGCTCGCCCAGCAGCTCGAGCAGGAAGGGCCGCAGCGCGAAGCCGTTCGGCAAGAGGCCGAACTTCTCGAGTACGACGGCCGACCGCTCGACCCGCGCGGTGTCCTTGTCCTCGTCCATCTTCTGCTTCAGCAGCGCGACCACCTGTTCGCGGGTCAAGAGGCGGCGCTTCACTTCGTGGTGGATGGCGAGGCCGGTGTCGCGGGAGTCGAAGTGGAGGATGGCATCGATGGAGCGAAACAAGGCGGCGGCCTGCGCGGCATCGATGCGCGGCTTGGGCGCGGCCTGGGCGGCGGCGAGAATGGGGAGGAGCAGAAACGCGGCGGGGAAACAGGGCAAGGCGGGTCCTTTCGAGCGAAGCGAGGGGCCGGCTGGGGCGGCCTATAATCGTGGTCTGTTTGAGGGTAAGACGCAAGGAACGGACGGGGAGTGACTTTGACGGAGCAACTGCGGGCGTTGGTGGAAGGCGCGGGGGTGTACGAGCTCGCCTCACGGACGCGTTTCCGCATCGCGGGCGAGGACCGGGTGCGCTGGCTCAACGGCATGGTGACCAACACCGTCAAGGACCTGCGGCCGGGCGAGCTGAACTACACCTTTCTGTTGAACGCGCAAGGGCGCATCCAGGGCGACGGCGAGGTATGGGCGCTGCCCGGCTCGCTGCTGCTTACCACGGACCGCGGCCAGGCGGCCAAGGTCGGGGAGCAGCTGGAGCGGTTCATCATCATGGACGACGTGGAGCTGACGCCGGACGAGGGCGCCTCGGCGCTGGGCGTTGCCGGGCCGGGCGCGGCGGCGCTGCTCGGGGTCGCACTCGATTCTGGGCGGTTTGTGGAATTCGAGGGCGCGCTGGTCGGCCGGGTCGGGGCGGAGCAGTTCGAGGTGTGGGCGGCCGATCTGGCGCCCTGGCGCGCGCGGCTGTCCGGGGCCGCAGCATGCGGGCCGGAGGCGGTCGAGGCGCTGCGGATCTTGCGCGGGGTGCCGCGCTACGGCGTGGACATCGGCGAGAAAAGCCTGGCCCAGGAAACCGGGCAGATGCGGGCGCTCAACTTCAACAAAGGGTGCTACCTGGGGCAGGAGATCGTGGAGCGGATTCGCTCGCGGGCAACCGTGCACAAGGGGCTGCGCGCGCTGCGGCTCGAAGGCGCGGTGCCGCCGGCCGGGACGCCGCTGTTCGCCGAAGGGAAGCCGGAGGCTGTAGGCGAGCTCACCAGCATCACACAGAGTGATTTGCCCGGGCTCGCGGGAGCGTTCGCGCTGGGCACGGTACGGACCGAAGCCTCGACGGGCAGCTTGAGGTATGAGGGCGGGGCCGCGTCCGTGCTGGCGCGGGCGCCGCTCGGGAACTGAAAGAGGAGAGACGATGGCAGAAAAGCCCCCGGCATTCGTGGTTGTGGACAGGCGCAAGTTTACTTCGGAGGGCGAACGGCGCGAGGGGGTGGAGCCGGAGCAGCGGGCGACGCCGGAACCGGTCGCGCCGCCGGAAACAGCGGCCACGCCTAAAGTCGTGACCATGCCGCCGCGCACGCCGGAAGCCATGGCGGACGCCACCGGCGGCGCGGACGATCTGCGCGATGAGGAGATGGCCGGGGCGCTCGACGGGACCAGTGGTTTGCCTGGCATGGAGTTCGCGCCGGAGGACGGTTTCGCCGAGGAAGATTTGGGCTCCGAGCCGGTCGGCGAGCCGCGTACGGCGGCCGAGACGGCGGCCCAGGACGCAGCCTACCGGCAGACCAGCCGCGAGCTCGACTCGCTCCTGCGGCAGCAGAACCCCGGAGCGCAGCAGCCGGGCGCGGTGGCGTTCGAGCACGTGATCCAGAGCTTCTATCTGTCGGCCATCATGGCGATGGGCGCGGGTACGGAGCAGGGGCAAAAACCGCGCATCGACATCCTGGGCGCGCGCCAATCGATCGACATGCTGGGGCTGCTCGAGGAGAAGACGCGCGGCAACCTGACGCCGGGGGAGGGCGACCTGCTCAAGGGCATCATGTTCGAGCTGCGAATGATGTTCCTGGATCTGACCAACGCGATCTCGCGCCAGGCGACCGCAGGGCCGCCGTCGGGCGGACGCCCAGGAATCCTGCGCTAGCGAGATGGCCGAGGCTCTCATCACGGTGCTGGGCTCGGGGACGAGCATGGGCGTGCCCATCCTCGGCTGCCGTTGCGCGACCTGCACGTCGCCTGACCCGCGCGACAATCGGACCCGGCCCTCCATCACCGTGAGCTGGGGCAGCCATCGCGTTATCGTCGATACGGGCCAGGAGTTCCGCGTGCAGGCTCTGCGCGAGGGTGTGGACCGGGTGGACGCGGTGCTCTACACGCACGCCCACGCCGACCACATCCTGGGTCTGGACGACCTGCGGCCGCTTACCTTCCGGCACCCGCTGGGCAAGCTGCCGCTCTATGCCGACGACACGACGGCGCAGGTTCTCGAGCGGATTTTCGATTACACGTTCTCGCCCGACTCGAAGTACCCCAACAAGGCGCGGGTCGCGCTCAACCGCATCGGCGGCACGGGCACGGTCTCGATCGCGGGGCAGCCATTCCGGCGGGTTCCCTTGTTTCACGGCGCGCTGCCCATCGCGGGCTACCGGTTCGGGCGCGCGGCGTACCTGACGGACATGAGCGCGATCCCGGACGAGAGCTTCGCGCTGCTGGGCGGCCTCGATGTACTGATCCTGGGCGCGCTGCGTTGGGAGCACCACCCCAGCCACGCCAACGTGGAAGAGGCGCTCGGCTGGGCGGGGCGGGTCGGGGCGCGCCGCACCTACTTCACGCATATGT
>CAXUEU010000006.1:0-49956 GCA_964250195.1 uncultured Acidobacteriaceae bacterium
TCCTCGAAGGTTCCCAGCCTGATCCCGACAGACCGTGCCAGCTCCGCCGCCGCCTTCGAGGTCGGCACCCCCACAATTTTCAGCCCCGCCCGCACCCGCTCCCCAAGGAGCTCAATCACGTACCTGGACGTGGTACCGGTTCCCAGCCCCACCCGCATTCCGTCTTCCACATAGCGCATGCTCCGCGCCGCCGCTTCCCGCTTCAGGTCTTCACCGCTCGCCATGCCCCGTCTCTCCTCGACGCCCATCTTACCGGGCCGCTTCTTCCCGCACGGCGACGAAGGTAAACCGGGCCTTGAGGCGCAGAAACGGCCGCTCGAAGTACCGGAACGACAGGTGCGCCGCTCCGATGCTAAGTGCGAGCACGACGAGCGTCCCGCTCCAGCCGCGCACCCCGGCTCGCTCAAAGACCAGAAAGAAGAGGAGCGAGTGAAACACGTACAGCCCGTAGGAGATGCGCCCCAGGTACCGGAGCCACCCCGGCACCCATCGGCCCGGCATGCCCAGCGCGGCCAGGAAGAACAGGACCGCGCCAGTGAGCACCAGGGCCCACCCTGCAAACGCCTGCCCGGGCGAGGGATGCGGGTCCCAGCTGCGAACGCGGCAGAACAGCAGCGCCGCCGCCCAGCACAGGAAGCCGAGCCCGGCCGCCGCAGCCCGGCCCAGTCTCCCGAACGAAGGCGCGCGCCCCCGTAAGCAGAGCGCCAGCAGCGCGCCCGCGCCGAAAAACTGCAGCTGCACCAGTGAATTGGTCCACTCGCCATGGTCGCCCGGCGCGTCGTGCCGCGCATACCAGACCACCGTCGCCAGCGAGACTGCCGGCAGCAGGCCCGCGACCCACCCCAGGGCGCGCCGGCCGCCGAACCACACCAACCACGGCACCGCGAGGTAAAACTGTTCTTCGACCGAGATGCTCCACAGGGGATCGGTCGCGCCGGCGATCCATCCGTGCCGGGTGATCCACCAGTTGCCGCAGAAGAAAGTAAACGCCGCCCAGGCGCCGGGCGCGCGGCTGCCCACCCCCGGCAGCACCCGCTCCAGCAGCGCCAGCCCGAAAAACGCGGCGAAGTACAGCGGCCAGATCCGGAGCATGCGACGGATGTAAAACGCTCCGGCATGCACCCGGCCTGTCCGCTCGCGCTCCCGCAGCAGCAGTTCGGCGATCAGAAACGCGCTGAGGAGGAAGAACACCGGCACCCCGAACGCCCCGATCGTCCCGACGAGCAGCCCCCAGTTCCGGGCGGCCGGCTCGTAGTCCATCCGGTGGAACCAAAACACGGCCAGAAAGGCCGCGAACCGCAGCGCATCCAGCTCCGGCCTGTAGAACGCCCCCGCTTCCGCTTTCAACAAGCCACCTTCGTTTGACCCTCTCGCCAAAGCTCCGTAGCATTGGAGAGATCAAGAAGCCGTCCCCTCCCGAGCCCGCCTTCACGCGCGGGCCGCCCCGAAACTCCCCAGGGGGACGAGCCTACCGGAAGGCCCACGTTGAGCTCAACAGACACTCTCGCCACCACCCCTGAAGAAACCGCCGCGCCCGCCATCGCTGAAGTCCAGCCGGAGATTCTGACACCCGAGAGCGCGCACGAGCCGCACGCGCACGCCCCCGGAGCCCCGCCGCTCAACCCAGCCTGCACCCGGGACGTGGAGGTCACCATCCCGGCCGAGGAGGTCTCCGCCGCGTTCAAGCGCGTGCTCAAGACCTACACCCGGCAGGCCCGCATCCCCGGCTTCCGCGCCGGCAAGGTGCCGCCCACGCTGATCCGCAAGCGCTTCGATGAGCAAATTCGCCAGGATATCGTCGAGCAGCTGCTGCCTCAGCACTTCCGCTCCGCGCTCGACAGCAAGGGGGTGCAGCCCATCTCGCAGCCGCAGGTCACCGAGCTCGAGTTGGAAGACGGGCAGCCGCTGCGCTTCAAGGCCCTGTTTGAAGTCATGCCGGAGATCGATCTCGAAGGTTACGGCGACATCCGGGTCGAGCGCGAGCAGGCCGAGCTGTCCGACGAGGAGTTCGCGTCCGAGATGGCCCGCGTCCGCGACTCCCGGTCCACCATGGAGCCGGTCGAGGAAGACCGTGAACTCGCCGACGGCGACTATGCCGTCATCACCTTTACCGGCACCCCGCAGAACGGCGCGACGCTCGACGAGCCGATCGCGGGCGACGATATCCAGCTCGAGATCGGCTCCCCCAATACGCTGCCCGCCTTCAACGACGCCCTGCGCGGGAGCAAGCCCGGCCAGGAGATCCGGTTCGAATACACCTACCCGGCGGACTTCGGCGAGCCGCGCCTCCAGGGCAAGACAATCGCTTATGACGTTGAAGTCAAAAGCATCAAGCGCAAGAACGCGCCGGAGCTCGACGACGAGTTCGCCAAGACGCTCGGCAACTACGACACTCTCGAGGAGTTCCAGACCAAGCTGCGCGAGCACCTTGCCGCCGACAAGCGCCGCCAGGCCGAGGCCGCGACCAAGGACAAGGTGCTCGAGGCGCTCGCCGCGAAGTACAACTTCCCCATTCCCGAGTCGCTGGTGCAGCAGCAGATCGACGCCCGGCTCGACCGCGGCCTGCGCGCCCTGGCCCAGCAGGGCATGGGCGAGGAGCAGATGCGGCAGCTCGACTTCGGCCGGCTGCGGCAGGCCCAGCGCGAGGGCGCGCTCGGCGAGGTGCAGGGCACGTTGCTGCTCGACAAGATCGCCCAGCTTGAGAATGTTCAGGTCGAAGACTCCGAGCTCGACCGCGAGCTGGAGATGCTGGCCGTCCAGACCCGCGAGCCGCTCGCCGTGCTGCGTGAGCGGCTGGGGCGCGACGGCGCGATCGAGCGCGTGCGCGAGCAGGTGCGGCGCGAGAAAACCGGAGCCCTGCTCTATGAGAAACTTGGAACAGCTGCTTCGTCGAGCGAAGCAGCCCCGTAAAGGACACCTTCACATGGCATTGGTACCTATGGTGGTTGAGCAGACGAGCCGGGGCGAACGCGCCTACGACATTTACTCCCGTCTGCTGCGCGACAACATCATCTTTCTGGGCACGCCCATCGACGACCAGATCGCGAACCTCATCATCGCGCAAATGCTCTTCCTGTCGGGCGAGGACCCGGAAAAGGACATCCAGCTCTACATCAACTCGCCCGGCGGCTCCATCACCGCCGGCCTCGCGATCTACGACACCATGCAGTTCATCAAGAACGACGTGGTGACCTACTGCATCGGCCAGGCGGCTTCCATGGGTGCCTTCCTGCTCCAGGCCGGTACCGCGGGCAAGCGCTTCGCCCTGCCCAACTCCCGCATCCTGATCCACCAGCCCTCCATGGGTGGGCTTTCGGGCCAGGCGACGGATATCGACATCCACGCCCGCGAGATTCTGCGCATCCGCGAGATCACCAACACGCTCATGTCGAAGCACACCGGCCAGGCGCTCGACCGCATCGAGCGCGACGTGGAGCGCGACTTCATCATGAACGCCCCACAGGCCAAGGAATACGGCATCATCGACGAGATCATCGACCGCATCGCCGACCGGCCTAAAACGTAGTCAGGAGTCAACATGAAAACGCGCACCGGAACAGACGACGCACTCCGCTGCTCGTTCTGTCACAAATCGCAGGACGCCGTGGCGAAGCTCATCTCCTCGCCCAGCGACTACCCCCGCGCCTATATCTGCGACGAGTGCGTGGCCGTCTGCAACTCTATCCTCGAAGACGACAAGAGCGAGACCCCCAAGGGCGCGGCACCCACGCACCTGCCCAAGCCGCTTGAGGTCCGGGCTTTTCTCGACGAATACGTCATCGGGCAGGACCAGACAAAGAAGAAGCTCGCCGTCGCCGTCTACAACCACTACAAGCGCATCCAGATGAACCGCGTCCGCGGCAACGATGTCGAACTGTCCAAGTCCAACATCCTGCTCGTTGGCCCCACCGGCTCAGGCAAAACCCTACTGGCACACACTCTGGCCAAGATGCTCGACGTCCCGTTCGCGATCGTGGACGCGACCACGCTGACCGAGGCCGGCTACGTCGGCGAGGATGTGGAAAACATCATCCTCAAGCTGCTCCAGGCAGCCGACGGCGATGTCGCCCGGGCCCAGTCCGGCATCATCTACATCGACGAGATCGACAAGATCGGCCGCAAGGACGAGAACCCTTCCATCACCCGCGACGTCTCCGGCGAGGGTGTACAGCAGGCCCTGCTCAAGATCCTCGAAGGCACCGTCGCCAACGTCCCCCCGCAAGGCGGCCGCAAGCACCCCCACCAGGAGTTCACCCCGGTCGACACGACGAACATCCTGTTCATCTGCGGCGGGGCGTTTGTCGGGTTGGAGCGGGTGGTCGGGCGCAGGGTCGGCAAAAAGGCCCTGGGCTTCAAGGCATTGACCGAGAAGCAGGTGGCCGAGGGCTTGGTGGACGTGCGCCAGCAGCGCGACACCGAACTGCTCCGCAAGGCCGAGCCGCAGGACCTGATCAAGTTCGGGCTCATCCCGGAGTTCGTCGGGCGCCTGCCCGTTATCGGCATCCTCGACGAACTGGACGAGGCGGCGCTGGTCGAGATCCTGACCAAGCCCCGCAACGCCATCCTGAAGCAATACCAGAAGCTGTTCGAGTACGAGGGCGTCAGCCTCCACTTCACCGACGAAGCGGCCCGCGCCGTCGCGCAGGAAGCCCTGTCTCGCAAGGTCGGCGCGCGCGGTCTCCGCATGATCCTGGAAGAGCTGATGCTCGACCTGATGTACCACCTGCCCGGCAACAAGAAAATCAAGGACATGGTGATCACGGCGGAGATGGTCAAGAATCGCGACCTGTCCTATTCCCTGCTCGACAAAGCCGGCTGAAGCTACCTGGTTCAACGAAGGGCCCGCTTTCGAGCGGGCCTCTTTCTTTACTCCACCTGCTGCTTGGCCCGGTATCCGTCGCGCGCGATGACGTCGTACTTGAGCGGCTTGTGCTTCTCGTCCTGCATGCGGAGCGGGTTGCCTTCTTCGTCGACCAACTGGACCTGAATGTGCCGGTAAGTGCCGTCCTGCTTGGTATTGGTCGGCCGGTAACTGAGCACATACTGGTTGCGGATGGACTGGTTGATCTGCCGGAAGATATCGGGCATCTCGCCTTGAAAGCGCGGGAAGAACGCCTGGCCGCCGGTCATGCGGGCGAAGGTGGACATCTGGTTGTCGGCCTGGAGAAAGTCGATCTCGCGCGGCCCTTGCAGCGCGCCCCGGCTCTCGGCAAGCACGCGGATGAACTGGCCGGTGCCGATCGAGAAGATCGTCACGTTCGGGGTCGCCTTGATCTTCGCAAGGATCTTGTCGAGCGTGATCTTCGAGAAAGTATCCCGCCCGGTGGAGACGAGGATGACATACTTACGCCCGTCGATGCGGCTCAAACGATCCAGCGTCTCATACACCGCGTCGAACAGATCGGTCTCCCGCCAGGTAGGCAGGATGAGCGAGTTGAGCGCCTGCGCCACCAGCCGCTTATCCTGGGTGAAGTCGGTCAGGATATTGGTGTGCAGGTCGTAGGTCATCACGGCGACATAGTCGTCCGGCCGGAGCGACTGCGCCCAGGCGTAGGCCGCGTTGCGCATGTCGTAGATGAAGTAGTAGCTGTTGGCCGCGAACTCCGCCAGCAGCACGGCGGTGATGGGGGCCTGGACGCGCGAGAACCCGCTGATCGGCTGGGGCTTGCCGTCCTCGAGAACCCGAAAGTTCGCCTGCTGCAGGTTAGGCACGAACTGGTGCGTCTTCTCGAGGATCACCCCGACATCGACGTTGACCACCGGGACGTCCACCCGGAGCGAGAAGTTCTGAAGCTCGGGCGGGTTCTTGACAGCGGGCTCCTCCTTGGGCGGCGGCTCGGGCGCGGGAGCTTCCTTCTTCTTGGGCAGCGCGATCGAGCCGTTGTCGCCGCCCGGCCCTCCCTGCTCCGGCGGGCCGGCCTGGGGGTCGGCCTGCTGCTGTTGCTGAGGCACAGGCGGCGGGTTGGGGTCGAACTGGAAGGCGCGCGCCGGAGCGGCGGCGAGCAGAATGGCGCAGCTGAGCAAAGCGAAGGGGGTGCGGTTCACGGTCCTTGTCACCTGTATGGGACACCTGTATGGGAGCAGTTTACTCTCGGGCGGCGCGGGTCGCCGGGCGAGTGCTTTAGAAGCGGTCTCATCAATAATTTCGCTGCTTCGTCATACCTCGCGAGCCCCGCTTTGCGGCGGGTCTCATCCGGGGCTTCACGGAATGTTCGGGTTGATGAGACCGCTTGTAGTCTGTAGACGTGCTCACCCCCCGTTGGACGCTCCTCGCCGCCGCTCTCCTCGCCCCCGTTTGCGTTTTGTCACAAACCGCGCCGCCGCCTTCGAGCGCGGGCATCTTTCCCCTGGAGCAGGTGCATGCGGGGCAGCACGGCACAGCCTGGACCGTCTTCCAGGGGCAAACGCCGGAGCCGTTCGGGGTCGACATCCTGGGCGTGCTCCGCAACGCGCAAGGCCCGGGCGAGGACCTGATCCTGGCCCGCCTGACCGGCGCGAAAGCCGAGTACACCGGGGTTGTCGCCGGGATGAGCGGCAGCCCCGTCTACATCGACGGCAAGCTGGTCGGGGCCCTCGGGTTCCGCATCGGGGAGTTCTCGAAAGAGCCGATCGGCGGCATCACGCCCATCGAGCAGATGCTCCCTGTCCGCGACTTCGACCCCGGCTCGGTCAAGCCGGCCCAAACCGGCCAGGTCACGCCGATCGAGACGCCGCTGGTGTTCTCCGGCTTTTCCCCTGAAGCGATGGCCCTCTGGAAGGAGCATGCGCCCGGACTCGGGTTCGTGCCGCAGGCCGGTCTCGGCGGCGGCTCTGAAAAAGGCCCAGACACGCTGCCCGCGCTCGGCCCCGGCTCGGCGGTGAGCGCGCTGCTGGTTTCGGGCGACCTCGAGATCGCGGCCACCTGCACCGTCACCTACCTGGACGCGAATCGCCTGCTGGCCTGCGGGCACCCGCTCATGCAGTCCGGCGCGGTGAGCCTGCCCATGACCAAGGCG
Source organism: uncultured Acidobacteriaceae bacterium (assembly GCA_964250195.1). Classification (GTDB taxonomy): domain Bacteria; phylum Acidobacteriota; class Terriglobia; order Terriglobales; family Acidobacteriaceae; genus EB88. The sequence continues at coordinate 6,996 of CAXUEU010000006.1, forward strand.
GACGTGGTGGCGACGCTCGCCTCCACCTCGAACAGCTTCAAGATCGTCAACACGGGGGCGGTCGTCGGCTCGTTCACCCAGGACCGCCAGACGGCGATCGGCGGCCTGCTCGGCGTGCCCGCGCGAACCATCCCGATCGAGATCGACCTGACACGCGAAAACGCGACGAAAGTTTTGCACTTACAAGTCTTAGACCAACCGCAGATGACCCCGACCGTGCTGCTCGTTTCGCTGTTCCAAGCCTTGCAGCAGACCCCGAACTACGCGGAGGAAGACAGCTACCGGGTGCGGGCGACGGTGGACGTGGCGGGAGCGTACCGCCCGGTGGAGCTCGAAACGCTCTCCGCCCCCGGCGCGGGCGCGCCGGCCCCGTTGCAGGCGGCCCTCGGCTTGGCTCTGCGGTTCAACGCGCTTTACAGCAGCACGGAGCGGCAAACCGCGATCGCCGGGTTGCGGATCGCGGTCGACGTGCTACCCGGCCGCCATGCGGACACCCTCAGCCGCGCCGTGATCGAGCAGACCAGCTTTCACGCGGGCGACACCATCACGGTGGCGGCGACGGTGAAGCCCTACCGGGGCCCGGCCCGGCAGGTACGGGTGCCGGTCACCCTGCCCGCTTCCCTGCCTGACGGCGACGTGCGCCTGATGGTCAGCGACGGCCCGGCGCTGGACCGGACGCTCGCGGCCGGGCGCGGCGGCGGCTCGGTTCCGCTCAGCGGCACGGTGGCGCAGCTGAACGCGCTGCACCCGGACGACCGCCTGTACGTCTCGCTCCTGCGCCCCGACGCGGGCCTGAGCGTGGACGGCCGCACGCTCGACGCGGTGCCGCTTTCTGTGGTCAACCAACTCGTGCCCGCGCACGACCGCGACCGCACCTCGGTGCATTCGGAGTCCGTCCTGACGCTGGGCAGCGCCGGGCTGGACGCGAATTTTCAGGGGGAGCAGATTCTCACGCTGCGGGTAGAATAGCCCTCTATGATCCAGGGGTATGCCGTCCACGCCGCCGGTGCCGAGGTGCAGAGCTATAGGTACGAGCCGGGCGAGCTGCGCCCCGACGAAGTCGAGATCGCCGTGTCGCACTGCGGCGTGTGCCACAGCGACATCGGGCTGATCGACAACGAGTGGGGCTACAGCCGATACCCGTTCATCCCGGGCCACGAGATCGTGGGGACCGTGGTGGAAGCGGGCTCGCAGGCTGGCTGGCTCAAACCCGGCGACCGAGTCGGGGTGGGCTGGCAGGCGGGCAGCTGCGGACACTGCGAGTGGTGCCGCAAGGGGGAGGAGCAGTTCTGCACGGGCGCTCAGTTCACCTGCGTCGGCCGGCACGGGGGTTTCGCGGACCGGGTACGGGTCCAGGCGCACTTCGCCATTCCGCTTCCTGACGCGCTGGACTCGGCCGCGGCTGCCCCGCTGCTCTGCGCCGGGGCCACGGTCTACGCACCCCTGCGCGGCCACGGCGTCCACCCGGCCTCCCGCGTCGGCGTGGTCGGCATCGGCGGCCTGGGGCACCTGGCCCTGCAGTTCGCACGGGCCTTCGGGGCCGAGGTCACGGCCTTTTCCTCGTCCGCGGCCAAAGAGGAGGAGTGCCTGCGCCTGGGCGCGCACCAGTTCGTCAATACGCGCGAAAGCAAGACGCTCAAGGCTCTCGGCGGCCACTTCGACCTGATCCTGTGCACGGGCATCGGCGAGGAAGACTGGAACGCCTACATGGCGGCGCTTCGTCCGCGCGGCTCGCTGAGCGTGCTGGGCCTGATCAACACGCCCGCCTCGCTCGCTCTTCGCCCCATGGTCTCGCGGCAACGGAGCCTGGGCGGCGGCAGGACGGGCAGCCCGGCGGAGATCGCGGAAATGCTCCAAGTCGCGGCCCGGCACCGGATCGCGCCGGTGATCGAGCAGTTCCCCATGCGCGAAGCCAACACGGCCGTGGAGCGGGTGCGCAAGGGCCACGCGCGCTACCGGGCCGTCCTGGCCAACTGAGGCGCTGGTAGACTTGCGCCAGTGATCAACCTTCGCCGAGTTCTCCTTTTTCTCCTGCTGACAGCCAGTGTTTGTAACGCGCAGGGCACGCACTTGTGGACCGAGGCAAGCGCGGCGGACTGGGAAAAAGGGACCGCCAAAGGCGTGGCGATCGGCAGCGACGGCGTGCTGGCACCGGGTTTCGAGTTGACACAGGCAGCACAGCTGAACGCGGCAGACGTGTGGGCCGTCGCGAGCGACAAAGCGGGCAACGCATATCTGGCGACCGGCTCGCCGGCACAGGTGATACGGATCGCGCCTGACGGGAGGCAGACGGTCATCTTCACGACGAAAGACCTGAGCGTGCAGGCGCTCGCCGTGGGTCCGGATAGCGCGGTGTACGCGGCCGCGCTGCCCTCGGCCAAGGTGTACAAGCTGAACCCGAACGGGGTAGCCGACGAGACGAGCGCGCAGGTGGTGTTCGACCCTGCGGTGACGGCCGAAAAGCCGAAATACATCTGGGCGATGCAGTTTGACCGGAGCGGCCGGCTGCTGCTGGGCACGGGCGCGCCGGGGGCGGTTTATCGCTTGGCCGCCGGAGCCAAACCGGAGCTGGTGTACGCAAGCGACGAGCCGCACATCCGGTCGTTGCTGATAGAGCCAGGCGGGACGTTGCTCGCCGGATCCGACGGGACTGGGCTGGTTTACCGCATCGGCCGGGATGGCAAGGCATTCGTGATCTACGAGGCGGCCAAGCGCGAGATCACCTCGCTCGCGCTTGGCCCCGCTGGACAGATTTATGTCGCGGCGGTCGGGGAAAAGGGCAAGTCGAGCACTCTTCCCGCGCTGCCGGTGGGCGGGGCGCAGGGCGGCGGGACGGCCACGGTGACCGTGACCGTGGTCCAGCCGGGCTCCACCCAAACCGTAAGCAATAACGCGACGGTGCCGGACGGCTCGGAGGTAGACCTGATCCCGGCGAACCCGAGCGAGGCTCCCCGGCGCATTTGGGCGACGCACAACGAGGTGGTCTACGCGCTACGAGACACTCCGGCGGGGCTGCTGGCGGCCACGGGCTATTTCGGGCGGGTGTACCGGGTGCAGGACGACGGGCGGGTCGAGGATGTGGCGCGGGCCGAGGCTTCGCAGGTGATCGGGTTCGCCGATGCGCCGGGTCGGGCCGTGTATGCCGCGACCGCGAACACGGGCAAGCTGCTCCGGATGAGCCTGCAGCCCGCGGCGGCGGGGACGCTGACCAGCGAGGTGTACGATGCGAGCCAGCCTGCCTTGTGGGGACGGGCGGAAGTCGCCGGCGCGAACTACGGACTCGAAACCCGGACGGGCAATATCGACAACCCGGCCCGGGGCTGGAGTGAATGGAAAGCGGCGAGGCCGGAGGACGCGAGCATCGGCCAACCGGGCGCTCGGTTCGCGCAGTTCCGGCTTACCCTCAAGCCGGAAGGCCGCGTAAGCCAGGTCGGCATCAACTACCTGCCCGCGAACGCCGCGCCCGTGGTGGATGAAATCCTGGTCGCGCCCGGTACGCGGGTCAACGCGTCGGCCAACCAGCCCAGCCTGCCCCAGCCCGCGCAGCTGACGTTCGCCTCACAGGGCGGCACGGTGAACATCGACAACAACAGCCCGCAGGCGCCCCTGAGCGGGATCAAGGACAAGACCGGCATTACCGTCCGCTGGGCGGCGCACGACGACAACGGCGATGACCTGCGCTTCGCGCTGTACACGCAGGGGCAGGGCGAGAGCGCGTGGCGGCTGCTGAAGGCCGACCTCGCGGACCGGTATTACAGCTTCGACGCGGCGCTGCTGCCGGACGGACCCTACCGCATCCGGGTCGTGGCCACGGATGCGCCTTCGCACCCAGCGGGGGCGGGCCTGCAAGGCGAAAAGGTGAGCGATTTGTTCCTCGTCGCCACGGCGACGCCCTCGGTGGCGCTGCAGGCGAAAGCCGAGGGCACCGACCTCCACGTGACAGCGACCGCGACCGGCACGCGCACCCCGATCGCGCACGCTGAGTACTCGCTCGACGCCGCGCCCTGGCAGTATGTGGAGCCGGTGGGGCGCGTGTCGGACGCGGCGCGGGAGCAGTACGACTTCCGCATCCCGGCCGGCCCCGGCCCCCACACGGTGACGCTGCGCGCGTATGACCGGTACGACAACACGGGCTCGGGCAAGATCAGCGTTCCATGAGGTTTGAGTGAGGTTGGCGTGAGATTCGAGCTGTTCATCGCCGCGCGGTATCTGCGGGCCAAGCGCCGGCAGGCGGTGGTGGGCGTGGTCACGGCTATCTCCGTGGCCGGGGTTGCGGTCGGGGTGGCTTCGCTGATCCTGGCCCTCGCCATCACCACCGGCATGCGGCGCGACATGCAGGATCGGCTCCTCTCGGCGACGGCGCACGTCTCGCTGCTGCGCGTACAGTCCGATGGCATCAAGGACTGGCGAGCGCTCGCGGCGCGGCTCGGGGCGCTGCCGCACGTGCGGGCCGTCGCGCCTGCCCTGTACGAGCCGGTACTGATCTCGCGCGGGGCGCACTCGGGCGGGGCGCTGCTCAAGGGCATCCTGCCGGACCGAGAACGGCAAGTCTCCGACATGCTCCGCGACACGACGGCCGGGTCCGCCGCCGCCCTGAGCGCGACTGGCGACATCGGCTCACCCCCGGTCGTCCTGGGCTATGACCTGGCCGCAACGCTCGATGCCCACCCGGGCGACGCGGTCCTGGTGACCAGCCCGCAAGGCGAATTGACCCCTTACGGCCTCGTCCCGAAATACCAGCGGTTCCGCGTGGCGGGGGTATTTCACTCGGGCTTTTACCAGTATGACTCCGGGTTCGGGTTCGTGCGCCTGCGGGACGCGCAAGCCCTGTTCGGCGAGCCGGATTTGGTGTCGATTCTGTCCTTCAAGGTCGACGACCTGAACGATGCGGACCGCATCGGCCGCGCGATCGAGCAGGCCGCAGGGCCTGGGTTCGAGGCGACCAACTGGATGGAGCAGAACCGCGAGCTGTTTCGCGCGCTCAAGCTGGAGCAGCTGGTGACCTTTATCGTGATTGGGCTGATTGTCTGCGTCGCGGCTTTGAACATTCTGATCGCGCTCACCATGATGGTGATGGAGAAGACCCGGGACATCGCCGTGCTGCTCTCGATGGGCGTCGCGCCGGGGCAGATTCGCGGCATCTTTCTGGCACAGGGGGTGCTCATCAGCGTGGCCGGCACGGCGCTCGGGTGGGTGCTGGGCTACGGGATCGCCTTGGTCTGCGGCCACTGGCGGCTGATCCACCTCTCGGCTGATGTTTACTCGATCGATACGCTGCCCTTCGCGCCCCGGCTCATCGACGGGCTGCTGGTGACGGCCGTTTCGGTGGGCGTGGCGCTGCTGGCGACCCTCTACCCGTCAGGCTCGGCGGCGCGGGTACTGCCGGCCGAGGCGCTGCGGTATGAGTGAGGCGAGTCAACCATGGGTCAAGATCGAGGGTCTGGCGAAGGAGTACGGGCGGGGTGTGCGCTTGTTCCGCGACTTGAGCTTCGAGGTTCCCCGGGGTGAAACCCTGGCCGTCGTGGGCCAGTCCGGCGTCGGCAAGAGCACGCTGCTGCACCTTCTGGGTGCGCTCGACCGGCCGACAGCCGGGGAGGTTTGGGTCGGCGGTACGGCGCTCAGCTCGCTCGCGGGCGCGGCGGCGGCGCGGTTCCGCAACCGCGAAGTGGGCTACGTGTGGCAGTTTCACTATCTTTTGCCTGAGTTTTCGGCGGTCGAGAACGCGGCGATGCCGTTGCTGGCCCGCGGCTACGCCAAGGCCGCCGCGCTCCGGGAGGCATCGCGCTGGCTGGAGAGAGTCGGCCTCGGGGACCGGCTCCGGCACCGCGCCGGGGAGCTCTCGGGCGGCGAGCAGCAGAGGGTCTCGCTGGCCCGGGCCCTGATCACCCGGCCGAAGCTGCTGCTGGCCGACGAGCCCACCGGCGACCTGGACGAGGGTACGGCGGAGGCGGTTTTTGAGCTCATCACCCAACTGCACGCCGAAGCGGGGCTGACGACGATCCTGGTCACCCATAACATGGCTCTGGCCGCCCGGTGCGGGCGTGTGATGCGGTTAACACGGGAAGGGATCGGCCTGAGTTCGAGGGGCGAGTCCGAGGCAGCGGCCCGAACATCTATACAGTAAGGAGTACGTAGAAATATTTCGGACGGCCGCAACCGCGCTCTAACCCGAGCGCACAGCAATGAGGGGGAACATGTTCGAACGGTATACGGAAAAAGCGCGGCGCGTGATCTTCTTCGCCCGGTACGAGGCCAGCCAGTTCGGCTCGCCCTATATCGAGACCGAGCACCTACTGCTGGGGCTTCTGCGGGAAGATAAGGCGCTCACCAACCGCTTTCTGCGCTCGCATGCGTCCGTCGATTCGATCCGCAAGCAGATCGAGGGGCACACCACGATTCGCGAGAAAGTCTCCACTTCAGTCGACCTACCGCTCTCGAACGAGTGCAAGCGTGTGCTGGCCTACGCGGCGGAAGAGGCCGAGCGGCTCTCGCACAAGCACATCGGGACGGAACATTTGCTTTTAGGGCTCCTGCGCGAGGAGAAGTGCTTCGCCGCGGAAATCCTGCACGAGCGCGGGCTGAAGCTGCTGGCCATTCGCGAAGAGCTTTCGCGCGCGACCCAGGAGAAAACCGCCCAGGGCGCGCAGCGCGGCGGCAACCGTGAGCAGGGCCAGAGCGGGCAGAACCGCGAGCAGAGCCTCTTGGCCGAGTTCTCGCGCGACCTGACCCAGGTCGCCATGGACAACGCGCTCGACCCCTTGGTGGGCCGCGACGGCGAGCTCGAGCGGGTGATCCAGATCCTGTGCCGCCGGACGAAAAACAACCCGGTGCTGATCGGCGAGCCCGGCGTGGGCAAGACCGCCATCGTCGAGGGCCTGGCCCAGCGCATCGCCGATGGCGAGGTTCCGAGCTTTCTCGCGGACAAGCGCGTGCTGGCGCTGGACCTGTCGCTCATTGTGGCCGGAACCAAGTACCGCGGCCAGTTCGAGGAGCGGCTCAAGACCATCATGAAAGAGCTAATGGAGAACCAGAACTGCATCGTCTTCATCGACGAGCTGCACACTCTGGTGGGGGCCGGCTCGGCCGAGGGTTCGCTGGATGCTGCGAACATCCTCAAGCCCGCGCTCTCCCGGGGCGAAATCCAGTGCATCGGCGCGACCACTCCGCAGGAGTTTCGCAAATCGATCGAGAAGGACCGGTCGCTCGAACGGCGCTTCCAGGCCGTCAAGGTTCCTCCGCCGAACGAGGAAGACGCGATCAAGATCATCATGGGCATCAAGGACCGCTACGAGAAGTTTCATGCGGTTTCCTACACCGACGATTCGATCGAGTTCGCGGTCTCGCACTCGAACCGCTACATCCCGGACCGATTCCTACCGGACAAGGCGATTGACCTGATCGATGAGGCGGGCGCGAGGGTCAAGCTGCGCCAGACTTCCCTGCCCGAGGAGATCACCGAGGTCCAGAAGCGGATCAAGTTCATCGTGCACCGGATGGAAAACGCCATCGCGAACCACGAGTTCGAGAAGGCGCGCTTCTACTCGGACGAGGAGCGCAAGGAGCGCGAGAACCTGCGCGCCCTGCGCGACAAATACCACCTCGACGACTCGACGGCCGGCATCGTGGGCCGCGAGGATATCGAAGACGTCGTGAGCCGCTGGACCGGCGTTCCGGTCACCTCGATCAAGGAAGAGGAGACGCAGAAGCTGCTCCGCGTGGAGGGCGAGCTGCACAAGCGCGTCATCTCGCAGGAGAAGGCGATTTCGGCGCTGTCTCGCGCGATCCGCCGCTCGCGCGCCGGGCTCAAATCGCCGAATCGTCCGATTGGGTCTTTCCTGTTCTTAGGCCCGACCGGCATCGGCAAGACGGAAATGGCGCGCACCCTGGCTCAATTCCTGTTCGGGAGCGAGAAGTCGCTCATCCGCTTCGATATGTCGGAGTTCATGGAGAAGCACTCGGTTTCGAAGCTCATCGGTTCGCCTCCGGGCTACGTGGGCTACGAGGAGGGCGGCCAGCTCACCGAGCGTGTCAAGCGCTCGCCGTACTCGGTGGTCCTGCTCGACGAGATCGAAAAGGCACATCCGGATGTGTTCAACATCCTGTTGCAGGTCTTCGAGGATGGGCACCTCACCGACGGGCTCGGGAACACCGTCGACTTCAAGAACGTGATCCTGATCATGACCTCGAACATCGGCGCGCGGCACCTCCAGCGCAAGCAGGGGCTCGGCTTCCAGTCGGAGCGCGAGGACCTGGTGATGGACAAGGTCGAGGAGTTAGTCAAGCAGGAGGTCAAGCGGACCTTCAACCCCGAGTTCCTGAATCGCGTGGACGAGATCATCCTGTTCCACTCGCTTTCGGACGCGGACCTGATCCAGATCCTGGAGCTGCTGGTGCAGTCACTCAACGCGAACCTCGTTCAAAAGGCCATCACCATCTCGGTGACCGAGGACGCGAAGAAGTGGATTCTCGAAAAGACGCTGGTGGACCGCAGCTACGGGGCACGCCCGCTGCGCCGCGCGCTCCAGCGCTACGTCGAGGACCCGCTGTCGGAAGCGCTCATCGCGGGGCACATCTCCGAGCGGCCGGCGTTCCTCGAGGTGTACCTCGAGAACAACCAGCTGTATTACCGGCCGGTCTCGCGGCAGGAAGACGAGCCCGGACGCGCTCTGCCGGAAGGTATACTGCTCTACAGCGCCTGAGGTTCGGACACGCGAAAAAGGCCCATCCGCGAGGACAGGGCCTTTTTCGTTCCCTGGAAAACGACTAGCCCTTGACGCTCTTGACCGCGTTTTGAAGATTTTCGACGAGGTCGTCGGTGTAGCTGCCGGCGGCGCTCTTGGTCTTCCCGTAGGCCTTCGACGCCTGCTTGGTCAGGTCGGCCGCCTGGTCCTTCAAGTATTCGCTGGCGCTGTCGTACTGGTCGGCAAGGTAGTCGCCCGCGTCGCCGGCCTTGCGCTTGAGCGCTTTACGGGCTTTGGTGCCCGGCAGCGGCGCATACAACAGGGCGATGCTGGCACCGAAAGCCGCACCGACCGAAAATGCAACCCAAAACTTGACTCTGTCCATGGTGAGACTCCTTCTCGCGGGTTAGGAAGCCGACGCTCGGGAAGGGGTTGTAAAGCCGGGTGTTTGGAGCGGGAGACCGGGATCGAACCGGCGACATTCAGCTTGGGAAGCTGACGTTCTGCCACTGAACTACTCCCGCGGGCGGCGACTTCCTTAATCTACTACAGGCGGCAGATGAGCAGTTCGCGCTCGTACACCATCTCCGGGGGCAGATGGTCGTGCAGCGACAGGAACAGCTCCTCGTGGGCCATCACCTCCCTGCGCCAGGCGGCCCGGTCCACCGCCTGCAGCCGGTCGAAGCGGGCGCGCGGGTACTGGAGCCCGCGCCACTCGATGTCCTCGAAAAAGGGCGTCCAACCTAGCGGCGACTCCTTGCCCTGCGCGCGTCCGCGGACCCGGTCCACCACCCACTTGAGCACGCGCATATTCTCGCCGAAGCCCGGCCAGAAGAACCGGCCCGCCTCGTCGCGACGGAACCAGTTCACCAGGAAGACGCGCGGCGTCACCGAGAGCGCGCGCTGCATCCTGATCCAGTGCCGGAAGTAGTCGCCCATGTTGTAGCCGCAAAAGGGCAGCATGGCCATGGGGTCGCGCCGTACCCGGCCCGTCGCGCCGCTCGCGGCTGCCGTCGTTTCAGAACCCATGGTCGCCCCCATATAGACGCCCGCGCTCCAGTTGAAGGCTTGGTACACCAGCGGCACGGCCTCGGACCGGCGCCCCCCGAAAAGGATCGCCGAAATGGGCACTCCTTCGGGCGACTCCCAAGCCGGGTCGAGCGTGGGGCACTGCCGGGCGGGCGCGGTGAACCGTCCGTTCGGGTGCGCCGCGGGCGCGCCGGTCTCCTTCGCGATCGTGGGCGTCCAGCGTTGCCCCCGCCAGTCGATGCACTCGGCGGGCGGCTCGTCGGTCATGCCCTCCCACCACACGCCGCCCTCCGGGGTCAGCGCCACGTTGGTGAAGATAGTGTTGCGGCTCAGCGTCGCCATCGCGTTCGGATTAGTCTTGGCGGAGGTGCCGGGGGCCACGCCGAAGAACCCGGCCTCCGGGTTGATGGCCCGCAGCTGGCCGCTCGCGTCCGCGCGAATCCATGCGATGTCGTCCCCCACCGTGGTCACCTTCCAACCGCGGAAGCCCTCCGGCGGGATCAGCATGGCGAAATTCGTCTTGCCGCAGGCGGACGGAAACGCGCCCGCCACGTAGGTCTTTTCGCCTTCCGGGCTTTCCACGCCGACGATCAGCATGTGCTCGGCCATCCAGCCCTCGTCGCGCGCGATGGCGGACGCGATCCGCAGCGCGAAGCACTTTTTGCCAAGCAGCGCGTTGCCGCCGTACCCGGAGCCGTAGCTCCAGATCTCGCGGGTTTCCGGGAAATGCACGATATATTTCTCGTCATTGCAGGGCCAGGGGACATCCGCCTGCCCCGGCGCGAGCGGCGCGGCGACCGTGTGGATGCACGGCACCACGCGTTCCTTGTCCTTGTCGATCTCGGCCAGGACCTCGCTCCCGATGCGCGTCATGATGCGCATGTTCACGACCGCGTACAACGAGTCGGTGAGCTGCACCCCGAGCTTGCTCATCGGCGAGCCGACCGGCCCCATGGAGAACGCGAGCACGTACATGGTGCGCCCGCGCATGCACCCGGCAAAGAGCTTCTTGAGCTTGCGGCGCATCGCGAACGGGTCTTCCCAGTTGTTGGTCGGCCCGGCGCTGTCGCGCGAGAGCGAGCAGATGAATGTCCGATCTTCCACACGCGCCACATCCCCGGCATCGGAGCGGGCGAGGAAGCAGCCGGGCCACAAATCCTGGTTGAGCCGGGTAAACGTGCCGGCCTTGACCAGCTGCTCGCAGAAGCCCGCGTACTCGGCTTCCGAGCCGTCCACCCAGTGGATCGCGTCGGGCTCGGTGAGCTCGGCCGTTTTCTCGACCCAGCGGATCAGGTGTTTGTTGGTGGTCGGCGCTTCGGAGCCCGGTGTCTTTTTCATTGCGCTGCCCATTTATAGCCGTTCTCGCATGGGTACAGGGAGGAAAAGATTCTTACGCGGCCGCAGCGTCCAGCTTCAGCACCAGCAAGGTCATGTCGTCGTGCTGCGGGGCTCCGGCGGTAAACCGGTCGGCCTCGGCCAGGATCGCCCGCAAAACCTCCGCCGCCGGGCCGGGCGGGGCCGCGAGCGCGGCGGCGACCATCCGCTCCTCGCCCCACTCCTCGTCCTCGCGGGTCATTGCCTCGCTGATGCCGTCGGTGTAAGCGACCAGCACGTCGCCCGGGCAAAGCTGCAAGCATTGCTCGGAGTAGGGCGCGAACGGTAAAAGCCCCACCACCGGCCCGTCCGCCTCCAGACGTAAGACCTGAGAACCCGCCCGCAGCACCAACGGCGCGTTGTGGCCGGCGTTCACGCACTCCAGCATCAGGGTCGCGGGGTCGAGCGCGCCGAAAAAGAACGTCGCGTAGCGGTGGCTGGCGGAGGCCTCGTACACCAGCCGGTTGACCTTCTCCATGAGCCGGGCGAAGTCGCGCGGCGCGCCCAGAACCACTCCGCGCAGCGAGGCCCGCAGCCCGGCCATCAGCAGCGCGGCGGAAATACCCTTGCCGGACACGTCGCCGATCGCGATGCCGACCCGCCCGTCTTCGAGCGGGAAGACGTCGTAGTAGTCGCCGCCGACGCCCAGCGCCGGGCGGCAGTGGCCGGCAATGCTGCCGTGTTCGAGCGCGGGCATCGCCTGCGGGAACAGACGCTCCTGCACCTCGCGCGCGATCTCGAGCTCGCGGCCGGCGCGCTCGCGCTCGGCGGCCTCCCGGGCGAGCGAGTGCGCCAGCTCGCTTACCTCGAGCGCCATGCCGGTCTGCGCGGCAAGCGCCTGCAGGAGGCCCAGGTCGGAACGCGAGTAGGCCGCCTCGGACTGCTTGGGGCCCAGCGCCATGACGCCCATCAGCCGGTCGCGCCCGGGCAGGGCCAGCAGCAGCTCCGCGCCCAGCGCGTCGAGGGTTTGCCGCTCGCGCTCGCCGGCCAGCATGTACCAGGCCTCGGGCGCTTCCCGGTACAACTCCGCCGGGGCGCTCGAGTTGGAGAGCCGGCGGATGGTGGAGGAGGTGTTCGCGAGCGCGGGGGTGTGGCCGTTCGCGGGGTAAGCGCCGACGGCTTCAGCCAGGCGAAACTGATGCCCGTCGCGCGTGAGCATGGCAATCCGGCTGACGTGGAGCGTTTCGGCCACGCAGTTGGAGACGGTACGCAGGAGCGGCCCGCTCTCGGTGTAGCGCCGGACCTCGACGGCCAGGTCGCTGAGCACGCGCTCGGAGTCGTAGGCCTCGCGGAAGAACCGGCGGTCGAGCGCGGCTATGACGCGCTTGCCCAGGGCAAGGCGGAGCGCGAAGGCACCCGCGAGGACGAAGATAATCTTGAGAAAATCGAACGGGGCGACCTGCTGCTGCCGAAGCAGGGGCAGGAGCAGGAACCAGGCGATGAGCAGGAGGGAACCCGCCTGCAGGGCGATGACCGTGCCCCGGGCCAGCGCGTAGCGGGTCCCCTGGCGCAGCAGGATGCTGACGTCCATGGCGCGCTGGACGAGCACCACATACGCCAGGGTGAGCGGGGCGAGCAGGAAAAGGGCAGAGCCGACGTAGGCGAGCCAGAGGTGGTCGCGGGCTGCGTAGCCCAGCTTGGGCGCGAGAACGAAGGCACCCAGCATCGCCGCCAATCCGACACCGGTGCCGGAAAGGAGCACCCGCAATCTGCGGCGAGAGTCGGCGCTCGCCGCGGTCCGGGTTTTGTCGAACAACAGCCAGAGGTAGAGCCCGACGCACACGAGCGCGAGAAAGTTCTCGAGGCGGCCGGCACGCTCGGCGAAGCGCGTCAGCGCGGGTGCGTTCCCCCCGAGGTACATCTGCCCGAAGACCTGACGGAGGGACAGCGACTCGCACGCGAGAAAAGGGGCGAGGATCGTCCACTTGAGCCACGGCAGGCGCTTGTCGATGCGCGCGCGCTCGGGGAAGTACACCGCGAAGAGCAGCAGCGCGAGCGGGCAAGGGTCCTGAAACAGGCGCATATACAGATTGCGGAGAAAGTAGGCGCTTCCCGTGGACCAGCCGCCCCAGCGGATCGAGAACACCGTCTCCGGAAACAGGAGCAGCAGGAGCAGGAGCCAGGCGTTCGGGTCGGTGGGTTTGACGAACACGACCCAGTACCCCACCAGCATGCATACCAGCGGCACGAGGCCGAACAGGAGGAAGCCTTGCCAGGTGACGGCAAGCCCGGTGCGAAACCCTGGCCCGGGCTGCCGCGCGGCGAGCGTGACCATTGCGCTGCCTTGTGTGCCGTCCGCGCGGCGGAAGCCGACAAGCACCTGGTCGCCCGGGTCCGCCGGGCTGACGACCGCCGCCCACTGCGCCAGGCCCGTGTAGGTCGCGCCGTTGAGCGATTCCAGCGTGTCCCCTTTCACGATTCCGGCTCGCGCGGCCTCCGGCTCGATTCTGGTGATGACCCGCGTATCGGGAGCCGGGTCGAACGGCTCGCGGGCGAGACGGTCTTCGTGCAGCCCCACCCGAAAGCGGTCGCCGACCTCGGCGCTCCAGACGAGCAGCCCGGCCAAGGCGACCAGCGCCAACAGGAGCCGCAGCAGGGTCGAGTTGCGCGTGTGCTTCATCGCGAAACCATCGTACCCGCTTCAGTCCTCCCGCAGGGCCTGCATAGGCTCGATGGAGGCGGCGCGCAGGGCCGGGACGAGCGAAGCGAGCAGGCCCACGGGCACGGAGACGAGCACGACCGCGGCGTAGGTCCACCCGTCGAGCGGCGGGACTTGGTACAGGAAGCTCCGGACAAAGTGCCCCAGCAGGACCGACAAGCCGACGCCGAGCACGAGCCCCGCCCCGATGAGCGCGCCGCCCTGACGGAGAATCATGCGCGCCATCGACTCCCGCGTCGCGCCCAGCGCCATGCGGATGCCGATCTCGTGCCGCCGGTAGCCGACCAGCTGCGCCAAAACGCCATACAGCCCGGTGACGACCATCAGGATCGCCAGGCCCGCGAAGGCGGCGGTGAGCCACAGGCTGAGGCGCTGGGAAAACAGGCTCTTGCTCACCGAGGTCTGCAAGGTCTCGAAGTTGTCGAGCGCGTAGCCGGGCGCGTACTGCTTAAAGGCCGCGCGCATCTCGGAGGCGACCGGGACGTCGCCCCGCGTCTTGACGACAAAGGAGACGATGGTCCTGAGCAGCCCCTGGTAGTACAGCGAGGTCGTGGGCACCTGCCCGTACGGCAGCAGGATCATCGGGGCCGCCGCCTCGCCGACCTGGTTCTGTGTCTGGTTGGCCGCCACGCCGACAACCGTGTAGGGCCGGATCATGCCCGTTTCCTTGCCGAAATCGATCTGTTGACCCAGGGGATCTTTGCCGGGGAAATACTTGCGCGCGAGCGCGTCGTTGATGACCGCCACCAAGGGCGCGCTCGCGGTGTCTCCCTCGCCGACCGTGCGGCCTCGCAGCATCCCGATGCCCATGCCGCGCATGTAGCCGGGGCTGATCGCGCTAAGCGCAGCGCCGCGCCCGGAGGGGTCCTTCGGCGCGCCCACGATGTCGAAACTGCTGTTGAAGTTGAAACCGGAAAACGGGCGCGTGGTGACGAACGCCGCTTCCTCCACGCCCGGCTCCTGCCGCATGCGCCCGAGCAGCGGCTCATATACAAGGTTGGTGACCGAGGCGAGCGCGCGGGCGGCATCCGGCGCGACCGCCATGGTCGTAAGACCGGCCGAGTCTCCCGGCATCGCGTCAAAGGTCGTCACCCGGACCGGATCGAACCCCAGACGCGTATGCTCCAGATTCCACAAGGTGTGGAACAGCAGCCCCGTGCCGACGAGCAGCAGGCTTGCGAGCGCGACCTCGCCGATGACCAGCCGGCGGGTGAACCGGCTGCCGCCCGACCGCGCCGAGAGCCCGCGCGAGGCAGCCTGCAGCACCGTTTGCGGGTCGGTCCCCGCGGCCAAAAGCGCAGGCAACAGCGAGGAGGCCAGGGTGGTCACCGTCGCGATCGCGGCGAGCGCCGGCAGGATCGTCCAATGCATGCCGATCGAGCTCGCGCGCGGGATGGTCCCGTCCGGCAGCTTGTGGACGAAGGTGAGCAGGAAAGCGGCGAGCGCGAGCCCGCCCGCGCAGCCCATCACGCTGAGCAGCGCGCCCTCGGTCAGCAGCTGCCGCACCAGACGCGGGCGGCCCGCGCCGAGGGCGACGCGCACCGCGAACTCCTGCCGGCGGCCCAGGAAGCGCGCGATCAGCAGGTTCGCCACGTTCGCGCAGGCGATCAGCAGGACCAGCCCAACCGCCCCGAGCAGGGCATAGAACGCCGGGCGCACGCCGCCCGTGAGCAGGTCCTGATAGGAGCTGGCTTGGAACTTGAGCTGATCGTTGTCTTTGTCGGCCTTCCGGATATGCCCGGCGATGGCGTCGAGCTCCGCCTGCGCCTGCGGAACGGTGACGCCCGCCCGCAGCTTCCCGACGACGTTCACAAAATGCCAGCCGCGATTGCCGAGCATGATCCCCGTCGGCTGCAAGGGCAGCCACAGCCCGTCCTGCATCTCGGAGGTGCCCTGGTCCGGGAAACGGAACCTTTCCGGCATCACGCCGATGATCATCCTCGGCGTCAAGCCGACCTTGACCGTGCGGCCGATTACATGGCTGTCCGCGCAGAATCTGTGCCGCCACAGGCTCTCGGAAAGCACCGCCACCTGCGGGCCGCCGGTCTGGCCTTCAGCCTCGGTGAAGGTGCGCCCCAGCAGCGGCGCGATGCCGAGCATGGGGAACACATCCGGCGTCACCTGGACTCCGACGGTCGAGGTCGGCTCTCCCGCGATCGTCACGACGCTGAGGTCCGGCACGTAACCCGCGACCGTTTGGAGGGTTTGCGTCTGGTCGCGGATGTCCCGGTAATTGAGCCAGGAGGTGTTCGAGAAGGAGGGCGCGTCCTGGCGGGGGGCGATGTACACCAGACGGTCCGCGTGCGCGTAGGGCAGCGGCCGCAGCAAGACGCTCTCGAGCACCGCATACAGCGCCGCGTTGGAGCCGATGCCGAGCGCGAGGGTGAGCACGGCCAGCGCAGTGAGGCCCCGAGCGGCCCACAGCTGCCGGGCAGCGTAGCGGAGGTCTTGCAGGAAGGCTTCCATGGCGCGGACTCCTGGGTCCGCCCGGCGCGGCGGCTCGGAAAGAATCTGCCCACATTCTGCTTGCGCCCGGCGGCGGTGTCGAGCGAAATCGCCTGCCCGGCTTCGGTTGCCGCCTCCCTGTGTGTACGGCGCCCGTGCGGGAGCCGGGCTGAGAAGCAAATGCCCTGCCGCGAGAAAAGCAGAATCCGGTGCGATACTCGCCTCATGCGTTTTGCCCTCGCCCTTCTGCTCGCTGCCGCCCCCGCCTTAGCCCAAACCGACCCCGCCGCGCTGGTCAACCCGTTCATCGGGACCACCAATGGCGGCAACGTCTTCCCCGGCGCGACGGCGCCGTTCGGGATGGTGCAGTTCAGCCCGGAAGCGAGCCCGTTCCGCGAAGGCAAGGCGATCGCCGCGCCGGGCGGGTATGAGTACCGGGCCGACCGCATCCGGGGTTTCAGCCTGACCAACGTGGAGGGCTGGGGCTGCGCGGGCGGCGCGGGGGATGTACCGCTCATGCCGATCACTTCGCCCGTGGAGCAGTCCCCCTCGACCGATTTCCGCACTGCCTACGCGGCTGCCTTTACGCATGCGAAGGAAAGGGCCGAGCCCGGCTACTACTCGGTTTCGCTCGGAAACGGCGTGGAGGTGGAGCTGACGGCGGGCGAGCGGACCGGGGCCGGCGTCTTCCACTTCCCCACCGGAAAGCCCGCTTTGGTGCTGGTCCGGACGTCGGACTCCGAGGTCGGGTCGGAGGACGCGCATACGACCGTGGACGCGGCGGCGCGGACGGTTTCGGGGTCGGTGCGGAGCGGGAACTTCTGCGGGTACATCGGCACGGCCGACCGCCGCTCGTACTACACATTGTACTTCGCGGCCCGGTTCGAGGAGCCGTTTACCGTGGGCGGCGCATGGCACGACGGAACCGTCCAGCCGGGCGCGGCCATCGCCCAGGGCGGGACCGGCTACGGGCCGAAAGGCTTCCCGGAGGCGGGGCATGGGTCGGGCGTGTGGGTCGGGTTCGGGCAAGGCGGCACGCCCGTGCATGTGCGGGTCGGGATTTCCTACGTGAGCGAGGCGAACGCGCGGGCGAACCTGGCTTCGGAGGGCACTCTGGACTTTGCAGCGCAAAAGCAGGCCACACGGGCAGCGTGGAACAAGCGCCTGGGCCAGATCGCAATCGAGGGCGGAACCGACGATCAAAGAACTGTCTTCACCACGGCCCTGTACCACTCGCTCCAAACCCCGACGCTCGCCAGCGACACAAACGGCGAGTACCGGGGCATGGACGGGCAGGTGCACCGGGTGGCCGCGCCGCAGACCCGGCAGTACGCGAACTTCTCCGGGTGGGACGTGTACCGGTCGCAGATGCAGCTGATCACCTGGCTCGACCCGCGGGTGGGCAGCGACGTGGCGCAGAGCCTCCTGAACCAGGCGCGGCAGAACGGCGGCGCGTGGGACCGCTGGACGCACAACAGCGGAGCGACCCACGTGATGAACGGCGACCCGGCAGCGCCGTCGCTCGCGGACATCTACGCGTTCGGCGGGCGCTCCTTCGACGCGCGCGGGGCGCTTGGGTTGCTGGTCGAGGCGGCGGACACGCCCACCCCGTCCGACCTGAGCCACGCGGGCTGCCCGGTGGAGTGCGCCGGGGAGCGGCCGGGGCTGGACCGGTGGCTCAAGCTGCACTATATCCCCGCGGGCTCGCCTAGTTGGGGGCCGGCGGCGGACACGCTCGAGGACGCGACGGCCGAGTTCGGCATCGCCTCGCTGGCCGGGATGCTGGGCGACGAGCCTGTCCAAAAACGTTTTCTGGCCCGCGCCCAGTACTGGCGCAACCTGTTCAACCCGGCCACAGGCTACATCCAGAACCGCAACGCCGACGGCAGCTGGCCCATGGTGCGGGACGGGGACGACGACGGCAGGAAGTCAGGCGGGCTGCACCCGTTTACCCCCGCGACCGAGGACGGCTTCGTCGAGGGCACGGCGGCGCAATACGTGTGGATGGTGCCGTTCAACGTCCACGGGCTGTTTGAGGCAATGGGCGGGACGGACAAGGCCCGGGCGCGGCTGGACGCCTTCTTTTACGACGCGGGCAAGCCCGCCGTGACCAAGGCCGGGCCGCTTCATGCCGAGCTCGACAACGAACCCTCGATCGAGACGCCGTGGCTGTACGACTTTGCCGGCGAGCCCTGGAAGACGCAGCAACTGGTCCGGCAGGTGCTGGACACAATCTGGACCAACACGCCGGCGGGCATCCCGGGCAACGACGACCTCGGCGAGATGAGCTCCTGGGCTGTGTGGGCGATGCTGGGCCTATACCCGGAGATCCCGGGCCGAGCCGAGCTGGTGCTGGGGTCTCCCCTCTTCGCGAAAGCAACGGTGCACAGGCCGGGCGGGGAGGCCGTGATCACGGCCTCCGGGAACGGACCGTATGCGCAGAGCCTCCGCGTCAACGGCAAACCCTGGGCCAAAAACTTTCTGCCGGAGCAGTTCGCGTTGCGGGGAGGGTCGCTCGGGTTTGTGTTGGGGGCCGAGCCGAACAAGAGCCGGGGCGCGCAGGCCGGGGATGCTCCGCCGTCGTTCGAGGCCGGGCGGTGAATTGAATCCCAGCAAACCTCAAACGCCGTGCAAGCGCAGTCGTCAAGGTTCCCGCCCTGAATGGCCCATGCTCCCATGGTTTCTTTCGCCTATCGAGGTCAGCTGCCTCCCGCGTACAAGCACCGATCAGGCGCAAGTATCTGGATGAAGCCATGCCGGTACGGGAGAAAGCCGCCGGAGTCAGCTCGCGACGATGTGCGGCATCTGCTCCCGCCGCTCCTTCTCGCGCTCGAAGAACCGCTCCATGAACTTGGTGTCGAACTCGCCGCGCCGGAACTCCGGGTCCTCGAAGATTTTCCGGTGCAGGGGCACGGTGGTGTGGATGCCCTCGACGACGAACATTTCGAGCGCCCGCTCCATGCGTGCGATGGCCTCGGGCCGGTCCTTGCCGTGGGTGATGAGCTTGGCGATCAGGGAGTCGTAGTAAGGGGGGACGACCCCCTCTGAATACTGCGCGGTATCGACGCGCACGCCATTGCCGCCGGGCAGGTTGAAGGCAGTGATCTTGCCGGCCGAGGGGGTGAACTTTTCCGGGTGCTCCGCGTTGATGCGGCACTCGATGGCGTGGCCGCGGATCGCGATCGGGTCCGGGACGATCGACGCGAGCTTCTCCCCGGCGGCGATGCGCAGCTGCGCCTTCACCAGGTCCACGCCGGTGATCATCTCGGTGACCGGGTGCTCGACCTGAATCCGGGTGTTCATCTCGATGAAGTAGAGCTTGCCGTCCTCGTCCATGAGGAACTCGATGGTGCCGGCGTTCTGGTAGCCGACGTCGACGAGCGACTTGCGGATCGTCTTGCCGATCTCCTCGCGCATCTTCGCGGTGACCTGGAGCGAGGGTGCTTCCTCGATCAGCTTCTGGTGGCGGCGCTGGATGGAGCACTCCCGCTCGCCGAGCGAAAGGACGTTGCCGTGCTCGTCGGCGAGCACCTGAAACTCGATGTGACGCGGACGCTCGATGAACTTTTCCATGTACATTTCGCCGTTGCCGAAGGCGTTGGCGGCTTCCGAGCTCGCGGCCTGGAACAATGCAGGCAGCTCCGCGGGCGCGCGGACGATGCGCATGCCGCGCCCGCCGCCGCCGGCGACAGCCTTGAGGATGACCGGGTAGCCGATGGTCCTGGCCCAGGCGAGCGCGTCGTTTTCGTCGGCGAGCACACCGTCGGAGCCGGGCAGGATGGGCACTTTCGCCTTCTTCATGGTCTGGCGCGCGACGGACTTTTCGCCCATCATGCGGGTGACCTCGGGCGGCGGCCCGATGAACTTGATGTTCGATTGCCGGCACACCTCCGCGAAGTTGGCATTCTCGCTCAGAAGGCCGTAGCCGGGGTGGATCGCGTCGACGTCCGCGATCTCCGCCGCGGCGATCACTGCCGGGACGTGGAGGTAGCTCTCCGACGAGCGCGGCGGGCCGATGCAGATGGCCTCGTCGGCGAAGCGGACGTGGAGCGAGTTGCGGTCGGCCTCGGAGTAGACGGCGACCGTGCGGATGCCGAGCTCCTTGCAGGCGGAAATAACGCGAAGGGCGATTTCGCCGCGGTTGGCGATGAGGACTTTTGCGAACATGTGTCTCTTTAAGGTAGAGGAGAAGCGGATTCTTCGCTTCTCCGGGGCATCGCCTTCAGGGGCGAACTGTCAGCGCGCCCGCACGGCGAACAAGGGCTGCCCGTACTCGACCGGCTGGCCATTCGCGACGAGCTGGCGGACGATCTCGCCGGCCACGTCGGACTCGATCTCGTTCATCAGCTTCATGGCCTCGACGATGCACAGCGGCTGGCCGGCCGCGACCTGGTCGCCCACCTTGACAAAGGCCGGGGAGCCGGGTGAGGGCGATTCGTAAAAGGTGCCGACGATAGGGCTCTTGACCGTGTGGAGCGCTTCTTCGACCGGCGCGGGCGCGGCGGTCGGGGCGAGCGCGGGCGCAACGGCCGCAGCCTCATGGGGCTGCGCCGCGGCCCCCGGCGCCGAGCCGAGCAGACGCGCGAGCAGGACCGGATCGAACTGCTGAGGCGCCGGCTGGGACGCGGCCTGGGCGGCGAAGGCCGCCTCGAACTTGAGTTCGACCTTGAGTTCGCCGCGTTCGAGGCGGAACTCGCCTATTTTTTTCTCCTGGAGGAACTCGATCAGTTCCTTGAGCGCCTGGATTTCTTCCGGATTCATCGCGGGTTCGTCTTTCCTTGCCTTGGAACGGATTGAAACGGGTTTTGGACTAGAGGGTGATGAGCTCTTTCGAGGCCGGGGTCAGGATGCGTCCACCGTCTCGCTCGACGGCCACCATGTCCTCGATACGCACGCCGAACTTGCCGGGCAGGTACACGCCGGGCTCGATGGTGACGACCATATTCTCGGCCAGGGTTTCGTCCACCCGCGCGGCGAGCCGGGGCCCTTCGTGAATCTCGAGCCCGAGGCCGTGGCCTGTGGAGTGGGTGAAGTATTTGCCCAGACCGCGCGCCTGGAGCAGCGCGCGCGCGGCGCGGTCGACCGAAGACACCTTGGCGCCGGAGCGTACCGCCGCTACCCCGGCGAGCTGCGCGGCCAGCACGGCTTCGTACACACCGCGCTCCTCCCCCGTCGGCTTGCCGATGAACACCGTCCGCGTCATGTCCGAGCAATATCCCTTGTGCATGATACCGAAGTCCAGCGTGACGAAACCGCGCGCCGGGATCGGCTGTGCCGAGGCGTGGCCGTGGGGCATGGCGGAGCGTGGGCCGGCGGCGACGATCGTGTCGAAGCTCATGCCGTCGGCACCGGCCAGGCGCGCGGCGTACTCGAGTTCGGCGGCCAGCTCGCGCTCGGGCACGCCTGCCCTGAAACGGGGCAGCGCGGCCTCCTCGAACAGCTTGCACGTCAGCAGCGCGGCTTCCTGGAGAATGGCGAGCTCGCCCGCGTCCTTGCGCTGCCGCAGCGCGGCGACGGGGGAGGCGGGGAACGGGTGAAATATGCGCTTCGAGCCGCCGCCGAGGGCCTCGGGCAGGCTTTCCTCCATGCGCCGGAGACTGCTTACGGAGGTGTGCTGAGCATCGAAACCGATGGCGGCAACGCCGGCCTTGGCGATGAGTTTGCCCGCGGTTTCGAGGCCTTTTTTGTGGATCGCGACGCGCACGCCCCGGGCTTCTTCGCGGGCCTGAGTGGTGTAGCGGCCGTCGGTGACGAGGACCGCTGTGCGCGGCAGCAGCAGAAAGAGGGCGTTTGAACCGGTGAAGCCGCACAGCCAGCGAATGTCGGGCAGGTGGGTGAGCAGCAGCGCCTCGTCGGCCGCCGTTTGGGGCCGGGCTGCCTGGAGCGCGGCCCGGAGCCGCTCGATTCGGGGTTCAACTTTCATCGCCATCCTGACGATAACCGAAAGGGCGGACGCGCAACGGAACTATCGGCCGAGCCAAGGGTTTCGGTTTACGGAAGCCGGCGATGCGATCGCGAACGACCGACCGAAGGAGAACGGCGATGGACCAGGAAAAAATGGATCGGGAAAATGGGATTTCGATATTCAGGCGCGGCTTGCGCCAGGCGACGGCGGGCGCGCTGGCCTTCGCGATGCTGCCCTTAAGCCTGGGCTCGGCGCTTGGGCAGGAGCCGTACCCGGCGCAGGGTGGCCCGGAGCAGGGAGGCGGAGCACCCTATCAGGCGCTCGCGCCGGAGCAGATCGACTCGCTGGTCGCGCCGATCGCGCTGTACCCGGACTCGCTGGTGGCGCAGGTGCTCGCGGCCTCGACCTACCCGCAGCAGGTGGTGAGCGCGCAGCAGTTTCTGCAGGCGAACGGAGGCCAGCCCCCGGCGCAGCTGGGTGAGCTCGCGAACCAGCAGCCCTGGGACCCGAGCGTCAAGGCTCTGGTGGCTTTCCCGCAGGTGGTCAACGACCTGAACAAGAACCTGGAATGGACCACGCAGCTGGGCAACGCCTACTACAACCAGCCGCAGGACGTGCTGAGCGCGGTGCAAACCATGCGGCAGCGTGCCTACGCGGCCGGGAATTTGCGCTCCAACCCGCGGCTCAACGTCGAGTACCAGCCCAACAACATCGTCATCGTCCCGGCCAGCCCCGAGGTCGTCTACGTGCCCTACTACAACCCGTGGGTGGTGTATGGCGCGCCCGTGGTCGCCTACCCGCACTACTACTACGGGCCGCCGTCGGGGGTCGTTTTCGGCGCGGGCCTCGCGCTCGGGTTCGGCGTCGGACTCGCGATCGGGGCTTTCTCCCACTACGGCTGGGGCTTCCACAACTGGGGCTCGAACTGGGGTTCGCGCACCATCGTTTACAACCACAACACGTATATCTCGCATTCGACGACCGTGATCAACCGCGGCAACTACGGCGGCTACGACCGCAACCCGCAGGCCCGGGCGTTCAACCATTCAGAGAACGTGCGCTACGGCGGGGGTAACCGGACGATCAACAACGTGACCATCAACCGGGGCGGCAACACCACCATCAACCGGGGCGGCAATACCTTCAACAACGGGGGCAACACCGTGAACCGGGGCGGGCAGACCTACAACCGCGGTGGCCAGACCCTGAACCGGGGCGGTCAAACGTATAACAATGGCGCGAACACGGTAAACCGCGGCGGTCAAACCTACAATCGCGGGACGCAGGGCGGCACGACCTTCCCCACCCGCCAGACAGGGACTCAGCAGCAATACGGGCGGCCCAACACCGGCGGACAAGGGGGGTTCCAGCCCCAGGCAGCGCGGCCGGCGGGCGGCTTCGGCGGCGCGCAGCAGGTTGGGCGCCTGTCCGCGTCCCAGGCCGCCCCAGTGCAGCAGCAGCATCAAGCTGCGCCTCAACAGCAGCAACGGAGCGCCCCGGCGCAGGAGAACCGCGGCGCAGGGGGCGGCGGGCATGAGGCGCACGGCGGCGGAGGCGGTGAGCACGGGGGCGGCCACCACTGAGGCCGGCTTGCGGGTCGGCACGAGGCGCGGGATGAACCCCGCGCCTTTTCTCTGCCCGGAAGCGGACGAGGCCGGCCAACCCCGGAACGAAACTTCGGGGGCGGCGGGGAATCAGATACAAGAGAAGAGACGCGGAGCCTGCCGCTGTGAGGTCGAAGAAATGAAAGATGCCCGCCGCGCGTGGTTTCTGCTCTTGGCCCTGCTGCTCGGGCCGACGCTCGTTTTCGGTCAACTGCACGAGGCCGGCGACGGCTCGCCGGGACCGGTCAAGGCCGCGCATATCGTCGCGGAGCTGGTGCCGGGGGCGGCTTCGATCGCGCCGGGCGGGGCGACCACCGTGGCGCTCGCGCTGACCATGGACCCGGGCTGGCACGTGTACTGGGCGAATGCGGGAGATTCCGGCGAGCCGCCTAGCGTGGAGTGGACGCTGCCCGCGGGTGTCGCGGCGGGCCCCATGCGGTTCGCCGCGCCGAAACGCCTGCCGTTGGGCCCGCTGCTGGCCTTCGGCTACGACGGCACGGCGGTGTTTCCCTTCCCGCTCACGGCGGCCAAAACGCTCGGCGGGGGCAAGCTGCGGCTCGGCGCGCACGTGCGCTGGCAGGTGTGCCGGGAGGTGTGCATTCCGGGTCGCGGCTTTCTGGGCCTCGACCTGCCGGTGAGCGCGGGCGCACAGCCGCCGCTGACGGAGCCGCGCATTCTGGCCGCCATGGCCGCGGAGCCGGTCGCCCTGCCGGGCAAGGATGCGGCCCGGGTCGCCGGTTCCGGCGGGCAACTTCAGCTGACGGTACGGACCGGCGCGCGGGAGGCCGGCGCGGAGTTCTACCCGCTCGACCAGGACGTGATCGCGAATGCGGCATCGCAGACGGTGATCCCCACCTCGGACGGCCTTCGCCTGACCCTGACGCGCGACGACGCGACCAAACCCTTGCCCAAGCAGCTCAACGGGGTTCTGAGGCTCGCGAGCGGCAAGAGCTACACCATCGCCGCGCCGGTCGCGAAAGGGGCTCTCGCGGCAGCAAGTCCACGGGATGAGGCGGCGGGCATCGGCTTCGCGCTCGCCGTTGCGCTGGCTCTGGGCGGCGGGCTCATCCTCAACCTCATGCCGTGCGTCTTTCCGGTACTGTTCCTCAAGGCGCTCTCGCTGGTGGAGGGCGCGGGCGGCGAGCGCCGGACGCAGCGGCTGCACGGGTTCGCCTACACGGGCGGCATCCTGGTTTCCTTCTGGTCGATCGTGGCGGTGCTGCTGGTGCTGCGCGCCGGCGGCAGGCAAGCCGGCTGGGGCTTCCAGTTGCAGTCGCCCACGTTCGTCGTGCTCATGGTGTCGCTGCTGTTCTTCATGGCGCTGGCGCTGGCGGGGCAGTTCGAGATCGGCCTGAGCCTCACGGGCAAGGGCGACGCGCTCACCCGCAAGTCCGGCTACACGGGCTCGTTCTTCACCGGGGTACTGGCGACGGTGGTCGCGACGCCCTGCACCGCCCCGCTGATGGGCGCGGCGATCGGCTTCGCGCTGTCGGCTCCGGCGGCGGTCACCTTCCTGGTTTTCACGGCTCTTGCCCTCGGCCTGGCGCTGCCCTACCTGCTGCTGTGCCTGCAGCCGCAGTGGGCCGGGCTCTTACCCAAGCCGGGCCGCTGGATGGAAACGCTTAAGCAGTTCACCGCCGTACCGCTGCTGCTTACGGTAGTGTGGCTGGTGTGGGTGTACGGGCGGCTGTTCACGGCCACGCCGTCCGACGGCGCGGATCATATCGCGCGGCTGCTGCTGGGCTTGTTCCTGCTGGCGGTGGCGGGCTGGGCGCTCGGGCGCTGGCCGGCCCGGCGCACCGGCCTCGTGGTCGCGGGGGCATTCGCGGCGGCCTCGCTCGCGGTCTCGCTCACTGCCCCGGCCGAGGACGCGGCCGTGTGGAAGCCGTTCTCCCCGGCCGCCGTGGCCGCGGCGCGAACGGAGGGCCGGCCCGTGTTCGTCGATTTCACGGCGGCCTGGTGCCTGAGCTGTCAGGTCAACGAGCGCGTGGTGCTCAAGGATGGCTCCGTCGAGCGCGAGCTGGCGGCCAAGCACTTCGTGCTGCTGCGCGCCGATTGGACTCGCTACGACCCGGAGATCACCAAACAGCTGGCAAGCGTGAGCCGCAGCGGTGTGCCCACCTATGTCATCTACCCCTCGCAGCCCGAGGCGCAGGCGCAAGTATTGCCGGAGCTGCTGACCAAGGGCGCGGTGCTGGGGGCGGTGTCCGCGCTGCCCACGGTGGCGGCGCGCTGAAGGATCCTGAATAGGTGTGTGCCAGAAGCAAGTTTTGTGGGGAAGGGGGTCATCCTGAGCGCAGCGAAGGACCTGCTTTTGCTCTTCCTCCGCTCCGAAAACCAGATCCTTCGTCGCTTCGCTCCTCAGGATGACCCCTGGTTTTCGTACTGAGTCGGAGCTTACTTAGGCTTTCACGCTCTGGACGATGCCCTTCGCCCGCAATCCGGCCTCGGCTTTGGCGAAGTAATCCTCGACCGAACCTTGGGTCCGGATCCACTCGATGTAGCGAGCGATCCCCTGCTCCAACGTCGTTCGCGGCTCGTAGCCGACCGTGCGGGCCCGGCTGATGTCGGAGATGAGCGAACGAATCTCGCCCGGGCGGAACTCCCCGCGCGCCAGCGGCTCGATTTCGACCCCGAGCTGCCCTGCGATGATCCCGGCCAGGTCGCGCACGCTGGTCGCGCGGCCCGAGCCGACATTCACCGGCAGCCCGTCCAGCTTGTCTGTTTCGGCGGCCAGCAGGTTGGCGCGCGCGATGTCCTCGACGAAGCACAGATCGCGGGTCTGCCCGCCGTCCTCGTACAGGATCGGGGCCTGCCCGTTGAGCAGGCGTGTGCAGAAGATCGCGATGACCCCCGTATAGGGGTTGAACAGCGACTGCCGCGGCCCGTAGGTGCAGGAGTAGCGCAGCGCGACCGCGGGGATGCCGGTCTGCTTGCCCCACAAGAGCACCAGCCGTTCCTGGTCGACCTTGGTGAGCGCGTACACGGTTTCGCCGCCGCCGGGGGTCGCTTCCGGGGTCGGGATCGATGCGGTCGCGCGCCCGCAGGCCGGGCAGTGGACCTCGAAGTCGCCCGCCCGCAGCTGCTCGGCCGGGCGCAGCAGCGGGACCACGTGGCCGTGCTCCGGGCAGAGCGCGGCTCCTTCCGAGTACACGGCCTGCGAGCTCGCGACCACGACCTTCTTCACCGGCAGCGCATGGTCGCGGATGATCTCCAGCATCTGCGCGGTGCCGAAAGAGTTCACGAGCACGTACTTGGCCATCTCCGGCATGTAGCCGCCGTACGCCGCCTCGTGGAAGACCACATCGATGTCGGTGAGCGCGGAGTGCATCGTGGCGTAGTCCTGCACCTCGCCCTGGACGAACTCGGCGGCTGGGTTCACCCAGGCGGGCTTGCCGTTCTTGTGCGTCTGCGGCTCGAGATTGTCGAGGATGCGTACGGTCCAGCCTTCCCGAAGGAGCAGGTCGACGATGTGCGAACCGATGAGGCCGGCGCCTCCGGTGACCAGGGCGCGGCGTTGATGCTGGGGCATGATTTTTGTCCTTGTGTGGGCTACTGACCAGCATAGCGGGGCGCGCGGGCACGAGACTATCCAAGCCCGGCGCGCTCGTGTTTCGATAGAATCCGCCATGCGCGCTCAAGCCCTGCTCCCCTTCGCCGCCCTCGTCACTACCGCCCACGCCCAAACCGCCGCTTCCGTGCAGGCCTTGCCGAACGGCGTGCAGGTGGAGGCCGACGGGCAGACCCTGCGGGTGCTTGCCCTGCGCGACGATGTGGTCCGCGTCACGATGGCGGGCAGGGGGGCGCTGCCGGAGGATGCGTCATGGGCAGTGCTGCCCGCCGCGCGCGCCGCGCAGGTTTCGGTCGTTCCCAATGCTGCCGGCTTCGATACCAGGCAGCTCCACGTCCGCATCGGTCGGGATCTGCGCGTCACCGTGACCGACCCTGCGGGCAAGCCGATCGTCGAGGACGCCTCCCCGGCCGCGTTCGGCGCGGATGGGCGCGTCAGCGTGCACAAGCGCATGCCGGAGGACGAGCATTACTTCGGCCTGGGCGACAAGACCGGCCCGCTGGACCGGCGCGACCACGCCTACACCATGTGGAACACCGACGCCTACCGCTTCCAGGAGGGTACCGACCCGATCTACAAGGACATCCCGTTCTTCCTGACCGACCGCGCCGGGCAGAGCTACGGGCTGTTCTTCGACAACACCTGGCGCACGTTCTTCGACTTCGGCAAGGCCGCGCGCGACGAATACGCGTTCGGCTCGGACGGCGGTCCGCTCGACTACTACATCCTGTACGGGCCCAAGCCGAAGCAGGTGGAACAGAGCTGGGCCTGGCTCACCGGCACCACGCCCCTGCCGCCGCTGTGGTCGCTCGGCTTCCAGCAGTCGCGCTATTCCTACGAGACGGAAGGGGAGCTGCGCGCGGTCGCCGACCGCCTGCGGGCCGACCGCATTCCGGCCGACGCGGTGTACATGGACATCGACTATCAGATCCGGAACCGGCCGTTCACGCTGGACACGGCGAAGTTTCCGGACTTCCCCGCTTTCGTGAACGAGCTGAAGCAGAAGCAGCTCCATCTGGTCATGATCACCGACCTCCACATCGCGCACGCGCCGGGCGAGGGCTACACGCCCTACGATTCGGGCGAGGTGGGCGGACATTTCCTCAAAAACCCGGACGGGACGGAGTTCGTGGGCAAGGTGTGGCCGGGGCCGTCGGTGTTTCCGGACTTTACCCGCGCGAGTACCCGCGAGTGGTGGGGATCGTTGTACAAGACCTTCTACGGCGAGGGGGTCTCGGGCTTCTGGAACGACATGAACGAGCCGTCCGTGTTCGGCACGCCGACCAAGACCGCCCCGCTCGACGTCGTGAGCCGGGTCGAGGAGCCTGGGTTCCAGAAGCGCACGGCGGACGAGCGCGAGGTGCACAACATCACGGGCTTGCTGAACGCGCGCGGCACCTTCGAAGGCCTCGAAACGCTGAAGCCGAACGAGCGCCCGTTCGTGCTGACCCGCGCCACCTACGCGGGCGGGCAGCGTTACGGGGCCACCTGGACCGGAGACAACTCCGCCACCTGGAACCACCTGCGCATGAGCACCCCCATGCTCGAGAGCATCGGCATGAGCGGCTTTTCCATGGTGGGCGACGATATCGGCGGCTATGCCGGCTCGCCCCCGCCGGACCTGCTGACCAAATGGCTGGAGGTGGGCGCGTTCAACCCGATCGACCGCGACCACACGGAGAAGTTCACCAACCCGCAGGAGCCCTGGGCCGTGGGGCCGGAGCGCGAAGCCGTCCACCGCCGCTACATCGAGGAGCGCTACCGTCTGCTGCCCTACCTGTACGCGTCTGCCGAGGAGGCCTCGCGCACGGGTGTGCCGATCGTGCGGCCGCTGTTTCTGGAGTTTCCCGACGCGACCGAGGACAGGCACCCGCTGGACCTGGACGCGGCCGCGCAGTTCATGTTCGGGCCGGCCCTGATGGTCGCGCCCTCGCCGTACCCGGAGGCACCGGACGCCTACAGTGTGACTTTCCCGCCCGTGCCGTGGTTCGACTATTGGACCGGCAGGCGGGTGACCCGGGATGCTCCCGCGCAAGCGAAAACAGAGTCCGCGGCGGGCGTCAGCACCGGGGCGGCGCTGGGGGTCGGGGCTTTGCAAACGCTGTCGATCAAGCCCGCCAACGACGTTCTGCCCGTGTTCGCGCGCGGCGGGTCGGTGATCCCCGAACAGCCGTTGGTCCAGAGCACCGGCGAGAAACCGCGGGGGCCGCTGACCTTGCGGGTGTATCCCGGGCCGGACTGCAAGGGCGCGTACTACGGGGACGACGGGGCGACGCTCGATTACAAGCGCGGGGCGTTCCTGCGCATCGCCTACACCTGCGAGGCCGCCCCGGGCAGCCTGAAGCTGCGCCTCGGCAAGCGCGAGGGCAGCTTCGCGCCATGGTGGAGCGAGGTGGAGGTGGCCGTGTACGACTGGCCGTCAGCGCAAGCCAAAGTCATGCTGGACGGCAAGCCGCTGCCGGGCGGGCAGTACGACGCCGCGACCCGGACATTGCGGGTGCGCCTGCCCGAGCGCGCCGAGGGCGGGGAGCTTACGCTGTCCGCGCAGTAGCGGGTCCGGGACGGCTTGACGCGGCCGTTCCTGAACCGGCGCGCGCCCAGCGCCGGTGCTGGGCCTCGACGATGCGGCGTCGGCCCTCCTCGGACAGGATGCGCGGCTTGCGTTTGCTCCCTGCCGTCGGCTGCATCTCCGCCCGGATCGCTTCCAGGCGTTCAATCTCCCGCTCTACGGCGGACACCATCTCGCTCCTCGTCATGCGCGGGGAACGGGCTCGTCGCGGTTGTGGATTTCGCCCGCGTATCTCTCTTGTGGAGCGGATCGAAACAGGAGCAAGCAGGTGAGAGATAGACGGCGGAGTAACTCTGGTCCCGCTGCGACTTACCAGTGTTTGCCGGGCACAGGCGCCCAGCATGGAACAGAACCTTTATCTCTCATCTCTTCGCCCAAAATGCGCACGAGGAGATTCCATGTCCCGGAATTGCCGCTTCCATTCTGGTCGCAGCAGCATTTTGCGCGCTCCCTGTCTGCTGGGCTCCCTGTCTGCTGGGCTTCGCTACCCGACCGTCTGACCCCCCTTCCCCCCCCCCCCCCCGCGCGGACGAAAGCGGGAGATTCACGTCATCGGAAGACCCGCTCTAAATGCGCCCGTGCTCCCGCAAGGCGGCGATTTCCGCGCCGGTGAACACCCGCGAGCGGATGTGGAAGCGCACGCCCTCGGGCCCTTCGAGCGAGAACATGCCCCCGCGCCCCGGAACCACATCGAGGGTGAGCTCGGTGTGCTTCCAATACTCGAATTGCGGGCCGCTCATGTAGAACGGCGTTCCCGCCACCACGCCTACGAGCACGTCCGCGTCGCCGAGGAGAAACTCGCCGCGCCCGTAACACATGGGCGAGGAGCCGTCGCAGCAGCCGCCCGACTGGTGGAACATCAGCTCCCCATGCCGGGCAGCGAGCTTCGCGATCAGCGCGTCGGCCGCGGGCGTGCTGCGCACCTGCGGCGGAGCGCTCAGAAAAACCCCAGCGCGTTCGGGCTGTAGCTCACCAGCTGGTTTTTGGTCTGCTGGTAATGCTCCAGCATCATGCGGTGGTTTTCGCGTCCGATGCCCGACTGCTTGTATCCCCCGAACGCGGCGTGCGCCGGATACAGGTGGTAGCAGTTGGTCCACACCCGGCCGGCCTCGATGCCCCGGCCCATCCGGTAAGCCCGGCTCGTGTCGCGCGTCCACACACCCGCGCCCAGCCCGTACAGGGTGTCGTTCGCGAGCGCGAGCGCTTCCTCCTCGTCCTTGAAGGTGGTGACGGAGACGACCGGGCCGAAAATCTCCTCCTGGAAGACGCGCATCCGGTTGTGGCCTTTCAGCACCGTGGGCTCGACGTAAAAGCCACCGGCCAGGTCGCCTTCGTGCTCCGCGCGCTTACCGCCGGTCAGCACCTCGGCCCCTTCCTGCCGGCCGATGTCGAGATACGACAGGATCTTCTCGAGCTGCTCGCCGGATGCCTGGGCGCCGATCATCGTGGTCTTCTCGAGCGGATTGCCTTGGCGGATCGCCTTGACCCGACGCACCGCCCGCTCCATGAACGGCTCGTAGATCGACTCTTGGATGAGCGCGCGCGAGGGGCAGGTGCACACTTCGCCCTGGTTCAGCGCGAACATCGCGAAGCCTTCCAGAGCCTTGTCGAAGAATGCGTCGTCCTCGCGCATCACGTCCTCGAAGAAGACATTGGGCGATTTGCCGCCCAGCTCCAGCGTGACCGGGATAATGTTCTGCGAGGCGTACTGCATGATGAGCCGGCCGGTGGTGGTTTCGCCGGTGAACGCGATCTTGTTGATCCGCGGCGAGGAAGCCAGCGGCTTGCCTGCTTCGAGGCCGAAGCCGTTGACGATGTTGAGCACACCCGCGGGCAGGATGTCCTCGATCAGCTCGGCCAGCACCAGAATCGCCAGGGGCGTCTGCTCGGCCGGTTTGAGAACCACGGTGTTGCCGGCGGCGAGGGCGGGCGCGAGCTTCCAGGCGGCCATCAGCAGAGGGAAGTTCCACGGGATGATGAGCCCGATCACACCGAGCGGTTCGTGAAAGTGGTACGCAACCGTGGTGTCGTCGATCTGCGAGATCCCGCCCTCCTGCGCCCGGATGCAGCCGGCGAAGTAGCGGAAGTGGTCGATGGCAAGCGGGAGGTCGGCCATCATGGTCTCGCGGATCGGCTTGCCGTTGTCCCAGGTTTCGACCGTCGCCAGCAGTTCCAGGTTTTGCTCCATGCGGTCGGCGATGCGCAGCAGCATCCCGCTGCGCTCGGCCGGCGAGGTCCGGCCCCAGGCCCGGCGCGCGGCGTGCGCGGCATCGAGCGCGCGGCTCACGTCCTCGGCGTTCGACCGCGGGATGCGGCACAGGAGCTGCCCCGTCACGGGCGTCACGTTGTCGAAGTACTCGCCGGAGGCAGGCGCGATCCAGCGGCCCCCGATGTAGTTCTCGTACTGGTTGCGGAGTTGCACGGGAAAGCCGAACGTCCCGGGTTGCAGAGCGGTTGCGGTCGCCATACGGAGTCACCCCTTCGGCGGCAATTCTAGACCCGGGCAAGCATGCTTGAATAGAACCCATGCCCCTGAACTGCGGAATCGTCGGACTGCCGAATGTCGGCAAGAGCACCATCTTCAATGCGCTGACCTCCGCCAAGGCGCAGGCCGCAAACTATCCCTTCTGCACCATCGACCCCAACACCGGCGTGGTGACCGTGCCCGACCCCCGGCTCGACCGGATCGCCGCGATCGTGAAACCCAAGAGCCTGGTCCCCACGACGATGGAGTTCATCGACATCGCCGGGCTGGTGGAGGGCGCGTCGAAGGGCGAAGGGCTGGGCAACCAGTTCCTCGGCCACATCCGCGCGACAGACGCGATCGCCCACGTGGTCCGCTGCTTCGACGATCCCGAGGTGGTCCACGTCGCCGGCGCGGTGAACCCGCTCGACGACATCGACATTATCAACACCGAGTTGCTGCTGGCCGACCTCGACTCGGTCGAAAAGCGCGCCGCCCGGACCGAGCGCGCGGCCAAGGGGGGGACGAACCCGCAGGCCAAGGCGGAGCTGGCGGTGCTGCACAAGCTGCTCGCGGCGCTGGGGGCGGGCAAGCCCGCGCGTGCCGCCGCGCTCACAGAGGACGAGCGGCAGATCGCCCGCGAGCTGTTCCTGATCACCATGAAGCCGCAGCTCTACGTCGCGAACGTGGACGAGGCAGGGATGGCGCGGGGGAACGCATTCACGGAGGCCGTGGAGGTTCGCGCGATGGAGGAGGGCAGCCAGGTGGTGCGCATCTGCGGCGCGCTCGAGAGCGAGATCGCGCAGCTGGAGCCGGAGGAGCGGGCGGAGTTCCTGGCGGACATGGGCCTCCAGGAGCCGGGGCTGAACCGCCTGATCCACTCGGCCTACCGCCTGCTGGACCTGATTACCTACTTCACCGCCGGTGTGCCGGAGGTGCGGGCCTGGACGATCCGGCGCGGGACGAAAGCGCCGGGCGCGGCGGGGGTGATCCACTCGGACTTCGAGAAGGGTTTCATCAAGGCGGATTGCTACGCCTCGGACGACCTGTTCGCGCTCGGCAGCGAGGGGGCAGTCAAGGAGAAGGGGCTGCTGCGGTCCGAGGGCAAGGAGTACGTGGTCAAGGATGGGGACATTCTGTTCTTCAAGTTCAACGTGTAGCCGCATCCTAATTCGCAGGAGAGGTGAGCAGATGGCAGACGAAAAAGCCGCCCATGCGTCGGAGCCGGTCGGGTTCGGCGAACACACCCGCGGACTCTCCGGCGAGTACGCGCACGAGCAGGGCTGGGGCCTGAACGAGGAGGAACGCACGAAGCTGCCCGAGGAAAAGCAAGCCGAGGACGGCGGCACCGACTATGAGTACGGCGCGCGCGACTTCGGCGACACGGCCGTGGATACGAGCGCCGTGCAGCCCTCGCCGGAGACGGAAAAGTTCATGGAGAAGCAAAAAGAACGGGAAGGGGTAAATCATGGCGAGTAAGGACAACCAGGAGGCGATGCACGAGGCCGACGCGCGCAACGTTGCCTCGCAGACCGGCGCGGTCCCCGAGGAGGGCGGCCACGCCCACTCGCATGCCGCGCACCTGCACGAAAGCGGAACCGAAAAGGTGGATCCGGCCGGCAACAATCACCAGAACAGCAACCCCGGCGGACTACGGCAGCCGCCGGCTGAGATCTCCCGGGCAGGCAAACAGCACCGTGACTAGACGAGAAGCCCCGCTGCCAAGCGGGGCTTCTCGTTACTGCTTGAACACCGAGCCGCCTTCGCTGCTGCTGGTCCAACGCAGACCGAAGGTATAGGTGGGGCTGTAGTATTCGCGCTGCGTCGGGTAGCGTTCGCTGCCGTTGAAGAACCCGAAAACTTCGTTGTTCAGGTTGAGGAATTGGGCCACGATGTCGACTCCTCGGCCTTTCGGGACAAGGTAATTGAATTGCGCATCGACCTGCGTATGCGGGTAGTAGTAATTGTCGCCGGCGGCCCCGCGCGAGCCGCCGGGCGTAATTGCCGTCGCCGAGCCCGCGATCGGCGTACCGTCGGTGTATTGGTAAGCGGCGATATAGGCATCGTTGTGCGTCAAGCCTATGCGCGCGGATAGATTGTACTTGTCATACGTCAGGTCGACGTTCCAGTTATTGGGGGCCGTGCCGACCAATGCCGGGTGGTCCGAGCGGCCCGGCACCTCGGCGACCGAAGCAACATAACTGTAGTTAAAGCGATACCCGGTGCCATTCAAGGCTCCAGGCAGACGTGTGAGATGCTGCTCGTAAGAGGCTTCAACCCCGATAAGGTGCGAGGGGCCGCCATTGACCGGGAGGCCCTCCAGCACGTTGGTGGGCTGGGTCGCATTCGGCAGCACGTAGGGCACGCTGACTACCGACGGGAAGATATCGTTGTAGATCTGCTTATAGAAGACGCCGCCTTGGATGACGCCTATCCCGCGCAGGTAATGCTCGCCGAGCAGGTCGATGTTCTCGGCCCAAGTAGCTTTGAGGTTCGGATTGCCCGCAGTAAGCTGCGGGTTGGAAGCATTGTTCGTCGGGTTGTTTACATTGAAGACCAGGTACGGAGCGAGGTCGCCATAATTGGGCCGCGCCAGCCCCAACGAGAAGGCAAGCCGGAAGTCCGTGTCGTTATCGAGGTTATATTGCAGCCCCGCGCTCGGCAATACATACACGTAATTGTTGGCCGAGTATCCGGGGGCTATGTTGCCCGTCGAATCGGCCTGGTAGCCAAGCACGCCGTTTGAGGTCGACTCGATCCGCAGACCTGTGTTGAAGCGGAAGCGTCCGTGGGTGATCGTGTTCTCGAGATACCCGGCGTACACCCGCTCGCTGACGTGGAAGTCGCTGCTGAGGTCCCGCGCGAGGTTCCGGCCCGCGTTGAAGAGACCCGCATTCGCGTTGTAAAAAGCGGTGATGCTGTTGGACTGCGCCTGCGGGCCCGTGCCATAGCGGCCAAAATAGTAGTTAGACTGATCCCGATTGGACGGAAATTGGCTTAGAAGGGGCGGAGTGCTTGTGCCGAAGTTTGCATACGGCTGGTTGTAAAGCTGATTTTTGATGACGTCTCGAGCCTTGAAGCCGACCTGCCATGTTCCCGGATCGGACCCGAGCGTATACCCATGAGAGTAATCGGCCTGACCGACTACGTCGCGCTCAAAGGTATGATTATCCTGGAACTGAATGTGATCCAGCGAGTAATTGGTTCCGTCGAAGATATTGCCATTGCCGGGTGCCGCGGTTATCTGCACACCGGGCAGGAACGGGTCGCGGGTCGCGGTATTCACCGCGATTCCGTTCTGCTCCGGGGGCGGGTGTACCGGGTCGACGGCTGTATTCGGCGTGGGTGTAAACCCGTTGAAGTAAGACGTAGTGAACCCGCCCGTCAGGCTTGCCTGCGATAAGGCCGCTCGCACCGAGAGAACGGACTGGCCCATCTCCTTGCGTCCGCCCGCGTTGAGGCCCCAGATGCGCTGCACTGGACGCCGGTACACGTTTTGGTATTGCGTATTGCCCGTCTGGTCGGTCTGGTCGGGCGAGATGTAATTTCCGTAATTGACCCGGTTGATGCTGTCCTCGCCGAAGTCGCTGAGATACGAGAACAGTCCTTTGAGATAGATCGACGTAGCCTGGTCTACTTTATAGTCGAGCGTACCGCCGAGCCCGTAGCGCGAACGGTCATAGTAGTAGTTCCGCAAGTCGATCGTACTCGGCGCGCCGATAACGCTGCCAGTGGCCGTGACCGTGCCGTCCGCGTTCACTGTGTCGATAGGTTGGACGCCTTGACCCGGCTCGATGTCGTCGATGCCGCGGGCGTTGTAGTCGTAGCTGCCGGTGACGAGAACCCCCAGCTTCTTTCCTTCCAGGAAGCGCCGTCCGTAGGTCGCGAACTCCTGGTTCGCCTGCCGGACGCCATTGATCGGTGTATGGCCGAAGAGGCCTTCCACCGCGAAGTAGGGCTGGTCGGTCGCCTGACGGGTGACCAGGTTCAGCGACCCACCGATGCCGTCGGCGTCCATGTCGGCGGTCAGGGTCTTGTTCAGCTCGATAGACTCAACCAAGTCGGCCGGGATCGTGTCGAGCTTGACGTAGCGAACGTTCTCGGGCGACGGCATCTGGATGCCGTCCAGGGTTACATTGTTCAAACGCGGCTCGGTCCCGCGAATTTGTACATACTTCCCCTCGCCTTCGTCGCGCACGATGGAGACGCTGGGCAGGCGTCCCGCCGCGTCCGCGATGTTGACGTTCGGCAGGCTGTTGATGACCGCAGAAGGCAGGACCTGGACGATGTTGGCGGCGACGCGTTGGCGTTCCAGGGCTTCGGCCTCGCCGGTCTCCCGTTCCGGGCGCACCTCGACGTTGGTGCTGTTGCTTTCGACCGCGAGCACCGCGTTGGCCTGCGTGACGGAGCCGGCGGTCACGTCGAGCTCCGCCGTGTACTGCTGGAAGCCCAGATACGAGACGCTCAGGGTGTAGCGGCCAGGTTTGACACCGGACACGATGAAGGATCCGGAAGCATCGCTGGCGGCGGTTTGCCCGCCCGGCTGCAGAGTGATCTTGGCCCCCTGGAGCGTGGCTTTCGAGCTGTCCGTGACGGAGCCCGCGATGGAGCCTCGGTCGGCCTGAGCCGGAACCGGATTTGCGTGGAGTGCGATCGAGGAAAGTGCGGCAGCGATGCAGAGCGAACGATTCGGTCGGAACAAGATGGGCCTCGTGAGAATGTGACGCGGTGTTTCCCAGCTTCACGCGCAAAGGCTTAAGACCGGCTTAAGGTTCCGGGTTCGGCATCAACATTCAACGGCCATTCACCGACTTTTCACAAAGCGCGGCAGGGTAGCCTTGGATGGTGGATACGCCTCTGCAGCAGCTCGTCGACGACCACGCCCGGCGCGCGGGGTTCGCCCGGGCGGGCATCGCTCCCCTGCCCCGGTTCGGCTCGGAGGAGAACGCCGCGCACGAGCGGTACTTCGCCGAATGGGTGGAACGGGACCGCGCGGGGGAGATGGAGTGGCTCAAGCGCCGGGACGCCCTGGGCCGCTACGTGCGCTCGGCGGTAGAGCTTGCCGCGCCCTGGGCAAGGTCCATTGTAGTGTGCCTGGCCCCGTATGGGGGCGGCGCGCCGCTGTCCACGGACCCGGCTCCGGCGGGTACGGGCTGGATCGCCCGCTACGCGAATTCCAGCGCCGACGGGAGGCCGTCCGACTACCACAAAGTCCTGCTGCGGCGGCTTGAGGGGCTGGAGGCGTCGCTCAAGGCCGAGCTGGGCGAGTTCCGGTCTTGGGCTTACGTAGACACGGGCCCGCTGGTGGAGCGCGCCTTCGCCGCCATGGCCGGCATGGGCTGGACGGGCAAGAACACCTGCACGCTGAACCAGGACCTCGGGTCGTTCTTCTTCCTCGGCGTCGTTCTTACCTCGCTGGAGGTCGCGCCGGAGCGACGCGCCATCCTGGCCGCCGACCGCTGCGGCTCCTGCACGCGCTGCATCGACGCCTGCCCGACGGACGCGCTGATCGCTCCGCGTCAGATGGACGCGAGCCGGTGCATCAGCTACCTGACCATCGAAAAGCGCGGCGCGATCGACCCGGAGCTGCGCGAGGGGGTGGGCCGGCAGGTGTTCGGCTGCGACATCTGCCAGGACGTGTGCCCGTGGAACGCCCGCGCCCGGCGGGAGCCGGCGGTCATCGACCGAGAGCTGCGAACCCGTCCGGAGCTCATCAACCCCGAACTGCTCGCGTTAGCCGCCTTGACGAAAGCGGAGTGGGAGGCGAAGTTTTTCGGCTCGCCCATCAAGCGCGCACGGTTCGAGGGCTTCCGCCGCAACCTGGCCATCGCGATGGGCAACAGCGGCGAGCCCTCGATGCTGCCCACGCTTCGGCAGTGGGCGCGCGAGGGCGACCCGGTCCTCGCCGAAACCGCGGGGTGGGCCATTCGGAAACTCGCGAGCGCGCAGTAAACTGAGGTTTCCGCTCCGCTTCCGGAAAGAGGCTCCTTGGTCCACCGCGCCGCCCCCCGCATCGCCGCCGTGCTCGCGGCCTCGCTGCTTCTCGCTCTCGGCGGCTGCCGCCGCAAACCGGAAGCCGCACCCGCGGCCGATACCCTGCTCCAGCGCTCGCTGGTCGTGCATGCCGCCCGAGGCCGCATCGGTACGCTGCACTGGCCCGATTTCTCCGATTACAAGCCACAGGTCGTACGCTTTTACGAGCAGCGCCGCTGGACCCCGGCCTGGGTCGATGGCCGATCGGCAACCGACCAGGCCGTCCGCTTGACCGAGGCGTTCGCGTTGAGCGCGGAAAAGGGGCTCCACCCGGAGGACTACGACGCCGCCCTGTGGCCGGCACGGCTGCGCAGGCTGGCCACCGCGAACGGCTACCAAACGGCCGAGTTCGACGCCTCGCTCACGGTCGCGGCAATGCGCTACATCTCCGACCTGCATAACGGGCGCGTCAACCCGCAGCACTTTTCTTTCGGGGTCGACATCGCCGCCAAGCGCTGCGACCTCGCGAAGTTCCTGGCCGAGCAGGTGGTGGCTTCGGGCGACCTTCGCGCGGTGCTGCAGGGCGTCGAGCCGGCGTCCGGCGAGTACCACGCCACGCTCGAAGCGCTGCGGCGCTACCGGCAGCTGGCCGAGGTGACGCGGGGCGCGAAGCCCCTGCTCGACCCCGGCGCGCCGCTGCCCCCAGGCGCGGTCTACACCGACGCGCACGCGCTGGGCGCGCGCCTGGCGCTGCTTGGCGACCTGCCCGCGGACGCCGATCCCGACGCCCAGCCCGGCTACACCAAGATCCTCTCCGCCGCGGTACGCAAGTTCCAGCGCCGCCACAACCTGACCGACGACGGACGCCTGTCGCCCGCGACGGTGGCGGCGCTGAACGTGCCGCTCGCCGCGCGCGCCCGACAGCTCGAGGACACCCTGGAACGCCTGCGCTGGCTGCCCGCCGAGTACGGCGACCCGCCGCTCTCGGTCAACATCCCGGAGTTCACGCTGCGGGCCTTCGACGAGAACCACGAGGAACAGTTCGAGATGCGCGTGGTGGTCGGTAAGGCATCCGAGGAAGACCACCAAACGCCCGTGCTGGTGCAGAAGATGCGCTACCTCGTCTTTCGCCCGTTCTGGAATCTGACCCCGACCATCATCAAGGCCGAAATCGTGCCCAAGGCCGAGGCCAACCGGGACTACATCGAATCGCGCAACTTCGAGGTGGTCGACCGAAGGGGCAAGCCGGTCGAGAACTGGACGCCGCAGGGGCTCCAAAAGGACCTTTACACGGTGCGCGAGAAACCCGGCCCGACGAACTCGCTCGGGTTGGTCAAGTTCATGCTGCCCAACCGGCTCAACATCTACCTGCACTCCACGCCCGCGCTGCAGTATTTCCAGCGCGGGCGCCGCGACTTTTCGCACGGCTGCGTCCGTCTGCAGGAGCCGGAAAAGCTGGCCGCCTGGGTGCTCCGTGATCAGCCCCAGTGGACCCCGGACGCGATCCACGACGCGATGGAAGACGGGCAGGACAACAAGACGGTGTTGCTGAAGAAGCCGCTCCCGATCCGCATTTTCTACCAGACGGCGCGCGTGGACGGCGACGGGACGGTGCACTTCTTCAACGACCTGTACGGCTACGATCTGGATATGGAGGAAGTGTTCGCCGCGGGGGATCCGTTCCCGGTCAAGCCCAGGCCGAAGCAGGAGGCCGCGGATACGGAGTAGCCTTCACTTCCACGTCCATTTGCGCACCGGCCCCACGTCCACGTGCACGAACTGCGACCTGGGATAGTAGCCCACGCCGCCCGCCCCGAGCGAGAGCGCGGCAAGGTCGAGCCGGCGCGTGGAAACCCCCGGCACCTTGATGTCGATGGCCCGGGACAGGGTGTGCTGCGAGTGCTCGGCCACGCCGCCGCCGCCGGTTTCGCGCAGGTACTCGTTGCTCCACTCGGTGCGGTAGCCGCACACGATGTCGATGACCCCGTTGGGCCGGCGCAGCTTGCTCATGATGCCGTACAGCACGTCGAACTCGTGCGGGTCGTAGTCGGCGATGTCGCCGGTGCGATGGTCGCGCAGGAAGCGGTTGAGCATCTCGATCGCCGAAGGAACGTACCGGTTGCCGACGCGGTAGGTCACGTCGAGCGACTCGCCGGTGTGCGTGTGGAACTGCTTGCGGGGGCGGGGAGCCAGGTCCAGCGGGGCGGGCAGCGCGACGGCGGCGGTCGAAAGCGTTTCAGCGCGCAAAGCCGGTGCTCGCATAAGCCCGAGCGCGCATAGGGCCCAAACCGCGGCCAGAGCTTTCGATGTCAGATTCGGCATGCGGCCGGCCTCCGGGACGTTGAACTCCACCCCTTTAGGGTACCAAGGACGCGCCGTGCAGCAAGAGCACCAAAGTACCCGTCAGCGCGCTCCGCCGGCGACGTAGCGGGCAATTGCCTCGACCGAGCCGTCCGGCAGGTATTCGCGGCCGGGCATGTCCGCCCCCGGCAGGCCGAATTTCACCAGCCGCTCCAGCCTTGGAACGCTCGCGGGTGCCCAGGTGCGCCCGGCAAGCAGGGGCGGCAGGCGGTGGAAGCTGCCGCCCCACTCCGCCCGCGCCCGGCCCTGCGGCGCGTGGCAGGTCGCGCAGTACCGTGTGAACAGCGCGGCCCCGTTCGGCAAGGGCTGCGTCGCGCGCGGCTGCCAGGCCGCGGCAACCGCCCGGACGTGGGCCCGGCTGTCCGGGCTGTGGAGGCTCGCGAGATAAGCGAGCAGGTCCTCCCCCTTCGGCGAGCCCTGAAACAAAGCTCCATACGCGGGCATGATGGAGGCCGGGCTCACCACGCGCGGGTCCACCAGGTGCATGCGCAACCACAAAGGCGAGCGCCGCGCGCCCACCTCGCCCAGGTCCGGACCCTGGCGGCGGTTGCCGATCAAGGGCGGCTGCTGCTTGCGCACCGCTTCGAGGTCGGCGGGCGGGCCCCAGAGGAGGGTGTCGGCCGTGCGGGGCCGGACGTACTGCGAATGGCAGTGGATGCAGCCTTCCGCGATGTACACCTGCTTGCCGCGTGCTTCCGCGGTTTGGGCGGCAGCCGGTTTGGGCGCGAGGCGCGCGAGCAGCAGCGCCGTCGCCGCCACTCCCGCGACGGCGGCGGCCTCGCGCCGGTACCGCAGACCGAGCTGCAGCAGGAACAGCAAAGCCGCCCCGCCGACGAAGCCGGGCGGCACGCGGTGCAGGTTCTGCGCCATGCCGATGCCGAGCGCCGAACCGGCCCAGCCCGCGACCGCGTAGATGAGCCCGGCCTTGCCCGTGCGCTCGCGCGCCGAGCCCGCCCGCAGCAGGAACGAGGGATACACCACCAGCGCGACCGAGTAAAACGACACCCCGACCGGGTACAAAAGGGAAGCCGGACCGGTCAGGGCGGGGTCGAGCAGCAGCAGCGACGCTCCGGCCAGGCAGACGAACGCCGCAAGAAGCACCGGCGCGAGCCCCCATCGGCGCAGCAGCGCGGCGCTCGCGAGGGCCGCCCCTAGATGCAGGGCCCCGTTGCGCCACAGATGCGCGGCGCCTCCCCACGTCCCTCCCTTGAGCGCGGGCGAGTTCTGGATGATGAAGAAGGCCGCCGAGTCGAACCAGATCAGCGCGGTAAACCAGACGAGCAGCAGCGGGAAGGCCGGGGCGGCTCCCTCCACGCTCGCGACGGCCTGTTCCCGCGCCGGCCCGGCCGCCGCGAACGCAGCCGCGCACACCCCCGCCGCGAACAGCCCCATGTGCGCCGGGCTCGCCGTAAAGACGGCCGGTATGTTGCAGATGAAGTAACCGAGCCCCGTCCCCAGACCGGCACCTATCAGCGGCGCGCCCGCGCCGGTCCACACGCCCAGATTGGCGACGAGCGTGACCGTGAGCAGGCCCAGCGAGACGCCGATGAGGCAGGCGATGCCGGCCGCCCCGGCCAGGGTCAAGGGCAGGGCCGTAGCCGCGGCGGCCAGCCCGCAGCCGACCAGGGCCGCGCGCAGCGCCGTTACGGGGGAAACCCGGCCCACGGTCCGGGCCGCCAGAAGGCTTGCGGCGATCCCACCCGCGGCCATCGCGCCCATCAATTGCTTCAGGTGCGCGTCGGCGAGGCCCAGCTCGGCCAGCCGCTTGAGGAAGCCGAACTGCGCGAAGATGAGGAAGTAGACGTAGGTGGCCGCGATGAGCGCCACCGCGCGCCGGCCAACTCTAAGCGAGCGCATCGCGCACCCAGCCCCGTCGCAGGCCGGCGCATTGGACCGCGGCCAGCGCCCCATCGGCGGCCGCAACCGTCAGCCACGCGGGCTCCATGCGTCCGGAGGCGGTCTCGGCGAGCAGAAACAGCGCGACCAGGCCGCGGATGAGCGCCGTCACGAGCCACTGCGACTCCCGACGGGCGGGCTCGCGTCCGGGGATCATCACGAGATAGGAAAGCCCCACCCCCAGTACGAACACGCCGACAAAGGAGACGAAGACATCCCCGAATGGCGTAAGCCCCATCAGCCGCAGCGTGAAAGCGGGCGCGAAGACCAGCAGCAGACCCGTGGCCGTGTCCATCAGGCCGGCCAGCCACTGATAAATATTCATGAGAGACCGGCTCACGCGCCCGCCCGCATGCGCCCGGCGAGCCGCAAGAGCCAGTTGACCGAGGCCGCGGCCATGCCCGCGCCCAAAAGCAGGCGAGCCGC
This sequence comes from uncultured Acidobacteriaceae bacterium, assembly GCA_964250195.1. GTDB lineage: Bacteria > Acidobacteriota > Terriglobia > Terriglobales > Acidobacteriaceae > EB88. The sequence continues at coordinate 49,953 of CAXUEU010000006.1, forward strand.
GTAC
>CAXUEU010000007.1:0-48683 GCA_964250195.1 uncultured Acidobacteriaceae bacterium
TGGGCCGCGGCAAAAGCGCTTCAGGGCGCGTGAACCATGAGAGCGAGGGGGGCGGGTTCCCGCTCCCCCGCAGCTAGAAAGCAGATCAGGCAATGGTAGGACAGAGAATACGCATCCGGCTCAAGGCATATGACTATCGGGTGCTGGACACTTCCACGGGCGAGATCGTCGACACGGCGAAGCGAACGGGCGCGCAGGTTGCCGGGCCGATTCCGCTGCCCACGGTCAAGAACAAGTACTGCGTGCTCCGGTCGCCCCACGTGGATAAAAAGTCGCGCGAGGCGTTCGAGATTCGCACCCACAAGCGTTTGATCGACATTCTCGAACCCACCCAGCAGACGGTGGATGCCCTGATGAAGCTCGATCTGCCCGCGGGTGTGGACGTCGAGATCAAGGCTTTCGAAAAATAACCGGTTACCCCGGCAGTGCGGACAGCCCGAGGGCGCGCATGATGAGGAAGGAAGCGAATGGCGGTTACGGGAATTTTAGGCAAGAAGATCGGCATGACCCAGGTCTTCGACGATCAGGGCAACGTTCACCCGATCACGGTGCTGCAGGCCGGCCCTTGCGTCGTGACGCAGTTGAAGACCGTCCTCAAGGACGGCTACGATGCCGCGCAGATCGGCCTGGTCGAGTTCGTCAAGGCCTCCAAGCTGACCAAGCCGCAGCAGGGACACTTCGCGAAAAACAACGTCGCGCCCGTCCGTTTGATTAAGGAAGTCGGTCTGGAGACGGTGAAGCCCACGGCCGAGGGCGAGGAGCCCGAGGTCGGCGTCAAGGCCGGCGACCGCGTCCTGGTCGATATTTTCGCGGAGCAGAAATATGTGGATGTGGTCGGTACCAGTAAGGGCCGCGGCTTCTCGGGCGTCGTGCGGCGGCATAACTTCGGCGGCGGCCCCAAGTCGCACGGGCATATGTTTCAGGTGCAGGGTTCGATCGGCGCGTCTTCGTTCCCCTCGCGCGTCTTCCCCGGCCAGCGCATGCCGGGCCATTACGGGACGGACCGGACCACGGTGCGCAACCTTCGCATTCGCGGCATCGACCTCGAAGAGAACCTGATCATGGTCGAGGGAGCGGTTCCGGGACACAAGGACGCGACGGTTTTGATCACCAAGCCCAAGGCGCCGCCCCGGGAACGCCGCGGTTTCGCGGGTTCGGGCACGGTCGATCCGCTCAAGGCATCCAAGAAGGCTTCGGCCAAGAAGAAATAACCCTGGCCGGGTTGGGCGACAGAGCCTCCCGGCGCAGAGAAGATGGAAGTTGAAATGGCAACGATCGATGTACACAATCTGAAGGGCGAGACAGTCGGCACGCTCGATTTGGCCGACGAGATCTTCGCGCCCGGCTCGGTGAACGAGGGCCTGCTGTGGGAGGCGGTCAAGCACTTCCGCGCCGCGATGCGGCAGGGCACGGCGGCGACCAAGAACCGCAAGCTGGTCTCCGGGTCCGGAAAGAAGCTCTGGAAGCAAAAAGGAACGGGGCGGGCCCGCGTGGGTTCGGTGCGCTCCCCGCTCTGGCGGCACGGCGGCACGGTCCACGGACCGCAGCCCCGGTCCTACGATTACGCGTTCCCGCGCAAGAAGGTGCTCGGTGCCCTACGCTCGGCGCTCGCGGCGAAGCACGCCGAAGGCAAGCTGACAGTGGTCGACACCCTCGAGCTGGCCGAGCCGAAGACGAAGCTTTACCGGCAGGCGCTCGACACGCTCGACGCCCGGCGGACCGTGCTGCTGGTCGAGTCCGGCCAGGCGCTCGCGCCGAACACGATCCTGGGTGCGCGCAACCTCGATAGAGTCGAACTGCTGCTTTCGACCGAGGTCCATGCCTACGATCTCCTGCGGCACGACCGGGCCGTTTTCTCCCGCTCGGCTCTTGAAACCTTGCAGGATTCGCTCAAGAAGACCGTCTCCAAGCGCCGCCTCGCCGCGGTGGAAAGGGCTAGGGTATAAACCATGCCGACCCTGTACACGACGCTGCGCCGCCCCATAATCACCGAGAAGGGCCTGCAGGTCAAGGAAGCCGAGTCGACCCTGGTCTTCGAGGTCACCAAGGAAGCGACCAAGATCGAGGTCAAGCAGGCCGTCGAGGCCCTGTTCAAAGTCAAGGTGGCCGCCGTGCGGACGGCCAACTACCTGGGCAAGGAACGCCGGCGGGGCAAGTTCGCCGGGTACCGGCCCGACTGGAAAAAGGCTTACGTGAAGCTGCTGCCGGGCGAGACGATGCCCGAGTATGTCGACAGCCTGTAAGCGTCACCGAACCCAAAAAGACGAGAGAGTAAGCGATGCCGATCAAAACATACCGTCCGCTGACCCCGACGCTGCGCTTCAAGACGACGCTGGTCAACGACGACATCACGACCGACAAGCCCTACAAGCCGTTGGTCGTCGTGAAGCAACGCACGGGAGGCCGCCGCAACGCGGGCGACCTGACGGTGCGCCATCAGGGCGGCGGCCACAAGAAGATGCTGCGCCTGATCGATTTCAAGCGCGAGAAGTACGGCGTCCCCGGCAAGGTCGCGACGATCGAATACGACCCGAACCGGTCGAGCCGGATCGCGCTCGTCGCGTATGCGGATGGTGAGAAGCGCTACATCATCCAGCCGGTCGGCCTCAAGGTCGGCCAGTCGATCATGAGCGGGCCGGAAGCGGACATCTTGGTAGGGAACGCGCTGCCGCTCAAGAACATCCCTTCCGGCACGACGGTGCACAACGTGGAACTGCGGCCGGGCAAGGGCGCGCAGATGGTGCGGTCGGCCGGGGCTTCGGCGCAGCTGGTTGCCAAGGAGGGCGACTACGCGCTGCTGAAGCTGCCTTCGGGGGAGACGCGGCGCGTGCTGGTCGAGTGCATGGCGACGATCGGCCAGGTGGGCAACACCGACCACGAGAACGTCACGATCGGCAAGGCAGGCAGGAATCGCTGGAAGGGCATTCGTCCGGCGAACCGGGGCGTCTCGATGAACCCGGTCGACCACCCGCACGGCGGCGGCGAGGGCAAGACCTCCGGCGGGCGGCACCCCGTGACGCCGTGGGGGCAGCCCACGCGCGGCTACAAGACGCGCAACAACAAGCGGACCGACGTGTTCATCGTCAACCGCCGCAAGAAGTAAGTCCTGGCCGGACGGGCAGGGGCTTCGCGTGACCGCGCCGATGACGCGGATCGAAATGAGTTTGAAGGGCCGAAAGGCTCAGGTGAGGAAATGAGATGGCACGCAGCACGAAGAAGGGCCCTTTTATCGACGGGCATCTGATGGTCAAGGTGGAAGCGATGAACCAAGCGAACGACCGCAAGGTGATCAAGACCTGGTCGCGCCGGTCCACGATCTTCCCCGAGTTCGTCGGGCACACGATCGCGGTGCACAACGGCAAGAAGTTCATCCCGGTCTACGTGACGGAAAACATGGTCGGCCACAAGCTCGGGGAGTTTTCGGCGACCCGGACCTTCAAGGGCCACACGGCCAAGAGCAACGAAGCAGCGGCCAAGGCGCGCTAGGCGGAATCCGATGAAGACGACACAGCTGGATACACGGGAGTTTCGGGCCGAAGCCAGATTTCAGCGGGTCAGCCCGCAGAAGGCGCGCCTGGTTCTCGACCTGATCAAGGGCCTGCCGGTCGAGCGGGCACTGACGACGGTGATGTTCACGAAGAAGGGCGTCGCGCCGCTGATCGAGAAGGTGCTGCGGTCGGCGCTCCAGAACGCGAACTACCTGAGCGACGAGCGGGGGCTGGCCATCGACGTGGACCAACTTTACGTAAAGACCGCGGTGGCGAACGACGGCCCGCGCATGAAGCGGATCCGCCCCGCGCCGATGGGCCGGGCTTTTCGGTACCAACGGCGCATGGCGCACATCGCCATCGCGCTGGCCGAGGTCGGCGAGAACGCGGGCGTGGGCGGCGCTGAGCCGGGCGAGGAAAAGCGGGTGCGCGGGGGCAAGACGACCACCAAGCGGCCGGCGCGCACGGTGGGCGTGACGGGGACCGCGAAGGCAGTGAACGCGAAAGCCACGAAGCAGAAGGCCGCGCGGGCGTAAGCGGAGCAGGACGAAAGGGAAACGATGGGTCAGAAAGTACATCCGTATGGATTCCGCCTGGGCGTCAACAAGCCCTGGCGCTCGCGCTGGTTCGTGGAGCGCGATTATGCAAAGCTCCTGGTCGAGGACGTGCACCTCAAGCGCGAGCTGAAGGAGAAGCTCAAGGCGGCAGGTGTAAGCTCGGTCGAGATCGAGCGCCCCGGCAACAAGCTGCGGCTCATCATCCGCACGGCGCGTCCGGGCATCATCATCGGGCGCAAGGGCGCGGAGATCGATAAGCTCAAGGCCGAGCTGCAGAAGCGCACGAACCGCGACGTGTTCATCGACATTCTCGAGGTAAACAAGCCGGAGCTCGACGCGCAGCTCGTCGCCGAGAATATCGCGCTGCAGCTCGAAAAGCGGGTGGGCTTTCGCCGCGCGATGCGCAAGGCGGTCGATTCGGCTTTGCGTTTCGGGTGCAAGGGAATCAAGGTGCGCGTTTCGGGAAGGCTCAACGGCAACGAGATCGCGCGTTCGGAATGGTATTTGCAGGGGCGCCTGCCGCTCCACACCTTGCGCGCCGACATCGACTACGGCTTCGCCGAGGCGCACACCACCTACGGAATCATCGGGGTGAAGACCTGGGTCTACCGGGGCGACATCTACCAGCAGCGCCGGGGCGCTCCGCAAGGAGCCGGGGCGGCCGCACCGGTATTCTAAGCGGCAAACGGGCCCGCTTCGGCGGGCCGCACCGAGAGCGAAGAAGCGAAGGACAACGACGATGTTGATGCCAAAGCGAGTCAAGTTCCGCAAGCAGCAGCGCGGACGCATGAAGGGAAAGGCCTGGCGCGGTGCCGAGCTCGCCTTCGGCGAGTACGGCCTGAAGGCGATGGAGTGCGGCTACATCACGGACCGGCAGATCGAGGCGAGCCGGATCGCGATGACCCGCTTCATCAAGCGCGGCGGCAAGATCTGGCTGCGCTTGTTCCCCGATAAGCCGATCACGAAGAAGCCCGCGGAAACCCGTATGGGCAAGGGCAAGGGCGCGCCGGATCACTGGTCCGCCGTGATCCGGCCGGGCAAGATGCTTTTCGAGATGGAGGGGGTCACGCCGGACGTCGCGCAAGAGGCGATGCGCCTGGCGGCGAACAAGCTCCCGCTGCGGGTGCGGTTCGTGCAGCGGCACGACGTCAAGGCGGCCCCGGCGAAATAGTTGGCTATGCCCGGAAATCCGTGTATGGTTAAAAGGTTGAAGCGGGAGTCGCGCTTCGCGCAGTCAGGCAAGAGGAACGGGAGACCCCGGCCTTTGGTTTCGAGCCAAGGCCCGGCGTCCCGGGAAGAGAAATCGGCATGGAAATCAGCAAGGTACGCGAGCTCGGGCAGCCCGAGCTGCGCGAAGAAGCCCGCAAGGCCGCGGAGCAGCTTTTTCGTATTCGCTTCAACATGAAGCTGGGGCAGACCGAAGGGGTGAAGCGGATTCGGGAGCTGCGGAAGGATGTCGCGCGCATCAAGACGATCGAACGCGAGCGTGCCTTGAGCGCCGGGAGTGAATCCGGCAAGTCCGTGCAAAAGGCCCAGGCCGGCGCCGGGAAGGTGAGTTAAAGCATGGCAGAGGCAGTGGCAGCAGAGATCGCAGCGGAGATCTTGGAGCAGTCGGGCGCGCCGCAATCGCGGCGCAACGAGAAGGTCGGCGCGGTCGTGTCGACCAAGATGTCCAAGACGATCGTCGTCAAGGTCGAAATGGCCAAGGCTCACCCGAAGTATAAGCGGGTCATGCGGACGAGCAAGAAGTTTTATGCGCATGACGAGGCGAATACCGCACGGGTCGGCGATGTGGTGCGGATTCGGGAGACGCGGCCGCTTTCGAAGCTGAAGCGTTGGCAGCTCGAGCAGATCGTACGCCGCTCGGCCCTGGCGCAGGCCGAAGCCAAAGCGGAAACCGTCGCGCAGCAGGCGACGGGAGCATAGGGAGCGAACATGGCAGTGCAGATGAGAACGATGCTCGAGGTCGCCGACAACTCCGGCGCCCGCAAGCTGCAGGTGATCCTGCCGCTCGGCGGTGGGGTCGGCAAGATCGCCTCGCTCGGCGACGTGGTGACGGCGGCGGTGAAGGAGAGCTCGCCCGACGGCCAGGTCAAAAAAGGCAAGGTGGTCAAGGCGGTCATTGTGCGGACGCGCAAGGAGGTCCGCCGGAAGGACGGGACCTATATCCGGTTCGATTCGAACGCGGGCGTGCTGATCAACGATGCCGGCGAGCCGGTCGGAACCCGCGTCTTCGGACCCGTGGCGCGCGAGCTGCGGGACAAAAAGTTCCTGAAGATCGTTTCGCTCGCGCCGGAAGTTATCTAGCAGGAAGTTCAGGGAGCGGCGGCAATGGCAGGGTTGAAGATTCAGCGCAACGATACGGTGCAGGTGATGACCGGTTCGGCCAAGGACAAGGGCCGGCAGGGTCGTGTGTTGCGGGTGTTCCCGGGCGAGGACAAGGTGCTCGTGCAAGGAATTCGCGTGGTCAAGAAGAACGTGAAGCCGAACCCGCAACGCAACATCAAGGGCGGGGTGGCCGAGCAGGAAGCCCGGATTCATATCTCGAACGTGATGCTGGTATGTCCGGATTGCGGACCCTCGCGGGTCGGTTTCCGGATCGAAGGCGAGACGAAGGTGCGGATCTGCCGTAAGTGCGATAAGGCGCTTGCGGTCAAGAAGTAGCGGCTCCGCGGCGGGACTCGAAGCAGGAAGCAGGAAGCCGGGCCGAGGCCCGGAATCGAAGGGAAGACGATGGCGGCACGTTTGAAGGAAAGGTACTTGACCGAGCTGAAGCCGGCTCTGCAAAAAGAGCTCGGGCTCGCGAATCCGATGGCGGTGCCTCGGCTGGTTAAGATCGTGGTGAACATGGGCCTGGGCGAGGCGACGCAGAACTCGAAGCTGCTCGACCCGCTGGTCGGCGATCTGGCGACGATCGCCGGCCAGAAGCCCGTGACCACGCGCGCCAAGAAGTCGATCGCTGCCTTCAAGGTGCGCGAGGGCATGCCTATCGGCGCGATGGTAACTCTGCGCGGGGACACGATGTATGAGTTTTTGGACAGGCTGATCCAGATCGGGCTGCCCCGGGTCCGGGACTTCCGGGGTGTGTCAACCAAGAGCTTCGACGGCCGGGGTAACTACACGCTCGGCATGCGGGATCAGTTGATCTTTCCTGAGATCGACTACTCGCGGGTGGAAAAGCTCAAGGGGATGAACATCACGATGGTGACCACGGCCCCCGACGACAATCAGGCCCGGTCGCTGCTCAAGGCATTCGGCATCCCTTTCAGGGCGGCGGCTTAGGGGATCGAGGAGAACGATGAGCACAACGGCAAAACGAGTCAAGGACGAGCGGAAGCCCAAGTTCAAGAGCCGGCAGCATAACCGCTGCAAGCTTTGCGGGCGTCCGCGCGCCTTTCTTCGCAAGTTCGGCATCTGCCGCCTTTGCTTCCGCCAACTCGCGCACACGGGAGACATTCCCGGCGTCGTGAAGTCAAGCTGGTAACCGCTGACCATCTTCGCGGGTTCTCCAGGCCGCCCGCGGCCGGAGCGAACGGGAGATGAGGAGATTCGATGAACCTGACCGACCCAGTAGCAGACTTTTTGACCCGCATTCGCAACTCCATGCGGGCCCGCCACCAGAAGCTTGACGTGCCTGCTTCCAAGTTGAAGGCCGAGATCGCCCGCATCCTCAAGGAAGAGGGCTACATCGCGAACTTCAAACCGGTCGAAGAGGAAGGCCGCTCCGTCCTGCGGGTCTACCTCAAGTACGGCGCGAACAACGAAGCGGCGATCCGGGACCTGAAGCGGATTTCGCGGCCCGGCTGCCGTGTTTATCTCGGGCGCGACGAGATCAAGCGGGTGCAGGGCGGGCTGGGTATCGCCATCCTGACCACGCCGCGCGGCGTGATGACCGGCCGGCAGGCCCGGCGCGAAGGCGTCGGGGGCGAGCTGCTCTGCGAAGTGTGGTAGCCGCGCTGAAAAGGATGGCGCTGAACGGGACCAGTGGCTGCAGTGGAACGCGTTCCTCCGTGAACGCGGGACTCGCAAGCCGATAAAGGACGAAACAGATGTCGCGTATCGGAAGACAGCCGATTCCCCTGCCAACGGGAGTCAAATACAGTGTCGAGGGCAATACCCTGCTGGTCGAAGGGCCCAAGGGAAAAGTGCGGCAGGCGATCCCGTCCGGCATCGCGCTCGAAACCCGCGACGGCCACATCCATGCCGTCCGGGAGAGCGATTCCCAGGCGGCGATCCATGGTTTGACCCGCGCGCTGGTTTTCAATGCGGTCGAGGGTGTCACCAAGGGTTGGTCGAAGGATCTGGACGTGGTCGGGATCGGCTATCGTGTCGAGCTGAAGTCCAATGTCGTCGTGTTCACCTTAGGCTATTCGCACCCGATCGAGTTTCCTCTGCCGACCGGTATCTCGGTCGCGATCGACGCGAAGCAGACCCGGTTGACCGTCTCCGGCATCGACCGGCAAAAGGTCGGGCAGATCGCCGCCGACATGCGCTCGCTGCGTAAGCCGGATCCTTATAAGAACAAGGGCGTCCGCTACGTCGGCGAGAAACTCAAGAAGAAGGCCGGCAAGACGGGCTCGAAGTAAATCGCGCAAAGCCGAACGGGGCCGCACCGGCTCCGCTTTTAGGAAGGAAAGTTCATGATCCCGCAGCTCAAGCGCAACGCAGTCCGGCAAAAGGTCCATGACCGGATTCGCCAGAAGGTCGAGGGAACGGCAAACCGCCCTCGACTGAACGTCTACCGGTCGCTCAACCACATCTACGCGCAGGTCATCGACGACAGCCGCGGCGTCACCCTGGCGTCCGCGTCCACGGTCACGGCGAAGCTCAAGGCCGGAGGCAACGTGTCCGCGGCGGCTGAAGTCGGAAAGCTGGTCGCTGAACGGGCCAAGGAGGCCGGCATCGTCAAGGTGGTTTTCGACCGGGGCGGTTACCTGTATCACGGGCGCATCAAGGCGCTGGCCGAAGCGGCTCGCGCGGCAGGGCTGGACTTCTAAATAGATTCACCGCAGCAGGGGAACCGAGGAAGCTATGGCATTAGGAACAGGCAAGCTCGACGCGGGTCGCTACAACCTGAAGGATCAGGTGGTGGCGATCAACCGCGTCACGAAAGTCGTCAAGGGCGGAAAAAACATGAGCTTCGCCGCGCTGGTTGTGATCGGCGACCCCGCTTCGGGCGTGGTCGGCTACGGTTCCGGCAAGGCGAAGGAGGTGCCCCAAGCAATCCGCAAGGGCATCGAGTCCGCGAAGAAGAACCTGGTCCGCATCAACCTGACCGAGACCACCATTCCGCACCAGGTACTTGGGCGGTTCGGCTCGGGCCAGGTACTGCTGAAGCCCGCCCCGGAAGGTACGGGCGTGATCGCCGGCGGCGCGGTCCGCGCGGTCATGACCTCGGCCGGCGTCCAGAACGTGCTGACGAAAAGTCTCGGCACCGCGAACCCCCACAACGTCGTCAAGGCAACCTTCGACGCGCTCGTGCAGCTGCGCGACCGGGCCGAAGTCGCCGCCCTGCGCGGCAAGACGGTCGAGGAGCTGTAGTCATGGCGGAAATCACGGCTAAATTGAAAATTCAGTATTACCGGTCGATGATCCAGGCGCCCGTGAAGCACAAGACGGTCGTCAAGGGCCTCGGCTTCACCCGTTTGCAGCAGGTCGTCGAGCGGGAGGACACTCCGTCAATTCGGGGTATGGTGAAGAAAATTCCCCACCTGGTCCGTATCCTGGAAGGATAGAGAAGGGGTGGAGGGAGAGCCTTTCCGGTCCAGCCCTTCAAAATACACCCCACGAAGTAGGCGCGAGCCGCGTAGGCGGTTTGCCTTTTATGCGAGTCGGCGCAAGCCGGCGTCAGCGAGGACACACAGATGAATCTCTCCAATCTACGCGCCCCAGCCAAGGCGAACCGCAACAAGAAGCGTGTCGGACGCGGCATGGGCTCCGGTACCGGCAAGACCTCGGGCCGCGGCCACAAGGGCCAGGGTTCCCGCTCCGGGTCGAGCCTCATGCGCGGCTTCGAGGGCGGCCAGATGCCGCTGCACCGCCGGCTGCCGAAGCGCGGCTTCACCAACATCTTCCGGACCGAGTACACCGTGTTGAACCTGAGCCGGATTGCCGAGATGGGCGAAGGCGAGCTGACTCACGAGCGCCTGCTCGCGCTGGGCTTCCTGAAGCGCCGCAACGAGCTGCTCAAGATTCTCGGCACCGGCGACCTCGCGGCGGCGGTCACAATCCACGCGCACAAGTTCTCGAAATCCGCGCAGGAAAAGATCGAAGCCGCCGGCGGCAAGGCGATCCTGATTGCCTAGCGCACCCACGAGACGGCGCGCGGCGCCGCCCTCTCCCTGTATGCTGTACGGGCAAGCCACCCCGCGTTCACGAGCCGCCGCATGTTAGAAAAGCTACTCAATATCTTTCGCATCCCCGAGCTGCGCGTCCGCGTGCTGTTCACCTTTGCCATGCTCGCGGTGTACCGTCTGGGCGCACACATCCCCACGCCCGGCATCAATACGAACGCGCTTTCGAATTTCTTCAACCAGGTCGGCGGCTCGCCGCTGGGGCTGGTCGATCTGTTCAACGGCGGCAATCTGCGCCGCATGACCGTGTTCGCGCTGGGCATCATGCCCTACATCACGGCGTCGATCATCTTCCAGCTTCTCACGGTGGTGTACGAGCCGCTGGCCAAGCTGCAGAAGGAAGGCGAGGCGGGCCGGCGCAAGATCACCCAGTGGACCCGGTATGTCACGATCCTGCTCGGCATCGTGCAGTCCACGGCGATCGCGCTCGCGCTGTCGCACGGGTCCGGCGGTCAGCAGATCGTGCTTCACCCCGGCTTCAATTTCGTGTTCGTCACCGTGGTCACGCTCACCACCGGTACCGCGTTCATCATGTGGCTCGGCGAGCAGATCACCGACCGCGGCATCGGCAACGGGATGAGCCTGCTGATCTTCGCGGGCATTGTGGTCGGCCTGCCGCGCGGCATCGTCGAGATCGTTCAGACCGCCCGGGCCGAGAAGTTCGGCGCGCTCACGATTCCGGCCCTGGTCCTGCTGGTCGCCGCCATGGCGCTGCTGGTCGCCTTCATCGTCTACGTCGAGCGGTCGGAGCGGCGGGTTCCTGTCCAGTATGCCAAGCGGATCGTCGGGCGGCGCATGATGGGCGGCCAGTCCACGCACCTGCCGCTCAAGGTCAACTCCGGCGGCGTCATGCCGGTCATCTTCGCTTCGTCGGTCCTGGCCGCCCCGCTCCTGTTCTCGCAGGCGCAGTTCGTCAAGAACTCCGCGTTCCTGTCCCGCATCTTCGACGGTTTGCGCGCGGGTGAGCCCTGGTACGAGCTGCTCTACATCGTCGCGATCATTTTCTTTGCCTACTTCTACATTTCGATCGTCTTTCGCCCGGACGACATCGCCGACAACATGCGCAAGTACGGCGGGTTCATTCCCGGCATCCGCCCGGGCAAGCGCACCTCCGACTACATCAACGACATCCTGACCCGGCTCACGCTCGCGGGCGCGCTTTACCTGATCGTCATCTCGCTGATCCCGCAACTGCTCATCTCGGGCATCCATCTCAATCATTTGCCGCTGCTCGGCGGCGTTTTCGAGCACCTGCCGCTCTGGATGACGAACGGGCTCGGCTTCAACTTCTACTTCGGCGGCACCTCGCTTCTGATCGTGGTCGGCGTTGCCATGGACACGGTCAACCAAGTCGAATCGCAGCTCATCATGCGCCACTACGAAGGCTTCTCGGCCAAGAATCGTGTGCGCGGAAGGCGGTCCTGGTAGTTGCCCGCCACCACGAGCGAGTTTCGCCCCGGCCCGATTTTATTGATGGGCGCACCCGGGGTAGGGAAGGGAACCCAAGCCAAGGCCTTGATGGCGTGCTGGCATGTTCCGCAGATCTCCACCGGCGACCTCCTGCGGGCGAACGTCGCCGCCGGGACCGAATTGGGGGTCCAAGCCAAGGCGGTCATGGATGCGGGCCGGCTGGTGCCGGATGAAATCGTGAACAGAATGGTCGACCGGCGCCTGCGGGAGCCGGACATCGCGCGCGGCTACTTGCTCGACGGCTTCCCGCGGACGCTCGCGCAAGCGCAGTGGCTCGACACCGAACTTGAATGCCGGGCGGGCAATCCGGTATCCGGAGAGGATTGCCCCCCGGTCATTGCCGTTTCGATCCGTGTCGAATATACTCGCCTACTACGCAGGGTGACGGGCCGACGGGTATGTCCGGTCTGCGGCAGCATCTACAATGTTCATTTTCAGCCTCCAGCCCAGGATGGTCTTTGCGACCGTGACGGCTGCGTGTTGACCTGCCGGGACGACGACGCGGAGGCCGTATTCGCGGGCCGTTTGCAGGCATATGAGCGCCAGACAGCTCCGGTTCTGGCTCACTACACGCGGCTCGGCCGCCTGGTGGAGATCGACGGCGAGCGGGAGCCGGAGCAGGTGACTGCTGCGGTCATGCAAGCGGTGGAGCGGCGAAGGGCAGAGCAATGGCGGTAATGCTCAAAACCGGCGACGAGATCGCGCGGATGCGGCGCGCGGGCGAGGCGGTGCGCGAGCTTCTGGAAACGGTGCGGCCGCACGTCAAGCCCGGCGCGACCACGATGGATCTGGAGGAGGTCGCGCTGGCCAAGGTGCGGCAACTCAAGGTGACCCCGGCGTTCAAGGGCTACCGGGGCGCGGCCAACGTACCCTATCCTTGCGTGCTCTGTACGAGCATCAACGACGAGGTCGTGCACGGCATTCCGTCAAAGAAGCGCGTGCTGCGCGAAGGGGATATCGTCTCGATCGATACCGGCGTCATTCTGGACGGGTTCTACGGCGATTCGGCGACGACGATCGCGGTCGGCGTCAAGCTGGACGAAACCACGATGCGTCTGTTGGAAGTGACCGAGGCTTCGCTGACCGCGGGCATCGACGCGGTGAAGAAGGGCGGGACCCTCGGCGATGTGGGTGCCGCGGTGCAGCAGCGGGTCGAGCGGGACGGGTTCTCGATCGTGCGCGAGTTCGTCGGGCATGGAATCGGGTCGCACCTGCACGAGGACCCGCAGGTCCCGAACTACGGCCGGCGCGGGCGGGGCATGAAGATGCGCGAGGGCATGGTGTTCTGCATCGAACCGATGGTGAATGCCGGTAAGCCGGCCGTGCAGGTGCTCAACGATGGATGGACGGCGGTGACCGTGGACGGGAGCCGCAGCGCGCACTTCGAGCACACGGTCGCGGTGACGGCCAACGGGGTCGAGATCTTGACGCGTTAGCGCGTCCAAACGACGGGTGAGTGGAGCCGGGCCAAGGGCCGGCGGATCGGGAAAAGGGTGTCGAAGGAAGACGCAATCGAGGTAATGGCGACGGTGGTGGAAACGCTGCCCAACGCCATGTTCAAGGTGGAGCTCGAGAACAAGCACCAGGTGCTGGCGCATGTCTCGGGCAGGATGCGGAAGAACTTCATCCGCATCCTGCCCGGCGACCGCGTCGCGGTCGAGCTGAGCCCCTACGATCTGACCCGCGGGCGGATCGTCTACCGTTATAAGTAAAAGGGAAAAGGCAAAAGGCAGAAGGGGAGGACGGTTCGACTTCTCCCTTCTGCCTTCTCCCTCCTCTCTTCAAAAGGAGATACAATGAAGGTTCGCGCGTCGGTCAAGAAGATTTGCGACAAGTGCAAGGTGATCAATCGCCGCGGTGTCGTTCGCGTCATCTGCGAGGTTTCCAAGCACAAACAGCGCCAGGGCTAAGGCTCAGGCGCTTCACGAAAGCGGCCTTCGGGCGAGTTCGCTCCGGCAACAGCGAGCGTGCGATGAACCCGAAACTCCGCATTACCGCCGCGGCTCGCTCTGTCGAGACGCGGCCCCAACGGCCCTGACGGAGCAGCTCCGCATCCGGGTGAAACGAGAGCAAGCATGGCACGTATCGCCGGCGTCGACCTGCCGAACAACAAGCAGCTCAGGATCGCGCTCACCTATATTTATGGCATCGGGAACCCGCGCGCGCTGCGCATCCTGATCAAGGCCGACCTCGACCCGTTCCGCAAGCTCGCCACGCTGAGCGAGGAAGAGATCAACAAGATCCGTCAGGTCATCGAGCAGGAAGGCGGCATCGAGGGCGACCTCCGCAAGGAGGTTTCGATGAACATCAAGCGGCTCATCGACATCCAGAGCTACCGCGGCCTGCGCCACCGGCGCAATCTGCCCGTGCGCGGGCAGCGTTCGCACACCAACGCGCGCACCCGCAAGGGACCGCGCAAGGGCACCGTGGCCGGAAAGAAGAAGGCGACCAAGTAATGGCGAAAGCGCAGAAGTCCACGCAGGGCAAGGGCTCGGCCTCCAAGGCGGGCAAGAACAAGAAGTTCAAGAAGCGCGAACGGAAAAACGTCCCGTTCGGCCTCGTCCACATCCAGGCCACCTTCAACAACACGATCGTGACCATCACGGACGGGCAGGGCAATACGCTGTCGTGGAAGAGCTCCGGGTCGCTCGGCTTCCGCGGCTCGCGCAAGGGAACCCCGTTCGCGGCGCAGCAGGCCGCGCAGAACGCGGCGAACCAGGCGCGCGATCACGGGCTGCGCTCGGTGGACGTGCGTGTTTCCGGGCCGGGCTCGGGGCGCGAGTCCGCGGTGCGGGCGCTTGCCGCGGCCGGGATCGACGTGCGGTCCATCCGCGACGTCACGCCGATCCCGCACAACGGCTGCCGTCCGCCCAAGCGGCGGAGGGTGTAAAGCAAGACCCCCTACGCGGGAGGCGGTCCCTTCGGGACGGGCTCTCCGCGCTTCGCGCCAAACAATATGGACCGGGATGAAATGCTCATCGCACGTAAACCGGTCGTCAACCGAACCAGGAGATTGTCAGTGGCTCGTTATACCGGACCTGTTTGCCGCCTCTGCCGCCGCGAGGGCATGAAGCTCTTTCTCAAGGGCGCGCGTTGTTTTTCCGACAAGTGCGCGATCGAGAAGCGCAACTTCGCCCCCGGCCAGCACGGCCGCGACCGCAAGGCCAAGATCGTGGGTTACGGCCTGCAGCTGCGTGAAAAGCAGAAAGCCAAGCGCATCTACTTCGCGCAGGAATCGCAGTTTCGCGCGTACTACGAGAAAGCGAACGCCGCCACCGGCGTTACCGGCGAGCTCCTGCTGCAGCAGCTGGAGCGCCGTCTCGACAACGTCGCGTTTCGGCTCGGCTACGCGAGCTCCCGGCGCCAGGCCCGGCAGATAGTGCGGCATGGCCACCTCGAAGTGAACGGGCGCAAGGTCAACATTCCTTCCTTTCAGGTTTCGATCGGCGACGAGATCAAGATTCGCCCGAACGCGACCAAGTTCGCGGTGATTGAAGGCGCGCGCGAGTTCGCCTCGCACCAGCCCACCCCGGCATGGCTTCAGATCAACGCGGCGGAGCTCTCAGGCAGGATCGTCGCGCTGCCGAGGCGCGAAGACATCCAGCTGCCGGTCAACGAGCAGCTGATCGTCGAGCTTTACTCCAAGTAGGCCCGGCGTCGTACCGGCACCAACCCCGCGCGGCGGCTTAGGCCGCCCGCGGGCCGCATGAACCGCCGCAGAATGCTTCGCGGCGGCATGCTCCCAAGGAGAAGTACCCTATGTTGTGGAGAGGTTTCCAACGCCCCAAGCGCCTCCAGGTCGACACCGAAACCCTGACCGACCGTTACGGCAAGTTCAGCGCCCAGCCCTTCGAGCGCGGCTTCGGCACCACCATCGGCAACTCGCTGCGCCGTACCCTGCTCGCCTCGATCGAGGGAGCGGCGGTGACCGCCGTCAAGATCGAAGGCGTCCTGCACGAGTTCCAGTCGATCCCCGGCGTCGTCGAGGATGCGACGGACATCATCCTGAACCTCAAGCAGGTGCCGTTCAAGCTCAACGGTGACGGCCCGAAGGCACTTTACCTGCGTGTCGAGGAGCCCGGCGTCGTGACCTCGGGAATGATCGAGGCCGATGGCGACGTTGAAATCCTGGACAGGGATGTCTACATCGCGACCGTGAGCGAGGGCGGCAAGCTCGACATGGAGATGCGCCTGAAGCGCGGGCGCGGTTACATCTCGGCGGACCGCAACTTCGACGGCGACCTCGGCATCGGCTTCATGCCGGTCGACTCGGTCCACTCGCCCGTCCGCAAGGTCAATTACGCGGTCGAGGCGGCCCGCCTCGGGCAGATCACCGACTACGACAAGCTGACACTGGAAGTCTGGACCAACGGCTCGGTCGTGCCGGCCGATGCCGTGGGTCTGGCGGCGAAGCTGCTCAAGGACCATATGAGCATCTTCATCAACTTCGAAGAGGAGATCGAGCTCGATTCCCGACTCGATGACCGAGGCGGCTTGCTGCGCAACGACAACCTGAACCGTTCGGTCGAGGAGCTGGAGCTTAGCGTTCGTTCGTACAACTGCCTCAAGAACGCCAATATCCAGACCATCGGCGAGCTCGTCCAGAAGACCGAAGCCGAGATGCTGAAGACCAAGAACTTCGGCCGCAAGTCGCTCAATGAGATCAAGGAAATCCTGGCGCAGATGGGACTGTCGCTCGGCATGAAGATCGACGACCAGGGCAATGCGGTTCCCGGGCCGACCTCGATCCTGCCGTCACAGCAACTTGCCTCCAGCCAGTACAGCCGGTTTGACGACGAGGAAGACGAGCCGATCGACGACGAGTCGGACCTCCAGTTTCAGGAGCCGGAGAACTTCTAAAGCAGGGTAGAGGGTGGAGGGGGAAGGGTAAATCTAAACCTTCTCCCTCCATAGCTCAGCAAAGGACCTGCTTCTAACTTGCAACACGAATCACTTTCAGTTCAGTTTCAAGCAAAGAGAGATCAACGATGCGCCATCGTAAAGCAGGCTTCAAACTCGGACGCAAGACCCCGCACCGCCGCGCTCTCCTGCGCAACCTGACCACGTCCATTCTGATGGAGGATCGGGTGGAGACCACGGTGACCAAGGCCAAGGCAGTCCGGCCGCACGTCGAAAAGATGATCACGCTGGCCAAGCGCGGCGATCTTCATGCGCGCCGTCAGGCGCTGGCCTGGATGATGACCCGCGAGTCGGTGACCCGGCTGTTTGACACGGTCGGCCCCCGCTACGGCGACCGCCAGGGCGGCTATCTGCGGATCGTCCGCACCGGTTTCCGCAAGGGCGACGGCGGGGAGACCGCGCTGATCGAGCTGCTCGGAGCCGAGCAGGTGATTGACGAGAAGCGTCAGAAGCGCGCCCAAGCCCGCGAAAAGCGCCGGGAAGAGATGCAGGCCGCCCTTGCCGCGAACGGCCCCACGCCGGGCACCGAAGGCGCGGAGCCGGGAACACAGGAGTAGCTCCACGCGGCTCCGAGCTGCAAACTCGCGAGGGCAAGCAGGCGAAGTCGCTCATACGGGCAAGGTCTCGTTTCCTGCATTCAGCCGTTCAGCCGGACGGTGCGTCGAGAGAGCTCAATCCCCCTCACCAGTGCGAGGATTGAGCTCTTTGCGCTTTGGCTGAGCAGCTTAGGCCCCCAGAACGCGTGACACGGGCCCTGCATCGCGCGCGGATGCGGCCGCGTCGGTGGGGGAGGAGCGCTCGAACGAGTTTGGGCAAACGCTGCTGGAGTTTGGCGGCAATGAATCGGAATTCCACGCTTTCGCTTGAATCGAAAGCGTGGAACCTCATGCAAGCCTCGCGGCGAGTCGCCGACGCTCCCCGTACCGCAGGCGAGGCCATCGACGATGGACTACCCTCGAACTCCGCAGCAGCCACGTCTCCCGAGCCGGTCTCAGGCCACCTCGCGGGACCGCACGACTTGGTCCGCCTGCGGACCCTTTTGCCCCTGGATCACGTCGAACTCCACCTCGTCGCCCTCCTTGAGGCTCTTATAGCCCTCGATCTGGATCGCCGAATAGTGCACGAACACGTCCGGTCCGTCGTCCCGGCCGATGAAACCGAATCCTTTTGCATTGTTGAACCACTTGACTTTGCCTTTGAAGTGTCCCACCGGCGCCTCTTCCTGTCTTACGCAAATTGCGGCCCTGCTTCGGGCCGGGAGCCGTCACCGGCCCCGCTACCTTACAGACGTAAGAGGCTAGGTTTCCGTTACAAAACCATGACCCGCCGTAGCGCTGACCGTTTGGACGAACCTCACCCATTTTTGCTGCGCGCCGCTTTTTTCTTTTTCCTGTCCGCTTGCAACTGCCGGTAGGCGGCCACGCCGATCAGCGTTTTCCCGTCCAGAATCTCTCCCTTCGCGATCAGCCCCTCCACCTGCGACAGCGCCAGGTGATAGATTTCGAGCGTTTCGTCCGGCTCCGGACGTGCCTCGCCGCCTCGCAACTCCTCGGCCAGGTAAATCTGCATCCACTCGCCCAGGAAGCCGGGGCTGGCATAGTAGCGCGCCAGCTCGGTCCACTGCTTCGCCTCGTAGCCGGTCTCCTCGGCCAGCTCGCGTTTGGCCCCGGCCAGGCGCTCCTCGCCCGGCTCGACCTTGCCCGCCGGCAGCTCCCATAGGTACTGCCCGGCGGCGTGGCGGTACTGCCGCTCCATGATGACCAGGGGGTCCTTCCTGCCCCGCTTGCCGCTCGCGTCCACCGCCAGGATCACCACCGACCCGTTGTGCCGGACGATGTCTTTCTGCGCGACATGCCCGTTCGGCTCCCGGACTTCTTCCTTGACGACCTTGAACAAGCGCCCCTCGTAGACCACCTCCGAGCTGAGCACTTCGGCCTGACCCTCGGGCCTGAGAACGGGCGCCGCATTCGCTTTTTTCGCCATTGTGACTCCTCCGACCGGGTTGGATGACGAGATGACGAACGGAGCCGCGCCGCCGCCGCGCCCCGCCCATGAGAAACTGCAAGGGAATGGAGACCAGCGCCGTGCCCGGAACCTGTTACCCTCTGTCGACGCTTCCGGGTCTGTCGCGGCTGTTCCTCGACTACGCTGCCGGGGAGGCAGAGGCGTTTTACCCCGTCCCGCCGGCGGGCGACGGATGGATGCGCTTCGGCGCGCCCGCCGCGGCACGGGCAGACTCAGACGGCTTGGTCGGCTTGCTGGACGCGCAGAACGCGGCTTGCCATGCGGGCGCTGCCGCCCACGCCAATATTCTCAAGCTCCAGGCGGGAGCCCGCGCCGTGGTCACCGGCCAGCAGGTGGGTCTGTTCGGCGGGCCGCTGTACACGCTGATGAAAGCCGCCTCGGCGGTGCGGCTCGCGCAGAGGGCTTCCGAGCGGACCGGCGTGCCGCACGTCCCCATCTTTTGGCTCGCGAGCGAGGACCATGACTTCGCGGAGATCGATCACGTCGCCCTGCGCGGGTCTGACGGCGGGCTCCGGACTGCGCGGCTCGCAAACCATCCGGCCGCGGCCTCGCGCGCGCCGGTCGGCAGCCTGCGCCTCGGCGCTTCGGTGGAGGCGGCGCTCGACGCGGCGGCCGCGATTCTGGGCCCGGCGAGCCCGCAGGTCGAACTGCTGCGCCGATGTTACCGGCCGGAGAGCACCTTTGCCGGGGCGTTCGCCCAATGGCTCGCCGAAACATTTCGCGAGTACGGCCTGGTCGTTTTCGACGCCGCCGGGCGCGCGGCGCACTCCATGGGCAAAGAGGTGCTGCGCGCGGCCGTCGAACGGGCTCCGGAGCTTGAAGCGGCGCTCCACGAACGTGGGGAGGCCCTGGAGGCCGGCGGCTACCACCAGCAGGTTCTGGTCAAGCCGGGGGCAAGCCTGCTGTTCCTGATCGGAAACGGCGGCGGCGGGGCGGAAAACGAGCCTCGCACCCGCGAGCCCCTGCGCCGGCGGCTCGACGGCACCGGCGACGTTTGGACCGCCGGCCGTGCCACCTTCTCTACTGAAGACCTGCTCGGCATCCTCGAAAACGAGCCCGAGCGCCTGAGCCCCAACGCGCTGCTCCGCCCGGTTTTTCAGGACGCAATTCTGCCCACGGCCGCCTACATCGGCGGTCCGGCCGAGATCGCCTACTTCGCCCAGACCGGCGCGCTGCACCGGCGGATTCTCGGGCGGGGGGTCCCCGTGCTGCCGCGCCTGAGCGCCACGCTGCTTGAAGCCCGCGACGCGCGCACCATGGAGCACGACGGCATCGACCTGCCGGAGGTCTTCCGGCTGCCGCTCGAGGAGATGACCCAGCGCGTGGGCGCGCGGTCCATGCCGCGGGAGGGCAAGCAGAGGCTGCACGCGGCCGGGCAGGCGCTTACCGAGGAACTCGACGGGCTCAAGGCCTGGATGCGCGGGCTCGACCCGTCGCTGGGGCGGTCGGCCGAGGTGGCCGCGAGCAAGATGGTTTACCAGATGAACCGGCTGCGCCGCCTTGCCGCCCGCCGCGAGCTCGAACGCAGCGGCGGCATCCGCAAGCGCATCGCGGCCCTGTACGGCTCGGTATATCCGGGCGGTCACCTCCAGGAGCGCGCGGAAGGGGCCGCTTCCGCGCTGGCCCGGCAAGGCGGCCCCTTGGTCGATGCGTTGGTCGAGGCCGCCGGCGACCCCTGCCCCGGCCACAAACCCATCTTTTTCTAGGAGAGGAGACCCGCGATGCCCGCCAAACGCGCCGAAATCTTTGAAGTCGCCTGCCCGGAATGCGGTGGCCTCCTGCGCATCGACCCCGCGACCCGGGCCGTGGTGGCCCACACGCCGCCTCCGCGCAAGCGCGCCTTTGAGGATTTCGAAACCGCTGCCCGCGCCATGCGTGAAGGCGAGGGCCGCAAGGAGTCGCTGTTCCGCCAGGCGATCGAGGAAGAGAAGAACAAGGAAGACGTGATGGCGAAGCGCTTTGCCGAGGCCGTCCGCAAGGCAAAGGAGTCGCCCGCGGACGAGCGGCCCCTGCGCGAATTCGACCTGGACTGAATTTCGACCTGGACTGAATCCGGACCAGCCCCGCTTGCGAATCGGGGCAGTGCTTTCCGCCCCGGTCCGCATCCCATCTACTTCCAGCAAGGAGCAGGAGCCATGGATTTGTCACGCTTTACGTCGGAAACCGGGTCGAAGCCGCTAGAGGCTGTGGAAGAGATTCACTGGTCGCACCAGGCGGCGGCAATCGCGCTGGTCGCGGGCGCGGTGCTGCTGGTGTGCGGCAAGCGGCGTCAGGCGCTCGCGATCGCCGCTGCGGGCGCGGCCGGTACGCTGCTGGAGCGCCCGCAGGCGGCCCAGGAGCTGTGGAGCGCGCTCCCGGGGCACATCCGCACGGGTCAAGACTTCCTGGTGCGCGCCGAAGGCTTCATCGAGCGTTTGGGTGAGCAGGCAGCGAAGCTGCGCGAGGTGCTGGCCAAGCAGGGCGGCCTGTAAGACTCAATCGGGAAACGGCGCGATGCCGAGTTGTTTCTGGGCCGCCGGGCTGATCCGGTCCGGCGTCCAGGCCGGCTCCCATACCAGGTCCACCGTGGACTCGCTGATCTCCCGGATGCCGGCGAGCCGGTTGCGCACCTGTTCCAGAATCATGGGGTGCAGGGTGCAGGCCTTGGTGGTCATGGTCATCTCAACCGCGACTTTTTGGCGCGGCAGCATCCCCGGCGCGTCGGGGTCCGGCTCGACCTTCACTCCATAGACCAGGCCCAGGTCGACGATGTTGACCGGCAGCTCCGGGTCTAACACATCGCGCAGCGCATTCGTCACGTCTTCTTCCGTCAGCGGCATGGATCTATTTTAGTGCGTGCGCTCGACCAGATACGCGGCCAGCGCCTTCAGGCTGTCGGCGCGCCCTCCGAACTCAGTCAACTCCGCAAAGGCTTCGCCGATGAGCCGGTCCGCATCGCGCCGCGACTGCTCGACCCCGTGCACCGCGGGCCAGGTCGCTTTCTCGCTCGCCTGGTCCTTGCCGGCTGTCTTGCCCAGCTGCTCCGAGCTTTGGGTCATGTCGAGCACATCGTCCACGATTTGGAACGCGAGCCCCGCCTTACGGCCGAACGCGATGAGCCTGGCGGTCTGCCGTTCGTCCGCGCCCGCGAACAAGCCGCCCGTCGCCACGCTGACCCGGATCAGCGCGCCGGTCTTGGCACGGTGGATCGCCTCCACGGAGGCCGCCGTGGGCTGCGCGTTCTCGCCTTCCATGTCGAGCACCTGCCCGCCGATCATGCCTTCCACGGTCCCGGTCGCCTCGGCCACCAGCCCCATGATGGCGGCGCGCGGCTCCGCCGGGCAGCGCAGATGCGCCAGAGTCTGGTAGGCGTGCGACTGGAGCGCATCGCCGGTGAGGATGGCGAGTGCCTCGCCGAAAACCTTGTGACAGGTGGGCTTGCCGCGGCGCAGGTCGTCGTTGTCGAGCGCGGGCAGGTCGTCGTGGATCAGCGAATAGGTGTGAAGCATCTCAATGGCCGCGCCCAGGTCATCCACGCCCGCGGGCAGCTCGCCCGCGACCGCGCGCGCGGCCTCCATGGACAGGGCGGGACGCAGGCGCTTGCCTCCGGCGAACACGCTGTAGCGCATTGCGGCATGGATCGAGCCGGGAACCGCGTGGGCGGGCGGGAGCAGCCGGTCCAGCGCCCGGTCGGTCGCCTCGGCGGCGGCGCGCAGGGTGGCTTGGACGTCGATGGCCAGAGCATGGGTCGTCATTTCCGTCCCATCATACCCGGCCTTTTCGCCCAAAACAGCAGCGGGAGCAGCAGAACGCCGAGAACGGAGAGCCCGCGTCCGAGCCGGACATCGTTGCCGGCCCGCCATTCAGCGGTGACGCGGCTCGTGCGGCCGCCGGGCAGGGCGACAGTCACGAGCCCGTCGTCGCGGTCCATGCAGCGCGCGCCGCAGGGCTCGCCGTCGACCCGCACCGCCCAGCCGGGGTAGCGCTCCCAGCGCAGAACGGCGAAGGCCGGGCGGTGCGGGCGGGCGCGCAGGGCAAAACCGTGGAAGTCCCATTGGGCGATTTCCACGGATCCCGGAACGCCCCGCGCGGGCTTCCAGGCCGGGTTCGCGTCGCGGGTGTCGTCGCCTTCGTCCGCCGCGGGGGAGGCGAGCAGGCGCACCCGGGGCAGCCCCTGCTGGATCTCGCCGTTGTCGCTGCCCGCGGCCGCGTACTCGTCGGTCCCGGCAAAGCCCGCGTCGCTGCCCGCGAAGAGCAGATGGGCCGCGACCGTGTCTTCCTCGTCGCAGGGCTGGAAGCGGGTCAGCCCGGCCCAGGCGGCCATCCCCGCCGCGAACAGAGCAGCTGCGGCGATTGCGATGCGTGCTTGCGAGTGTTGGGGAAGGCGGGGCGGCAGAGCCAACCCGGCCAGAAGCGCCGCCGCCGCGCTCGCCGGAAGCAGCAGCCGCCAGGGGAACTGCAGGAATCGCATTTCCGGCAGGATTTCCCACGCGCGCGCGCTGACCGGCAGCTGCAGCAGCACCACCAACGCGAGCAGGGAAGCGAGGAAAAGCACGGCTTTCGCGTCGAACGCCTCGTCCAGCCGCCACGCGGGGTCGCCGCGGCGGCTGCGCAGCTGCCACGCCCCGGCCGCGAGCAGCCCCGCGCCCAGGGTGGCGACCGCGATCCACGAGGCGGTCCGGAGCACCTGGTCGTGGAAAGCCTCGCCGGTGCGCCCGAACAGGAAGCTGTCCCGGACGCGCAGCCCCAGGCCGACCGCGCGGTCGATCGCGACGAAACGACGCTCATAGGAGGCGGGCAGGAGGTAGTCCGAGGCGAGCAGCCCGCCGAGGGCCAGGGCTGTGCCGTGGCGGAGCAGGCCCCGGCGCGTCGAGGCGAACCAGAACGCCGCGCTGAACAGGACGAGGTAGCTCCCCATGACCCCGGCCGGCGCGTTGGAGTACCAGAGCGCGGCCACCAGCAAAGCCGTGCGCCCCATCGGCAGGGGCCGCAGCAGCAGAGCGCGCAGCAGCAGCGGCATCCACACGGCGGCAAGCAGCTCGCCATAGGCGGTGCGCTCGTAGGCGGTAAACAGCAGGTAGGGGCAGGCCCCGTAGAGCGCGGCGGCCAAGGTCGCCTGCGCCCGCGGACGCCACGGGCGCACCGCGGCGTACATGGCCGCGGTCGCGCCGCCCACGCAAACGGCCGTGTACGCGGCAGGCACCCAGCTCCATGGCAGCGCGAGCCCGAGCGCCGCGCCCATCAGCCACGACAAAGGCGGGTAGAACTGGAAGCGCGCCTCGCCCGCGCCCCAGTTGGCCGGGGCCACCCAGTGCGGCACGGCGAGCCCGGCGGCCCAGGCGTGCCGCACGGCCAACCAGCTCTGCATGTGGAAGCCGAAGTCGTGACCGCAGGAGGGCGCGGCCCGCCAGAGCAGGGGGGCGGTGACGATCAGCGCGACGAGCAGTGCAATGGGCACAGCTAGGGAACCAGCCTGAGCGTGTGCCGTGACGCCGCCGCGACGGCTCGCGGGCTGAAGGGCAGCGGGAAGGTGGTGCCGCCGTACCAGCTCGCCCACTGGTCGCGGAAGTACGGGCTCGCCGGGTCGCCGGACTCGCCCATGACGATGTTCTCGGTCGAGCGGTCCCAATCGCCCGGCACGGCGGTAAACCTCTGCGAGGGGCCCAGGTCGCCGGTGACCTGCTTGACCGTGGCTTGCGCGCCGGACTGCGGCAGCGGACCGACAGTCGCCCGCGCGCCCGGCAGCAACCGCCACAAGGGGTGCTCGATGGCGATGGTGTGCCGGTCGCCGTAGCGGAGGTCGCGCAGGCGCGTGGGGGCGTCTTTCACCGCCGCTTCGACCAGAGCGAGCAAAAATTCGTTCCAGTTGCGGTAGGCGGGCGGGAGCCAAGCCGCGGGCTGCTCGGCGATGATCTGCTCGCGCGCGTAGCTGGCCTCGCCCCAGTCGTAGAGCTTCCAGCCGTCGCCGATTTTCGCGCCGAGCGCGGCCGGCCAGAACGCCTCCTCGGCTCGCGCCACGATCGCTGCGGCGGAGGAGTCGACGCGGAAGACGCCGTCCCAGGAGCGCAGGATGTCGGCGGCCTCGCGGGTCCGGGCACCCGCATGCGGCGAGCGGTCGATGGCATAGGCCAGCCGCTGCGCGATGCCCTGGTCTACCTCGGAGTACACATCAGTCTGGAGCGTGAGCATGTCCGCCGGGGTGAGGCCGCGCTTGCCCGACAGCCAACGCAGGATGCGTTCGTTGCGGTAGGGCGCGGCCCAGTCGAGCGTGAGCGGGTACGGCCAGCCGTCCGGGGTCACGCGCCCGTTGGCCGTGGCCATGATGCCGTCCGGCGGGTCGAGGATCGAGGGCATGCCGGGGTCGAAGGGGACGAAGCCGGTCCACTCGACCTGCGCGGATGGAAGCGCTGTCAACGCTCCGGCCCGCGTCGGCACCAGCCCCACGGCCTGGTAGCCGATGTGCCCCGCATCGTCGGCGTAGGCGGTGTTCAGGGTCGGGCCCCACCAGGCGGATGCCGCCGCGCGAAAGCTCGGCCAGTCCCGGGCGGAATCGAGCGCGAACAGAGGAAGGCCCCGGGCGGCGTCCTCGTAGATGGACCAGCGCAGCGCCAGGGTGCGGCCCTCGCCCGGAACGAGCGGCGTGATTACCGGGCCATGCTCGGTTCGCGCGACATCGAGTTCCACGTCGCGGCCCCCGCGAACGGCGATGCGCTCGTGCTCGTGCGTCACGGGCGCGCCCGGCGGTTCCACCAGAACGTCCTGCGTGTCGCCGCCGAGCGCGGTGAAGCCCCAGGCGATGTGCTCGTTATGGCCGACCGCGATCCACGGCAGCCCCGGGATGGACAGGCCCGCGACATGGAAACCGCCCGCGTGGAGCTCCGCCTCGTACCAAAGGTCGGGTATGGCGTGGCCCAGGTGCATATCGTTGGCCAGCAGGGGCTTGCCGTCGGCGGTGTGCGCCCCGCTCACGGCCCACTCATTGGAGCCCGGCAGGCACTCCGGGCAGGGCCGGCCCAGATGGAGGTCAAGATCGAGCAACCCGCGCACCGGCAGCAGCCGAGTCTGCGAGGGGTCGAGCGGGATCTCCGGCACATCCTGCGGGTCGGAGATTCCCGGCCCGCTCGGCAATGGCGGGTGGTCTCTCCATGACCCGACGGGGTACAAGTCCGGTATCCGCGCGGCGTCGCCGTGCGCGCGCAGCCGGGCTTCCACCTGCTCGCGCTTCAGCTTGACAGGCCAGCGCTCGTCGAGCAGTTCATCCATCGAGAGCGCGACGAGGATGGAATCGACAGGCCGCCAGGGCTTCGGCTTGTACATCAGCAGGGCGAACTCCGCGGGGAGCTTTTGGGTGGACGCAAAGGCATTGACCCCGCGCGCGTAGGCCTCCAGCTGCTCTCGCTGCTCCCCGTCGAGCTCGCGCTCCATGCGCGCGGCCACGTCGCGGAGCGAAAGAATGCGCTCGCGGGTGTCATGCGGCACCAGCGCCGGCCCCAGAACCTCCGCCGCTTCGCCCGCGGTGAGCCGGCGGGCCATGTCCATCTGCCAGAGGCGGTCGCTCGCCGTGACCCAGCCCTGAGCCGCGAGCAGGTCCCGGAGTTCGGCGGCCTCGATGTGCGGGACGCCGTGTTCGTCGCGGCGCACGGACACGGGCGCGCTCAGGCCGGGCAGTCGCAGCGTGCCGTCAAGCGGGGCGACGGTGACGGCGAGCCTGTGGCGCAGCGCCAGGACCGCCCCGAGCCCCGCGGCCGCGACGACCAGCAGCAAAACGACGAAGGCCGTCCATATACGAGAAAGAAATCGGCGTCTTGAGTCGAGGCTCGGCATCCCGTCGCGATTCTCTCATCCGAACCGGGGTCGCCCACGCCACCAAAATACGATTCCCGCGGCCGTGAGTACCAAAACGGGAAAGACCAGCAAGCTGCCCTCGGGCCCGGTCGCCCCGCCGTTCCACAGGCGCGCGCCCTGGGGGTGCGCGTCGAGCAGGTGGCCCTCGACCCGCAAGCCGCTGTCGGAGACGCCCCAGAAGAAGCTCTCACCCCAGTCCCAGGCCGCGTGGAAGCCGATGGCCCACCACAGCGAGCGCGTGAGATACACGCTCAGGCAAAAGAGCAGGCCGACCGCCGCCGCAGAAAACAAGCCCACCGGCGTCTCCCCCGGGTTTGTCCCGTGGATGAGCCCGAAGCCCGCGGAGAGCGCCAGCGCGCCCCACGGGAAGCCGAGGCCGCGCGCCAAGGTCCACAGCAGATAGCCGCGCAGCAGCATCTCCTCGAACAGCCCGGTGAGCAGGAATCCCAGCGCCCAGAAAAGCCCGTAACGTACCGCCGACGCGGCACGCAAGCCGGCCGGACCGAGCGCGACCAGGTGCAGCGCCCACAGGAGGCCGACCAGGGCCGAGATGGCCGCGAAGCCCGAGAGCAGCCCGCCCCCGAACCGGCGCAGGCCCGCCCGGTCGCCCAACCCGAACGCGCCGAACGGTTTGCCCTCGGCCCGCGCCATCAGGTAGGTGGCGACCACCACGCCGAGCGCGGAAAAGGCCTCTGCCGGCACCATGACTTCGGGCGGCAGCGCCGGGGGGCGGGCCCGTCCGTGCATCCAGTGCCGGGCCAGCGCGGAAAAGGCCGACTCGTAGAAAAAGATAAGCAGCAGAAAGAGCACGCAACCCCACCCGGCACGCAGCCCGTCAGGTCCCAGGAACATCGACCGCCGCTCCCCTTGTGGTTCAGACACGAGAACCCCCCTTGACATCGGGCCGCCGCGCCGCCATTCTAAGGGATTCGCGCCCGTGGTTCGGAAGCGGCGCGAAGGGGAAAGGGCCCGATGACCGTCCGTGTTTTCTATCATGACAAATGCTTCGACGGCGCTTGCTCGGCTTCCTTGTTCACGCGCTTCCATCGCGAGTGCATCGACCCCGGCGCAACTTATGAGTATCACGGCCTGGTGCACCGGGCCGGCTCGCTGTTCGACGAGTCCGCCTTCGCCGGCGACGAGAACGCGATCGTCGACTTCAAGTACTCTCCTTCATCCCGCATCACCTGGTGGTTCGACCACCACCTCAGCGCGTTTCTCTCCGCCGAGGACCACGCGGCCTACGAGCGCGGCCTCCAGGACCCGGCGAGCGGCTTCCGAGACCGGCGCTTCTACGATCCCGCCTACACCTCCTGCACCTCGCTGATCGCGGACACCGCCGCGGCCCGATTCGGCTTCGACCGTTCCGGTGTCGCCTCGCTGGTGCACTGGGCCAATATCGTCGACGGAGCACTCTACGAGAGCGCGACCGCCGCGGTTGAAATGCGCGAGCCCGCCATGCGCCTGACCTTGGCCATCGAGTCCACGATCGACCCCGAGTTCGTTCCGCGTCTGATCCCCCTTCTGACCGCGATGACGCTCGAAGAGGTGCTCGCGCAGCCCTTCGTCGCCGAGTTGCTGCCGCCTCTGCTCGAACGCCACCGCGCTGCCACGGAGATCATCCGGGAGCGCGCCGAAGAGGACCGGGGCACGATTTTCTTCGACGTTGCGGACCGGGAGTTGGAGGGCTACAACAAGTTCATTCCGTACTATCTGCGGCCGGACGCGACCTACTCGGTAGGGCTTTCCCGCTCCAGCTTCCGCACCAAGGTGGCGGTCGGCACCAATCCCTGGACCTCGGCCAAACCCGAGCAACTGGTGAACCTGGCATCGATCTGCGAGCGCTACGGCGGGGGCGGCCACGCGCGAGTCGGCGCGGTGTCGTTTCCGCCGGACCGCTACACCGAAGCCCGGGAAGCCGCGCGGGTGATCGCGGAAGAGCTGCGGGCCGCTCAGCCCTGAGGCCGTGACAGCAGCGCCGCCGCCAGGGCCGCAGCGTGGATGAGCAGTACCGCGAGCAGACCCGCGCGCAGCCTGCGCCGGCGCGCGAACAGGGCCAGCACGAGCCCGTAGACCGGCAGCTGCGCCCACATCGCGAGATTGGCTTCGCTCCGCGCGAGTGCCGCGAAAGGAAAAGCGGCTCGCAGCGCCCCCGGCCCGGTGAGGGCCAAGAAGCTCGCGCCGCGAACCGCGAGCGGCGTGAGCAGGAGCGCGAGAAGCAGCGGCCACCAGGCGCGCGGGCCCGGGTTTTTTCGCTTGGAGCGCTTGCGTTTACGGGGTGCCGCGGCGGTCGGACTCACCGGTTTAGGATACTGCCTCGGCGCGGAGACACTTTCGTCGCTCGAGACCAGAGAAGAGGGGCTATGCTGAGGTCGCTTCCGACGGGCTTCACACCGCCGAGAGTGTTGGGCCTGCCTACCTGAAAAGGTAAAGCAGGGCGGTGATCCATCGCAAAGGTAAGCGGATCACAAGGGAGAAGTTCATGGATAGCTCAACCATGTCTTCATCCTCCTTTAACGAGAGATGACGGCCCTGTCTTCGCAGGGCCGTCATCGCGTTTCTGTCATTTTCTCCCTTGAGCCGCCGCTCGATGTTTTGTGGCTTGCGGCTTTTCTTTACGGAAAAGCCGCGTCCAGAGTTTTTGCCTAAGCTGGATGTGAGGGAGAAATGCCGTGGGCGACCTCGGAAAGCACCTCTGCTGAACCCAACGCCCATCCGTGAAGCCCCGTGCAAGCGCTTACCGAGTCCATGACCTGAGACCGGATCGCCCTACATGCCCAAAGTAACCAAAGCCTCTTTTCCGTCTTGACTTCCCCCCGACCGGGGCGCAGAGTTAACGGAGTTTCGCACCACCACGGCTCGCACGCTCTGGCGCTCCGTAGACAATTTATGGCAACAACCCTAGCCGCCATTGAACCGCGCGAGGTCCTGCGCTGCGAACGATGCCAGCTCGTCCAGTTCCGCCCTTCCGGCGGCAACTGTAGGCGCTGCCACAAGCCGCTCGAACCGGAAGATTCGCTGCCCGCTCCGCTCCCCATGCGCCCGGCGGTCGCTCCGCCCCGCGAAGAGGTCGACGTCGCCTCGGCGGTCCGCTCGCTCCGGCGCGAGAAGGGCTTGAGCCAGCGCCAGCTCTCCGGCCGCATGGAAGTGCCCCGGACCTACATCTCCAAGATCGAAAACGGCAAGGCGCTGCCCACCCTGTCCTCGCTGGAACGGCTGGCTTCGGCGCTCGGCGTCCCCATGACGGAGCTGCTCCGGGACGGCCACTCGCGCCGCGCCGAAGCGCTGGCCGCCGTACTTGCCGACCCGTTCACCCTGGAGATCCTGCCCTTCGCGGCCCGGCTCAACTCGTTTCAGCAGGGCATGCTGCTGCGCCATGTACGCGACATGGCCAGGGAGACGAGCTCCGGCCAGCACCACCTCGCGCGCGCTTGACGCGAACGCCCTCGGCGCGCGCGGCAAGGCGCTTTGCGGCGCTTTCCCCGCTATGCTAGCGTCTGAACTGAGGTTTCCGCGTTGCCACTCGAGCAGCCCAGCCACGTCCACGAGCTTTCCGCGGAGGAAGCGTCGGTTTATCGCCGGCTCGACCCCGCGCGCCTGCCACGGCACGTCGCCATCATCATGGACGGGAACGGGCGCTGGGCCGGCAAACGGTCGCTCAAGCGCTTCCTCGGCCATAAGCAAGGGGCCGAGTCGGTGCAGTATTGCGTGGAGACGGCCGCGCGCATCAACTTGCCCTGGCTGACCCTGTATGCGTTCTCGCTCGAGAACAACCAGCGCCGCCCGCGCCGCGAGGTCACCTTCCTCATGCGCCTGTTGTCCAACTACCTGACCGGCAACGTCGGTCGTATGAACGACAACAACGTGCGCATCCAGTACATCGGGCGAACGCACGACTTGCCTTCGGAGGTCCGCGAACGCATGGACTGGGCCGCCGAGGAAACCGCCGCCAACACGGGCACCACCTTGACCCTGGCCCTGAACTACGGCGCGCGCGCCGAGCTGGTCGATGCCGTCAAGGGCCTCGCCCGCGAGATCGCCCTCGGCCACCTCGACCCCGAGCACGTCACCGAGGCCGATATCGAGCGCCACCTGTACACCCGCGAGATGCCTGATCCCGACCTTCTGGTCCGCACTTCGGGCGAGATGCGCATTTCCAATTACCTTCTGTGGCAGATCGCGTACAGCGAAATCTACGTGACCGACCTCCTGTGGCCCGACTTCCGGGGCGTCCACCTGCTTGAGGCCATCGAGGCCTATGGCCGGCGGGACCGGCGCTTCGGCGGCCTCAACGGCCCCCAGCAGGAGGAAAGCGCGGAGATCTCCGGCGTTCTCGTGCCTCGTTAGGCTAGGGCCTCGGCTGCTCTGCATGCGCGCGGGATTTGAGCGCCTATGCCGTACCGGCAGGGAAGCCGCACGATAACCGCCGGGAAGAGATGGCGGCCACCCTCGCCGCCAATGGGTCCACGGAAGGCACTGAGGCGGAGCAGGAACTTTGAATCTGAATGCTCGTCAAAGCGTATGGCGCGACCATACGCTTTGATGGGTGCCACAATACTCCTTCATATTGTCCAGCAATGTTTCTTATGCGGCAAGATTTCCATTGACACTGCACATGAATCTGATAGCTCGCCTCTCAAACGTCACCGGGCGGTTTTTCTACCGGGCTCGCTCAGGCTCGCAATCGAGGTGTTCGCATGTCGACGGGACGCGTGATCTCAGCTTTGTTCATAGTTGTTTGCTGCGCGTACTTGGCTCAAGCACAAGGGCCGAAAACGACAGCGCCGATCCAAGTTGCGACTGACCAAGAGCAATACGTCGCGTACTGGACGACCGAAGCGAATTGGCATAGCGAGCTGCAACTTAGGAACAATTCACCTTCCACCGATCTGATCGTCACACCCGGTTTGCGAGCCTCCGACGGGTCGGAAACGGTCTTGACCGCCTGACGATCAAGCCTCAAGAGGTCTCGAGCATCGAAGTTCAAGACGCAATTGCTCGATCCGCGACGGGTGTCTTTACGGACTCACTTTATACGGGTTATTGCTCTGTGTACACCGGTAACACTTGTGGGTTTTCTATTTCTCCGGATCACTGGCAGTCATGCGTAAGTGAAACTCCAATCACTATCGGATCACCAAATTATGTTGTGCACTGGGATACCATCACGGCAAACGGTTCGACAAAGCTGAATGGGGGAACGTTAATTCCGTGAATCAGCAACGCTATGCTGGCAAAGTTGTATTCGCTGGATGGTTACTGTTCTTCCTGGCCGCAGGCTTCGCTTGGGGGCAGCTGAATCCACTTCGAGGAGATGTTCGCTATCCAAATGGAAAGCCTGCTGCGTATTTTCAAGTGTTGATTGCGCCCATCTCGCCTCCTGCGTTTCCCCAGACCCAAACGCAAACCGATGAGTCAGGTGAATTTACTTTCAGCGGGCTGAGTCCGGGGCAGTACGCAATTTACCCGTTCGACCAATCGTCTGCTCACCCGCTTCGCAGCGATATGTTTTTGAGCAAAAATCCTGATCGTTGACTGTCATGGCTGGAAAGGAGAACACGATCCATCTTGTTCTTCCCCCACCGGCAGCTTTTATAGAAGGAAATGTGACAACTGGAGGGAGGGCGCTGACACATCTAAGAATCAGTTTCTGCCATACGGACGAGACATGGCGATCGGCAACTATCGCTACGGACGACGACGGAAAGTTCGTATACGTAGTTCCTTCGAACGAAGATCTGCATATCACGAGTTTCCAATTTGGCGAGAGCCCAATTACACTCGGTAAATTTTCTTTTAAGCCGGGC
Organism: uncultured Acidobacteriaceae bacterium; assembly: GCA_964250195.1. GTDB lineage: Bacteria > Acidobacteriota > Terriglobia > Terriglobales > Acidobacteriaceae > EB88. The sequence continues at coordinate 32,445 of CAXUEU010000007.1, forward strand.
GAAGACGTGAAGCTCGAGTTGAAAACGCAAAACCTCCCTGCCGGCCCTCCTCTTAGCCCATGCAAGCATTTCGGGGAAGGCTAGCTACTTGAATGCTGCGATACAGTGCAGCGTAGAAATTTTTAAATAACCTCACTCCACATGGTAATTCGGCGCCTCGCGGGTGATGATCACGTCGTGGACGTGGCTCTCCCTGAGTCCCGCGCCGGAGATGCGGACGAAGCGAGCGTTCTGCTTGAGTTCGGCAATCGTCGCGCAGCCCAGGTAGCCCATGCCGGAGCGCAGGCCGCCGACCAGCTGGTGCACCATCGCCTCCAGAGGCCCGCGGTGCGGGACGCGGCCCTCGATCCCCTCGGGGACAAACTTGGCCAGGCGGTTGTTGCTCACGTTGCGTTCGCGGTCCACCACCCCCTCGCCCCGGACCGTGGCCACGGTCTCGAAGTCGCGGGAGCTCTGGAAGTAGCGTTCGCCCGACCCTTGCGCCATGGCGGACAGGGACCCCATGCCCCGGTAGGCCTTGAAAGACCGGCCCTGGTAGAGGATCGTCTCACCCGGGCTTTCATCCACCCCGGCGAAGAGCGAGCCGATCATGATCGCGTCGGCTCCGGCGGCTATCGCCTTGGTCAGGTCGCCCGAGTACTTGATGCCGCCGTCGGCGATGACCGGCACGCCGCGCTCGCGGCCCGCGCGGAAGGCCTCGGAGATCGCGGTGATCTGCGGCATGCCCGCGCCGGTGACCATGCGCGTGGTGCAGATGGATCCCGGCCCGATCCCCACCTTGACCGCGTCCGCCCCGGCTTCCATGAGGGCCAGCGCGCCCTCATAGGTGGCGACGTTGCCGGCCAGCAGGTCGGTGTCGGGGAAGCGCTGCTTGACGCACCGCACCGCCTCCAGCACGCGCGAGGAGTGGCCATGCGCGGAGTCGATCGAGAGCGCATCGCAGCGGGCATGGATGAGCTCGGCGGCGCGGTCCAGGTAGTCCCCCGTCGCGCCGATGGCGGCGGCCACGCGCAGGCGGCCCTGCTCGTCCTTGCTGGCGTTGGGGTACTTGAGTTTTTTCTGGATGTCCTTGACCGTGATGAGGCCTTTGAGCTCGTAGGCGTCGTTGACCACCAGCAGCTTTTCCACGCGGTGGTCGTGCAGGATCGCCTCGGCGTCCTCGAGCGTGGTGCCTTCGGGAACGGTGATCAGGTCCTTCTTGGTCATGACCGCGGAGATCGGGATGTCCGTGCGGGTTTCGAACCGGAGATCGCGGTTGGTCAGGATGCCGACCAGACGCTTGCCTTGCGTGACCGGCACGCCCGAAATCTTGTAGCGCCGCATCACGTCGAGCGCGTCATGGATCATCTGCTCCGGGGCGATGGTCACCGGGTCCACGATCATGCCGCTCTCCGACCGCTTGACCTTGTCCACCTCCGCCGCCTGCGCCTCCACCGACAGGTTGCGGTGGATCACGCCAAGCCCGCCCTGCTGCGCCATGGCGATGGCCAGGCGCGACTCGGTGACCGTGTCCATGGCTGCCGAGAGCAGGGGGGTGTTCAAAGTGATTTTGGCGGTAAGCCGGGTCTCGGTCGAAACCTGGTTGGGGACGACCTCGGAAAAGGCGGGAACGAGCAGGACATCGTCGAAGGTCAGGGCTTCAGGGATCGGGTGTTCAATCATGGGTGAAGAGAACCGCGCATGCCGCGCGCGGCCTTCGCCTTAGTGTAGCAAGCGGGTCTGTCCTGTATCGACCGCGCGCCGTGCGCGTTCTCGTGGCATACTAAGCCGCAATGTTTCGACCTGAAGCGGTGCAGGCTGTGGAACTCTCCAGGGACAGCAACGCGCGCGTTCAGCGGTGGCTTGTCGCGGCCCTTGCGGCTGCTTCCGCCGGATACATCCTGCTTTTCCTCGTCGCGGCCGCGATGCGAGCCTCCTACCCTCTCCAGTTGGAGTGGCTGGAGGGCGGCATGCTCGATACGGTGGGACGCGTGCTGCGCGGGGAGCCGATCTATGTTCGCCCGACCCACTCCTTTGTACCCTTCCTCTATGCGCCGCTCTACTACTATGCCGGTGCCGCCGCGGCGTGGGTGGGCGGGCTCGGGTTCAGCTCGCTTCGCATCCTGGGCACGGGCTGCACCGTCGCATGTTTCGCCATACAGTTCCGCATGGCCGCCCGCCTTGCCGGGAGTGCCTTGGCCGGCACGCTCGCCGCCGGGTTTTTTGCCGCCCTCTACGCGGAGACCGGCTGCTGGTTCGACCTGGCCCGTATCGACATGCTGTTCACCGCTCTTCTCCTCGCGGGCGTTTACTGCTCCTGGACGCGTAAGCCGTTCTCCGCGGCTTTGCTCTTCGTGCTGGCGTTTGAAACCAAGCAGTCCGGGCTGCTCGTCGCCGTGTGCGTGCTTGCCCACGAGTACGGCGACACGCGGCGTTTGTCGCGGGGTTTGGGCTCGTTCGTGCTGCTCGCCGCAGCCGCCACATGGGTTCTGTCGCGGCTCGGCAGCCCCTGGTACCTCTACTACACCAGCTACATTCCCAGGCACCACGCTCTCGAGCTCCGCGGGGTTCTCGAGTTTTTCGGCCGCGATCTCTTGTATCCCTCTTTCTTCGCTCTCGCGATCGTCGGGCTTTGCGTCGCCGCGACGCTTCGCGGCCCGAGCAGGCCGGCAACCGAATCGGGCTTTCCCGGCACCTTCCTCTCCGCGCATGCCCGCTTTCTCCTCTTCACGACAGCCGGAATCGCCGCTTCCTGTTTTCTGTCGCGTATCCATTCCGGCGCGTCCATCAATGTCGCCCTGCCGCTCGATGCGTGGCTCGCCATCCTCTTCGGCGCGAGCGTCGCGACGCTGCTGCGGTTGCGCGGCATTTTCGTGGGAGCCTTCCAGGTGCGGCGAGGTTTCGTGCTCGCCTTGGCTCTGCTGCAGTTTGCCGCGCTTGCCCGGTCGCCTTGGCGATACATCCCCTCACCCTCGGCGAAACGCGAAGCGGCGGCCGAGCTTGAAACGATCAGGCAAACGCCGGGCCGGGTGTATGCGCTGGACGATGCGGCGGACCTCGCCACGATCGGGAAGGAAAGCTTCGCGAACGGCGCCGCGATCTTCGACGTTCTGCGAGCCGACCGGGGGCCGGTGGCTCAGGCGCTCGAACAGGACGTCGAGCAATCGTTCAGCCGCCGCGAGTATGCCGCGATCGTTTCCGCGCAGCCGCTCGGCCGGGGCGGCAATTTCCCTTCGAATCTGACGCGGTTCTATCGGCCGATGACAACACCTCTCGTAAGTCGCCCGCCGGATCCGGATGCGTTTCTCGCCGACCGTACGCACGTCTTTCCTCGCTACCTTTCACCTGCGATTCAATGACTCGCTCACGCCGGGGCTCCTGCTCATGATACCGAACGCTCAACCGAACGACCGCCGATGGAGATGGTCCATCTTGTTCGTGCTCGCCATTGGAACCGCGATCACACTGTTTGCCCGTTTCCGCGCCGGCAACGGATTTATGACCTTCTACGAGGACGACTATTTCTACTATCTCAGGGTAGCCCGCAGTCTCGCATCGGGACATGGTTCCACGTATGACGGAACGCATCTGACAAACGGGTACCATCCGCTCTGGATGCTCGTGAACGTGGTCTTGGCCAAGCTCTTCACGGGTAAAAGCTTCTTCTATGCGCTCATGGCTGTCGTCGGAGCCGGCGTACTGACCATTTATTGGTTTTTGCAGCTGTGCTTCCGGCGATATACCGGCGCGTTCGCGGCGTGCGCCTGCGCCGGCCTGATCGCGACCGAAGCTCTCCAACTGATGACCGGCGGCATGGAGATTGTCCTGACCCTGCCGCTGCTGGCCGTTCTTTGTTGGTACCGTGTGTGCCGCTTCCAGTGGCGGCCGGCCAGTGCGGCTTTCTATGGCTTGCTCTGTGCCGCGGTCGTGCTGTCGCGTCTGGACTCGGCGATCCTCATCGCCCTCCTCTTGCTGTTCGAGCTGCCGGGAGCGCTCAGCAAGGGTGTCCGAATCGCCCCGGCGGCGCTTGCGTTTGCCGTCGCGGCGGGGCTTCCCATTGCCATCTATCTAGGAATGAATCTGGCCGTCTTTCACACCCTGCTTCCCATTTCGGGCAAGGCAAAGGAGCTGCGAAGCGGGTATGCGCCGAGCATCGCGCCATTGAGAGCGATGTTTTTCGAGGCCGAGCCCCGTCTCCTCTACTTTCTCAATCTCCCCTCGGCAATTGCCACATTGATTGCCACGGTTTGGCTTGCGCGCGATCCCGGACGGATCGACCGGCAACATCGTGCCCTGCTCTGGGCGCTTCTCGTGTTTCCCTGGGTTCAGATTCTGGTTTTTTCAATCGTGAGCGACTGGCCGATTTGGCCCTGGTACTTCTACCCGCTGATCTCCTCGACCACGGCAGCCGCTCTGGTGTTCCTGAGCCGCGGCGAAGCGCCGGAGGGGCAGCTGTCCCGCTTTCTCGGCCCGTTTTCCATTGTTACCGGCTTTGCGCTGCTCGCTCTTTTCTCTTTCATGCAATGGAGAAACAGCAGGCGTCCTCAGGTCCTCCTCTATGCCATGTACTCCGCCGCCGCCGACCTCGGCAAATTTGCCGGCACACATCCGGGTATCTATGCCATGGGTGACCGCGCGGGGGTCGTGGGCGTGCTGATCGAATGGCCTTTGGTCCAGTTGGAAGGCCTCGTCATGGATCAGGCGTACCTGAGAAACATCCAGCAGCGGCGCGATCTCGTTTCGGTCCTGAGAGACTACAGCGTCCGCTATTACATAAGCACCGATCCGGTCAGGACCGGAGGGTGCTTCCTCTCGATCGAACCCGCGAAAGCCGGACCTGCCTCGCCGAAAATGCATGGCCTGTTCTGCGGTGAACCCCTGGTCCACATCAGTCATAACGGCTACCAGACATACATTTTCGACATGACGCGGGAGAAGGGAACGGGAGTCGTTTCGGCCTCGGGTCTCCTTCGCTGATTTCAACCTTTTGAGATCTTCTCACTGCAACTGCGGCTTCTCGATTCCTGCTCTCAACCATTGCCCGTTTTCTTGAGGGATCTATGGCCTGAGCTGCTACCGCCCATGGCATTTCTGCTGCTCATGCCGAGAGTGCAGCCAACCGCAGTGTCCGGCTTCGCCAACAAGCCGCGGAAGCGGAGAAGGGAAGCGAGCAGGGTGCGCAGCATGAGTCGGTCCTCGGTCTGCGTTCACTTTAAAACACGGGTCGCGGTTTTCGCTGGACAGATTCGCGGGGCTAGGTCTACGTTGTAGGAATTATGAGTGCAGCCGGTTATCTTGGCAGCAAGCTGAATCTGCTGAGCAAGGCATAATGTTTTTGCTGAAAGCCAAGGGTCGGATCGAAAGCGAGCCTTGGCTTTCGCTGCAAGGAGGGCTACATCCCCGGCCCGCCGTGCGGCCCATGTCCACCCGGCCCGCCGGGACCACCCAGCAGGTGCTGCTGCTTCAGATCCGCGGCTTTGGTCTTCTGGTCCGCCGTCAGGGTCGCGTAGAACTTCGCCTCGGCCAGCGAACGCGCCGCGATGCCCTGCCCCTGCAGTTGCCCCAGAGCCGTTGCCTGCTGCTGGATCGCCGCCGTGTCGCCGCCGGTCACCGCGGTTTCGAGCGCCTGGCGCGCGGCCCGCTCGTTTTGGCGGTAGCCCTGCTCTTCGGTCGCTTCCGCGGTAAAGATCGCTGTTGCCTGGTCCTGCTGCGCCTGGGTCAGCGAGAGCAGCGCCGTGTACCGTGCCACCTCATGCTGTGCCATCTCCGCGGGGCTGGGCGGGGTGCGCTGCCCGGGCTGCGCGAGCATCGCCTGCCCCAGAACCAAATTTGCCGCCAATGTTGCTAATACCTTCATAGCGAATCTCCTGACCGGGCCATGCTTGTCTCGTGCGCGTCGGCCTGTCTTCTGGCACTACGGACGCACTTCAACCGGTAAAAGATTACGCGGCAGGCTCCGCTCCGGCGGGCGCTTCTCCGAGCCTGACTTGCGGCATACAATCTCGTCATGGCCGCACAGGAAGAACCGTCCGAAATCGATTGGTCCGATTGCCCGCTGGTCGAGCGCAACCCGCTCAAGCTCAGCGGCGTACCCATCCTGAAAGGCACCCGCCTCCAGGCCGATTCCGTCGTCGAGAACTACGAGCACGGCTCACCCGTTGAGGAAATCGCCGACAACTTCGACATCCCGGAGCGCATCGTGAAAGAGATTCTAGCTTTCGCGGCCGCCAAGGGAAGGGACCTGCACCTGTGAGGGTCTTGTTCGACCACAACATACCCCGGCGTACGCGGGATTTGCTGCCCTTTCATCAGGTTTCTACCGCGCGGTCCATGGAGTGGGACCAGTTGTCGAACGGCCAGCTTCTCTATGCTGCGCAGGCGGCCGGTTTCGACCTGCTTCTCACGGCGGACAAGAACCTGGCCTACCAGCAAAATCTGAAAGGCCGCGCCTTGGCGATCGTAGTCCTGAGCACGAATGACTGGAGCACGGTTGAAGCGAACGCCTCACTGGTCATCGAGGCGGTCGATGCCGCCACGCCGGGCAGCTTCCAGACAGTCAGCCTGACGCCGACTCCAAAGCGCTGACCCGCCTTTACTTCGGACGCGCCAGCGCGAACCGGTCCCCCGTCCGCGCGTACTCCGACCCGGCCATGCGCCCCACCGCCCGAAGTTTGTCATGGTCGATCTTGTACCCCGGTTCCAGCACGTCCTCGCTCACATGCCAGCGCAGCACCTCGCCCAGCACCATTGAGCCGCCGCCGGGCTTCGCGCTCACCTCGACGATCCGCGTCAGCCGGCACTCCATCTGTACCTTGGCCTCGCCCACCCGGGGTGCCCGCACCGCTTCGCCGGGTACCGGCGTGAGGCCGCAGACGGTGAACTCGTCCTCGTCGGGAGATAGCTGGGCCGAGGTCGCGTTCATGCGCTCCGTCAGCTCCTCGGAGACGATGTTGACCACGAACTCTCCCGTGGCGCGCACGTTTTCGAGCGTGTCCTTCAACGGCGGCAGGCCGTCCTCCGCCTCGCGCACCGACGGGCAGAAGCACAGCACCGGCGGATTCGCGCTGACCGCGACGAAGAACGAGTAGGGTGCCAGATTGCGGACGCCGGCCGCGTCCACGGTCGAGACCCACGCGATGGGCCGCGGCACCACCGCGCCCGACAGCAGCTTGTAGTTGTCCTTGGGGCTCAGCAGGGCGGCGTCGAAGGTTTGCATTTGTTCTAAGGATGCCTGAAGCAGTCTCGGCAACGGCGTCCGGCAGGGGGCTGCGGCGCGCGAGCCCGCGGGTTCAACCGGACCGCGTCTATGCCATCCTTGTAGGGAGGCCCCGAGGCGCATCTACGCTTGGGGAAGCCGAGCACGGCGAAGGAGACACCACCCCCGCATGTTTGAATTCCACATCTCGCGCGAAGCCCGCGACCGCTACGGGGTCAAGGGGCTCCTGTTCTCCTTCAACGGCAATGCCGTGTTCGCCGACCCCGGCGCGAGCCGCGCCCTGGCCCACCGCATGAACGAAGGCCGGGCGGAGAAGATCCAGGCCGCCGGGCTGTTCGCCATGGGGCTGATCGACGAGGCTACGCACGCCCTGCTGCTGTGGTACCGCAAGAACGTGAAGCCGACCGTGATGACCGAGGCCCTCGCGCACTTTTCCGAGCAGGTAGGCGCGGAGGAGCTGCACCGTCTGCTGCTCGCGTTCGTGGAGCACTTCCCGGGCGCGGACGTGTATGCCGGCAAGGTCACGCCCGAGGAGTGGCTTCGGGGCGAGACCGAGGGCTTCCCGCACCGCGAGGCCGCATTCGAGGAGATGCTGCTGCTGTGGCTGGGCAACCGCAACCCGGCGTTCGCGCCCTTCCGCGAGCTGTTCGACGATACGCGCCTCTTGCGCGAGACCGCCTACCCGCAAGTCATTGCGGAGTTCCCGAAGTTTTTCTCAAACATGCCCGACCTCGGCGAGGGCCGCGGCGGCTTGCTGGCGCTGCTCCTGTCCATCCAGGAGGGCGGCGGCTCGCTCGCCGACCAGCTCAGCCGCCTGAGCGCGCGCTGGGGCTTCGCGGTCGAGGCGTTTCTGCGCCGCCTCACGCTGGGCGGCGATCTGCTCAAGGAGGAGGAGTTGGCGTTGTGGCGGCAGTTCCACCCGGCGGGCCAGGGCCGCTTCGGCGGCGGGGTCGAAGCGCATGCCGAGGTGCCCAACTATGCCGCGGGCATGCAGGAGTACGAGGCCTTCTCCCCCGATCAGGAGTGGATGCCGCGCACCGTCATGATCGCCAAGAGCACCTTTGTCTGGCTCAACCAGCTTTCGCGGTTTTACGGCCGGCACATCGACACGCTCGACAAGATCCCCGACGAGGAGCTGCGGACCCTGGCCGGACGCGGCATGAACGCGCTCTGGCTCATCGGCGTGTGGGAGCGGTCGCGCGCGTCGGAGACCATCAAACACCTGTGCGGCAACCCCGATGCGGTGGCCAGCGCCTACTCGCTTTACGATTACCAGGTAGCGCAGGGGCTCGGCGGCGAGCCCGCCTACCGCGACCTGCGCGACCGCTGCGCACGCCATGGCATCCGCCTGGCCAGCGACATGGTGCCGAACCATATGGGCATCGACTCGCCTTGGGTCATCAATCATCCGGAGTGGTTCCTCTCGCGGCAGGACTCGCCCTACCCCGCGTACTCCTTCGACGGCCCGGACCTTTCAGGCAACGACCGCGTCGAGATCAAGATCGAGGACCACTATTATCAGCAGACCGACGCGGCCGTTGTCTTCCTGCGCCGCGACAAGTGGACCGGCGACCGGCAGTACATCTATCACGGCAACGACGGCACCAGCTTTCCCTGGAACGACACGGCGCAGCTGAACTACCTGAGCGGCGCGGTACGCGAGCAGGTCATCCGGACCATCCTCCAGGTGGCCCGGCAGTTTCCTATTATCCGGTTCGACGCGGCGATGACGCTCGCGAAGCGGCACATCCAGCGGCTCTGGTTTCCCACGCCGGGCTCGGGTGGAGCGATCCCCTCGCGCGCGGAGTCCGCCATGACCACCTCCGCCTTCGACGCGGCGATCCCCGAGGAGTTTTGGCGCGAGGTCGTCGACCGCGTCGCCCGCGAAGTCCCCGGCACGCTGCTGCTGGCCGAAGCGTTCTGGCTCATGGAGGGTTACTTCGTCCGCACCCTGGGCATGCACCGGGTTTACAACTCGGCATTCATGGTCATGCTGCGCGACGAAGACAACGCGAACTACCGCAAGGTGCTCAAGAACACGCTCGAGTTCGACCCGGGCATCATGAAGCGCTATGTCAACTTCATGTCGAACCCGGACGAGCGCACGGCGATCGACCAGTTCGGCTCGGGGGACAAGTTTTTCGGCGTGGCGACCCTGATGGCGACCCTGCCGGGGCTGCCGATGTTCGGCCATGGGCAGGTCGAGGGGTTTACCGAGAAGTACGGGATGGAGTACTACCGGCCCCGCTACGACGAGTGGGCGAACGACGCTCTGGTCGAGCGGCACAATCGCGAGATCGCCCCGCTGCTGCACGACCGGGCGCTGTTCGCCGAGTCCGACAATTTTCTTCTCTACGACTGCTGGGGTGACGGCGGAGGAGTCGAGGAGAACGTCTTCGCGTTCTCGAACCGGCGCGACGGGCGTCGTTCGCTGGTGGTCTACAACAACAGCTACGGAGGCGTGCGGGGCACACTGCATCACTCGGCGGCTTACATGGACAAGGGCTCCGGCCAACTGCGGCAGCGCTCGCTGACCGACGCGCTGGCGCTTCCGACTGGCCGGGACGCGATCCTGGCCTGGCGCGACAACGCGACCGGGCTTCACCATCTGCGCCGGGCCAACGAGTTCAACGAGCGCGGCTTCCACGTGGACCTGCGCGGCTACGGCTACACCGTTCTGCTGGACTGGCGCGAGCTGCGCCCAGGAATCGAAATAGACGCCACCCATGCCTGGGACCGCCTATGCGACCTGCTGGGCGGGCGCGGGGTTGAAAACCTGGACGGCGCTCTGCTGAACCTGGAGCTGGAGCCCCTGCACAACGCGCTGCGGGCCGCGCTGGAGCCGCGGCTTCTGCGGGAGTTCGCCGCGCTGGCCGACCGGACCGCCGCCACGGTGGCCGAGGACCCGGCCCTGCTGCCGCACAGCGAGCTGCTGGAGCAATGGATCGAGCGGGCGGCCGGCTTTGTCGCCCTGAGCCGGGACGAGTATTTCAAGCGCATCCAGCCGCCCGCGCCCCCGGCGGAGGAGCCGCGCGCGCCCGGCGAGCAGGCCCCTGCCTTGGTGGAGGCGGAGGCGCAAAATGAAACCGCTTTGACGGAGACGCGCCTGCGCGCCCGCGTCCAGGCACTGCTGCGTTTGCCGATGGTGGAGCGGGAGTTCGCGCAGCCGTGGCCGCCCGAGGCGCGCCGCGTCCTGCCGAGCGCGAGCCCTGCGACCAATGCAGGCTCCGTGTGGGCCCCGGTGCTTGCCTACACGCTCCTCGCCGCCGCGGCGGAATCGCTCTCGCTCGCTGCCGCCTCCGGCCCGGCTTTGGCGCTCTTTGACCAGTTTGCCTTACGGCAGGTGCTCGCGGAGTGCTTCGCGCAAGTGGAGTTCACCGGGCAGGACACATGGAGGGCCGCCGCCAGGGTCCGCCTCGCGCTCGCCGCCGGTATTCGGCCATCGGAACCGCAGCCCTCCGGCAAACATGCCGAAGCGCTCGCCGGCGCGGTGCCTGCCCGCATGCACGGCTTCGCGCTCGATGCCTGGCGGGACGGCGATCTGCGCTGGCTCGTCGGGGTCAACGAGCACGAGGGTGCCACGTACTTCAACAAGGAAGCGCACGAGGAACTGCTGTGGTGGCACGCGCTGCCGGACCTGCTCGCGGTCGGCGCGCAGCCCGCGTTCGACGCGCGCGAGGTCGAGGCGGTCGCGGCAGCCCTCACCGGTGCGCTCGCGAGCGCGGGCGCTGCGGGCTATGCGCTTGCGCCGAAGCCGGCGGCGGAAACGAACGAGCTGGACGGGAAGATCGGCGCTCCTTCCAATGAAGCAAGTGAGCTGCCCAAGGTGAACGACCAGGTTCCAGGCCGGTCGATCGCGCTCAAGGATGACGCGATCCGGAACGGGGAAAACGCGCAAGCCGTGGAGCTCGACGTGGAGGCTCTGCCGGTGGGCAAGCGCGTCCCGCTTGACGAGGTGCCGGCGAAGGCTCCCGCGAAAAAAGCGGCTGACAAGAAGGGGTCTGCCCCGAAAAAGAGCACGCCGCCCAGGAAGAAGCAACCCTGAGCAGAGGGAGCCGCCGGGCTCCCCTCACTCCGTAACGGAAGCCGTTGCCGGCACAACCTGCCGGTTCGCGCCGTCGACGAAAACCAGCTTGGCCCGCGCGCTCGCGGCCTCGGCCTCGTTCATCCAGGCGAAGCTCGCGATGATGACGAGGTCGCCGGCCGCCGCCAGCCGTGCCGCCGCTCCGTTCAGGCAAACCTCGCCCGAGCCGGCCGCGACCGGGATCGCGTAGGTCTGCAGGCGGCTGCCGTTGGTCACGTTCCAGACGTGGACGGCCTCGAAAGGCAGGATGTCCGCCGCGGCGAGCAGCAGGGAATCGACCGCGATGCTGCCTTCGTAATGCAGGTCCGACCGCGTGACCGTGGCCCGGTGGATCTTGGACTTCAACAGCTTGCGTTGCATGGGGCTCCGTGCGGCCTTATGCCGCGAGCCTTAGTCTACAAAGGCACCGCTTCAATCCGCAAAGCGCATCCGCGACGTTTACGATGGGTATGCCCTCAAAGCTCTTGAGGGTGAGCAGATGCCGATCGCCGGAAACAATCAGGTCAGCTTGGGCGGCTTTTGCCGTGCCGAGAACCACGTCGTCACTCCGATCGGATACAGTCCGCGCGATCATATCAGCTCGGACCGTATTGACGATTTGTTCGTATTCCGCGATGACCCTCTGCGCGCTTCTACCTCCACGAGCGAGCGTTGCGGCAAACTTGCGGCGGGACACAACCTCGGCGAGCTCGGCAAGCAGCGGCCTGCTCGTTACTATGTTGATCCTGCCTACTCTCGCATAATCAAGGAGAAGCTCAGGTTTACCTCCCCATGCTGAGGCAGAAAGAACGACATTTGTATCAGGGACAACCTTCATTGCGCGGCTGCTCGCGCCCGGCGTTCCGCACGCACAGCATCGACTTCTTCCTGTATCTCATCCATTGTCATCGGCTCCAGTCCCTCTACCCTGGCCGCTTCTTGCAGGCGTCGGCTCGTTTCAAAGAAACGATCGAATGCCTGTCTCCGCAGCTCGTCCTTGACCAGCTGCTCAAAACGTTCCGGAGCCAGTAGCCCGGCTTCCTGCGCCTGCGCAAGCAGAGGGTCGGGAAGCGAAATCATGATTTGTGCCATGGGTCACCTCGTATCGCCAGCGTACACGCAAAAGAGGCCCGCGGATGCAGGCCTCTCGGATACACAAAGCAATCAGAACTCGTCGTGGAACGCGACCTCGCCCTCCACCGCGACCTGGTACGCGGACACGCGCCGCTCGAAGAAGTTGGTCAGCTCCTGGACGTCCTGCAGGTCCATGAAGGGGAATGGGTTGTGCGAGCCGAATACCTTCGCCATGCCGAGCCGTTCCAGCCGCTGGTCTGCGACGTACTGGAGGTACTCGCGCATGTCGCGGGTCGAGAGGCCGGCCACGCCGCCGGCCAGCAGGTCCTCGGAAAACTGCAGCTCCGCGTCCACCGCCTCGCGCATCATCTGCGTGACTTGCGCCTGCATGCGCTCGTCGAACATGCCCGGGTGCTGCTCGCGCACGGTGTTCACCACCTCGAAGGCGAACTCCAGGTGCGCGCTCTCGTCGCGGAAGACCCAGTTCGTGCCCGCCGCCAAGCCGTGAAGCATCCCGCGCGAGCGGAAGAAGTACACATAGGCGAACGCCGAGAAGAAAAACAGCCCTTCGATGCAGCCGGCAAAGCAGATCAGGTTGAGCAGAAACTGCCGCCGGTGCTCGTCGGTTTGGAGCGTGTCCAGCTTCTCGATCGAGTCCATCCACTTCGTGCAGAAGTCCGCCTTCCTCGCGATCGAAGGAATGTTGTCGACCGCCGCGAAAGCCGCGTTGCGCTCCGACGGTTCGGGGATGTAGTTATCGAGCAGCGTCAAATAGAACTGGACATGGACGGCTTCCTCATAGAGCTGCCGCGACAGGTAGAGCCGAGCCTCGGGCGAGTTGATGTGCTTGTATAGGTTCAGGACGAGGTTGTTCGACACGATCGAGTCGCCGGTCGCGAAGAAAGCGACCAGGCGCTGGATAACATGGACCTCCGCCGGGGTAAGCCGCTGCTTCAGGTCGACCAGGTCGGTCGAGAAGTCGATCTCTTCCACTGTCCAAGTATTTTTAATGCCGTCCTTGAACATTTCAAAGAAGGTAGGGTACTTCATCGGGCGCAGGGTCAGGCACATGCCCGGGTCGAGGATGGAATCGGGGACTTCAACGGATGAGGACATAAGATTCTCCACTTACGGCTAAGTATTGGAAGGGTCATCCTGAGCGAAGCGAAGGATCTGCTTTGTCTTTCGCACCGCTCGGGGGGAAATTACTGGCAAGCCTCGCAGCTCTCCGGGTTGTCGAGCGAGCAGGCCACCGCCTGTGCGCTGGGGACCGTCGCCGGCACGGGCGCATTGCCTTGCGCGGCCTGGCCCACCGTGGTTTTCGCGATTCGTGTCGCCGGACGCGAGCGCAGGTAATAGGTCGTCTTCACGCCCGACTTCCACGCGTGCATGTACATGGACGAAAGCCGTCCGATGTTCGGCGACTCCGCGAACAGGTTGAGCGACTGCGATTGGTCGATGTACGCCCCGCGCGCAGCGCCCATGTCGATGATGGCCCGCATCGGCAGCTCCCACACCGTGCGGTAGCGCAGGCGGATATCCTCCGGCAGCTCGGTCAGACCCTGCACGCTGCCCTCGGCCATCTTGATCCGGGTCCGCACACCGTCGTTCCAGATGCCCCGACTCTTCAGCTCGTCGACCAGGTAGCGGTTGATCTGGAGGAACTCGCCCGAGAGCGTTTCCCGCTTGAACAGGTTCGAGATCTGCGGCTCGATGCATTCATAGCAGCCCACGATCGAGGCGATGGTGGCGGTCGGCGCGATCGCGATCAGCAGCGAGTTGCGCAGCCCGTGCATCTTGATGCGCTCCCGCAGGACAGCCCAGCGCGCCAGATCCTTCGGGACGACGCCCCAGAGGTCGAACTGCAGCACCCCCTCGGCCGCGCGGGTTTCGGCAAAGGCCGCGTGGGCACCGTTCCGCTCCGCCAAGTCGCAGCTCGCCCACAGCGCGTGGTAGTAAATCTCCTCCTGGATGCGCGTCGAAAGCTCCCGCGCCTCGGCCGAGTCGAATGGGAGGCCCAGCTGGAAGAACACGTCCTGGAGCCCCATGACGCCCAGGCCCACGGGCCGCCACTTCGCGTTCGAGCTCGCCGCCTGCGAAACCGGATAGTAGTTGATGTCGATGACGCGGTCCAGCATCGGCACCGCGAGCTTGACCGTGTGGGCCAGCTTTTCGAAGTCGAACCGTCCGCCCACGACGTGCCGCGCCAGGTTGATCGAGCCCAGGTTGCACACCGCCGTCTGGTCGTTCGAGGTCACCTCCGTGATCTCCGTGCACAGGTTCGAGAGGTGGACCACGTTGCCCGGCTTGCCGGTCTGGTTGCAGCGCAGGTTGGTGGTGTCCTTGAAGGTCATCCAGCCGTTGCCGGTTTCGGCCAGCGTCCGCATCATGCGGGCGTACAGGTCGCGCGCCTTCACCGTGCGCATCGCCAGCCCTTCACGCTCCGCCGCTTCGTAGGCCTGGTCGAACTCCGGGCCGAACAGGTCGGTGAAGTGCGGCACGATTTTGGGGTCGAACAGCGACCACGTCCCGTCCCCGTCCACCCGGCGCATGAACAGGTCGGGAATCCAGTTGGCTGTGTTCAGGTTGTAGGTGCGCCGGGCCACGTCGCCCGTGTTGTCGCGCAGCTCCAGGAACTGCTCCACGTCCGCGTGCCAGGGCTCCAGGTACACGCAGGCCGCGCCCTTGCGCTTGCCGCCCTGGTTCACCGCGGCGACGGAGGCGTCGAGCGTCCGCAGCCACGGGACGATCCCGTTCGAGAGCCCGTTGGTCGCGCGAATCAGCGAGCCCTCCGACCGCACCCGGTGGAACGCGAGCCCGATGCCGCCCGAAAACTTCGAGAGGAGCGCCACCTGCTTGTAGGTGTCGTAGATGCCTTCGAGTGAGTCCAGCGGCGAGTCGATCAGGAAGCAACTCGAGAGCTGCGGGTGCTTGGTGCCGGAGTTGAACAGGGTCGGCGTGGAGGCCATGTAGTCGTGCGAGGCCAGCAGGCGGTAGAAGGGCACCGCCTCGGCGACCGTCACGGCCAGCCCGCAGGACACGCGCAGGAAGAAGTATTGCGGCGTCTCGATGACCTTGCGCGTGATGGGGTGGCGCAGCAGGTAGCGGTCATACACGGTGCGCAGGCCGAAGTACTCGAAGCGGTCGGAGTACTCGTCGTCGATCGCGCTGTTGAGCTTGCGGGCGTTGTTGCGCACGAACTCGATGGCCGCCTCGCCGATCAGCCCTTGCTCGTACCCCATCTCCATGGACTGCGTGAAGGAGTAAAGGTTCTGCCCCGCCACTTCCTTCAGGATCGTCTCGTGCAGCAGCCGCGCGGCCAGCTTCGAGTACTCCGGCTCCTCCGCGATCAGCGCCGCCGAGGTCTGGATCGAGATCGAATCGAGCTCCCTGGTGGTCGCGCCGTTGAACAGGCCGCCGATGGTCTTGGACGCGACCCGGATCGGGTCGATGTGCTGCAAGCCGTGCGAGGACCGCTGCACGGCGCGCACGATCTTGTTCACGTCCACCGGCTCCATGCCGCCGTTGCGCTTGCGCACCTGCATTTGCGGGGGCGCCTCGGGCAGGGGGAAGTTGGGAATGACGTCGGCGAGCGTGGTTTGAAGGGAAGCCTGGATTTCGACCGTTTCTGCCAAGGGAGGTGCTCTCTTTCCGCCGGGTTTCATGTTTCCATGAAGGCCCGGCACAAGCGTGCATAGGGGAGGGGGCGGTTCGTGGGTTCCCACTGCCTGTACGGGGTGGGATGCGGCGTGTTCCCACTATATCTTGGGGTGCTCTTTCTTTATTCTACTAGGGGTTGTGAAAAACCGGGGCGGTAATTCGGAAAGCGGGCCTGGACGCACCCCGGCGGGAGCACCCGATTGATAACAGCACCGCAGTCACATCGCGCCCGTTCGAGCTTCGGCGC
>CAXUEU010000008.1:0-46880 GCA_964250195.1 uncultured Acidobacteriaceae bacterium
TTCTCCATGCTTATGCTGGCCAGGATGTTCGGATTAACTTCATAACAGGCTCTAGGGAGACTCTGAATCAGTACGAGTGACGCGGGGTCATCCTGAGAAGCGCAGCGATGAAGGACCTGCTTTTTGGCAGCGCGCAACAAGCAGGTCCTTCGCTTCGCTCAGGATGACGCTTGTTCAGAGTTTTTCAGCCGGGAGGCCAGCCCATGGCGCGCCCGCCCAGGAGGTGTATGTGCAGGTGATCGACAGTCTGGCCGCCGTGCTCGCCCGCGTTGATCACGGTGCGAAAGCCCCCGTGCAGCCCCTCTTTCTCGGCCAGCTCCGCGGCGGCCGCGAGCATGTGCCCGAGCAGGGGGGCGTCCTCGCGGGCGGCGTGGGCCAGCGACTGGATGTGCCTGCGTGGGATGATGAGCAAGTGCACGGGGGCCTGCGGGTGCAGGTCCGCGAAAGCGAGCAGCCTGTCGTCCTCGAACAAAGCTTTGACCGGGATCGCGCCGGACGCGAGTTTGCAGAAGATGCAGTCCATGGCGGGAGCATACCCGATGGCGCGCCGGCCGAGTTTGAAGCCGAAGCGAAAAGGTAAGTTTCCGTATTGACCGCCGCGCGGGATTATGGGGATGATGGAATCCCCGGAGCAAGAGGCTCGTGGAACGACCGGGAGCGCCCGACCAACCAGACCGGTTCCGCCACGCATTCCACCGATCCACCGATCTTCGGAGGCCTCATCATGAAGGGCAAGCTGCTCTCGCTGCTCCTGTTTCTCGCCCCACTCGTTCCCGCCGGTTCGGCGCATGCCGCCGACCAGCTTATCCCGGCCGGTTCGCTGATGCAGTGCACCATCGCCGAGCCGAAGCTCTCCTCCAAGACCGCCGAGGTGGGCGACCCCGTGCTGTGCCAGCTCAGCCATACGGAGCGGTACGGCCGCGCGGTGCTGCCCTACGGCAGTTATCTGGTCGGGCGCTTCGAGGAATACAAGGATCCCGGGCACTTCGTCGGCAAGGGCTGGATGGAGTTGCGGTTCGACCGCATGGTGCTCCAGCCGGATACCGTGATTCCCGTTTCGGCGAAGATCGTCGACGTGCCGGGGCTGTCCGTGGACCGGACCGGGAAAATCCATGGCAAGGGGCACGCGGTCCGAGACACGGTGGAGTGGTCGATCCCGATCCTGTGGCCGCTGGACCTGCTGAACCTGCCCCGGCGCGGACCGCGCCCGACCCTGAAGGGCGAGACGCACATCACGCTCAAGGTAATGGACGACTTGGGCGTGCCCATGGGCCCGGGGCCGCAGAGGGACGCTTCCGGTCTGTACCGTCGGGACCCGGTCGCGTACGCGCCGCCCGCACGGGTCATGCCGCCGCAGCCGATCGTGCTGGTCGCGCCTCCGGTGCAGGTCCTGCGTAACGGGGTGTACTTCAGGACGATTGCGCGCTGAGGATGTTCGGAGAGGGGCGGGGGATCGAGTCTCCGCCTCTGCTCCCAAGCCTCACCAAACGCTTGAACGGCAGCCGCGATGAGCTGCTGCAAGTGTGCTGTTGCGGATGCTTCGATCGCGATTCGCGGCCCAGTGGTTTACCCGCGAGAACCGCCGTTTGCGTATGCCGGCAGGCTTGCCCGGCCTCGCGCCTGCGGGCCCGATCGGGCCGCCGCTCAGGCCCTTCGACGAACTCGCGCTCCGGCGCGGTTCGCCGCCCCAGCCGGGGAGCCTGCCGCGCTCCGCGATTGAGCTACAGGGAAGAGGGTAAGAGGAATCTTTTTCACCGGGGCATCCGTGAGCGCGTGGTAGGCGAGGCAGGGATCGAACCTGCAACCCCCAGCTTAGAAGGCTGGTGCTCTATCCAATTGAGCTACTCGCCCGCGTTCGCGCAGTGCGCGAAGCATTCGGCCACCTCGAGTGCCGCTCGGGCCCACGCGGCACGCGCTGCCGCCGTATCGGCCCCGAAGCCGAGCGCGTACAAGGTCCATCCGAATGCCCCCTCATCATACAACCGGGCCGGGCGGATGACGATCTCCGCCGCCGCGCGCTCCTCCCGCACCGAGGCAAGCCGCGCCACGGCGGCCCGCGCTACCCGCTCGCATTCCGGGAGGCTGTCCGGCCCGCGCAGGCAGTCCACGTAGCTTCCGAGGCCGCAAGCCGTTGCCGCGAGCCCCGCTTCCGCCAGTTCAGGGTCTGCTTCCTCGCGCGTAATCGGAAAGACGTCCACCTTGGACGTCAGCAACCCCGGCTCGTTCAGCACGCGAAGAACCCCGGCCAGTTCCGGCCAGGCTTGCACTTCCGATAAGTCGCTTCCCGGATACGCCCGCAGGTCCACCCAGCCCGCCCACGGTACCTCGATCGCCGGCGAGTCCGCCCCGGCTTCCACGCCCCAGTCCGCGATCACAGCCCTACCTTCGCCTCCAGCCAGCGCGCCGCCGTCTCCTCCGCCCAGCGGCCGCCGTCGTCGCCGCGGGGCTCGGCCAGAAAGGCGCAGTGGCCGCCGTGCGCGGTTTCGACGTAGTCCACTCGAGGGTTCGCGACCAGCGCCGCCCGCGTGGCCGGCAGCATGCGGATGAACGGGTCGTCCTCCGCGTGGAGGATCAGCGTGGGCACGCGGAACTCCCGCGCGTACCGCGACGAGCGCACCGTTTCGTAATAATCGGCCGCATCGCGAAAGCCGCCGAAGCGGGCAACGATCTCGCCGTCCAACTCGCGCATGGTCCGGATGCGCGCATAGACCCCTTCCCGTTCCAGGGATGCATAGAGGGCAGGGAAAAGTCGGGCTTTCTCGCGCAGCCGGCGCTTCATCGCGCGCAGGAAGCGCCGCTCGTACAAGCGGTTCGCGGGCAGGTGCAGGGCGTCGGAGGAAGGCGCGAGATCCATCAGCGGCGAAACGCCCACGACCGCACACACCCGCGCGGGGCCGCCCGCGTAGCGCAGGACGAGATTCGCTCCCATGGAGTAGCCTACGACCGCGATGCGCTCCAGGCCCAGCGCATGGAGCGCGTCGACCACGGCCGCCACATCCTCCGACCGGCCCGAGTGGTAAATCGTCGGCGCGAGTGCGTCCGAGCCTCCGCAGGAGCGCATGTTCATCCGCACCACGTTGCACCCGGCCGCCCACAAGCGCGCCGCGTTGCCCAGGATGTACCCCGAACCGGCCGAGCCCTCGAGCCCGTGCACCAGCACGACCGTCAGCCGCTCCTCGCGCAGAGGCTGCCAATGGCATAGGCACAGCACGGAGGTTTCCGGCACGTCCACGTCGCCGAACCGGTGCGCGGGCTCGACCGGGACGGTCCAGCGAGCGGCCTCGGGCGGCGCGGGCCCGCCGCGCCGCAGGTAGTTCCCGGCGATGGTCTGCACATGGCCGTTCCGCAGCCATCGGCGGGGTTTGAAGGGCTGCAGCCACGCCTCCACCGGCGCGTTCACGAGGCTCACCCGCGCAGCTCCACTGGGATTCGCGCAAGAACGGCCGCGGCCCGCAGCGGCCCATCCGGGACGTCCTCGTGCATGAAGAACCCGTACACATCCGCGCCTTCCGCGGCGAGCGCGGCGAAGTGCCCGGCCAGCGCGGCGAGCTCGGCCTCGGCGTAGGAGGACCTCCGCAACCGGAACACCCGCAGTCCCGGCGCGAGCGCGAGATCCGGCGAGCGCAGGCTGTCGCTCTCCGCCGCGCACAGGGCGGAGCCGTGCTTCGCAAGCACATCGTAGACCGCGTCCGCGAACCAGGACGCATCCCGGAACTCCCAGGCCGTACGCCCTGGAAACGTCGGGGTTTCAGCCAGGAATGCGTCGAGCAGCCCGGCATCGGCCTTGAAGTTCGGCGGCAGCTGGAAGAGTACGGGACCCATGCGGTCCGCCATCGGCGCGAGCGCCCCAGCCAAGGCTTCGAGCACTTCGCCGCACTCTCGCAGACGCTTGAAGTGAGTGATCCTCTGCGGGGCCTTGAACGCGAAGCGAAACAAGGGGGGCGTCTCCGCCGACCAACCCGCGCACACGCCCGCTTTGGGCAGGGTCCGGAAGGTGTAATTTACCTCGACCGCGTTCAGGCGCGCTGCATAGGCTTGCAGGAGTTTCTTGAGGGGAGTCTTTTCAGGATAAAAACCGGGCCGCCAGCTCGCGTACGCCCAGCCCGAACAGCCCAGGTAGACCTTGCCCGGCTCAAGCACAGGCGTGGTCACCTGCAATGCGATGGGGCGGCTAGTGGGGATTGAACCCACGACATCCGGATCCACAGACCGGCGTTCTGCCACTGAACTATAGCCGCCATGCAGTCTCCAACTATAGCATTGCCGACTCGGCCGCATCTACCTGGAGACAGCGATGCGCAACCCCGACCCCCCTCGCCCCGAGCTGCTCCGCCCGTCCGGGACAACGCGCCCCGGCCAGGGCCTCTTCTCCGATACCAACCTCGAGCGATTGTCCATCCTGCTCGACTCCGCCTTCCTCGTCCCCGGCACGCGCATTCGCTTCGGCATCGACGGCCTCATCGGCCTGGTACCCATCGCGGGCGACGTGTTGGCCGGGCTCCTGTCCGCGCTGATCGTCCTCGGTGCCTGGTCGCGCGGCGCGCCGCCGGTCCTGCTCCTTCGCATGCTCGCCAACCTGGCCATCGATGTCGGCGTCGGCATCGTCCCGCTCGTCGGCGACGCCTTCGACATCGCCTGGAAGGCCAATCGCCGCAACTACGCCCTGCTCCAGCGCCACCTCCTCGCGCCCGGCCGCCACGCAGCCCGAGACTGGGGGTTTCTGCTGCTGCTCGTTGCGGCGCTGTTCACGGTTTTCGCGCTCCCCCTGGTCCTGCTCGGCTACGCGCTGGCCTGGCTCACCCACCCGCATTGAGGGCCGGTTACAATCGAAGGCGAGTCGGGGCGTAGCGCAGCCTGGTAGCGCATCTGCTTTGGGAGCAGAGGGCCGGGGGTTCGAATCCCTCCGCCCCGACCATTTGGCGTGAACGACTCAGTTTGCGAGCCCACCGCTGCCGCGAGGAGCGAAAGGCTGCCCATCCCTCGCCCATGCCGCCCGAGAGACTGCCCGCTCTAAGACCTCAGTAGAGGTATTGCTGGAAATCGGAGAAAGCCCTGCTCAGCTCAGGCGCGGGTCCCAGCTCGCGCAGCGCATCCTGAACGGCTCCATAGCGCAAGCCGAGCAGCTTCGAGAGCTCGCCCGTGTCCAACGTCTCAAACCCTTCCTCGATGTAGTGCGACAGGACAAACTCGAGAAACGCCCGCTGCTTCTCGGGGAAGCTCGCGGCGAGCGCGGGCCGGGCCTTCGCTACCCGCTCGGCGCGCGTGAGTCGCGGCAGGGCAAACGCGATGTAGGCGAGTACGTCGTACAGGTCGGAGTTTTCAGCGGCCAGCGCGCGCTGCACTTCGGCGAGCCGTCCGCGGTCGAAGCTGCGGCTTTCGAGGTTCTTGAGCAGCTTCGACCGAGTCTCCGGCGCTCGCCAGATCGCGCGCAGCTCGTCCTCATCCTTGAAGAACTCGGGCAGCGCACCGTAGAGCGCTTCGAGGAACTGCGTGGCCGAGAGCGGCCGTCCGTCGGGGCTCCAAAAGCTGGTGGCGCTCATGTGCTGGAGCTCGCGCGCCTTGCCGTCCGCCAGGCGGATGACCACGCGACCCCTCCGGTTCCCATTCGGCCCGCCTTCGGCTTCCGGGCGCTCGCGTGGCTCGGGCCCGGCTTCGGGCGCGGACTCAGGATCAGCTTCAGGTTCGAGCGGCTCGCCGTCCCACTCGGGATCGTTGAAGTGCCGGTGCGCCCCTACGAAGTCGTACACCGTGAAGAACTCCTTGCCCTCGAACAGCCGCGTTCCGCGCCCGATGATCTGCTTGAACTCGATCATGTTGCCCACCGTGCGCAGCAGGGCAATGTTGCGAATGTTCTTCGCGTCCACGCCGGTCGAGAGCTTGTGCGAGGTCGTCAGGATCGTGGGGATCGTCATGTCGGTGTTCTGGAAAGCCGCCAGGTGCTGTTCGCCGAGCTCGCCGTCGTTCGCGGTCACGCGGCAGCAGTAGAGCGGGTCGGGGTTCGTTTTGCGCCGGTTCACCAGGTCGCGGACGGCAGCGGCGTGCGCCTGCGAAGCGCAAAAGATCAAGGTCTTCTCGCGCGGGTCGAGCCGGTCCATTAGCTGCTCGACCCGGTACTGCTCGCGCTCTTCGATCACGATGGTCCGGTTGAACTCGCGCTCCGTGTAGCGGCGGCCTTCCTCCACCTCGCCTTCAACGACCGTGTCATCGGACGTGTACACGTACTCGTCGAGCGTGGTCGAGATCTGCACCACCTTGAACGGGGTCAGGAAGCCGTCGTTGATACCCTCGCGCAGCGAGTAGGTGGACACCGGCTCGCCGAAGTAGGCGTAGGTATCCACGTTGTCGCGGCGCTTCGGGGTGGCCGTCAGGCCCAGCTGCACCGCCGGGGCGAAGTACTCCAGGATGCCGCGCCAGGTGGACTCGTCGCTCGCGCCGCCGCGGTGGCACTCGTCCACGATGATGAAGTCGAAAAAGTTGGGCGGGTACTGGCCGAAGTACGGAGCCGGCTGCCCGTTAAACGTCCTGTTTTAAGCTAAACAGCGAGCCGAGCAGCAGGCCGATGACGAAGTCATGAGGTCTGGTGAGTAGCGCGCGGAACCGGGACGGTACTTCCGTGACCATGTTACTGTGTTGGAGACTGTCCTGCGGCAGCCCATAGCTGGTATACGTCGATTCGATGATCAAATTTCGAGACCTGTGCAAATGAGCTCCTTCCCAGAATATGAGACTCCCCCGGTTGTGGAAGTGGTTCTGGCGGTCGAGTTCGTCCCGCTGCCCGGCTGGAATCCAGTTTTTTATGGCTCACTCTGGGAGCGGTTTCGGGCGAATTACCCCACTACCGAAGTGCAGCCGATGAAGGCCTCGCCACAGCCCATACCCCAGTCTGAGCAGCCCATTGTCGCGCTTCCAGAGCCGCCGCTCCGTTACTTTTTCAAGAACCCTGACGCATCTCAAATGGTCCAGGTGCGCTCCGGCGCATTTATCCGGAACTGGCGGGCTGTCGAAGGGGGCTCATACCCCCGTTATCACAACATTCGGCCGGCGTTTGAGAGAGATCTGAACATCTTTTTGGAATACGTCAAGGATGAGGGGTTCGGCTCGCCGGAGTTCTGGAAATGCGAGGTGACCTACGTGAATCATTTCGTGAAAGGCCGCGAGTGGTCGGAGTGGTCGGAAGTCCCAAATCTTGTCCCAGGTTTTGCACCGTCCGCAAAACCGGGTATTCTCGGTCCACGGACCCAGATGCAAAGCGCTTGCCGGTACGACCTGCTCGGAGGTTTGGGTCGTCTCCTCGTGCAAATGATCCCTGCGCTATCGGCAGTGGATGGAAGCGAGATCATACAGTTCAGCCTCGAAGCGAGTGGCGCACCAGCAAGCAGTAGCGTGACGCATCTCATGGATTGGTTAGACCAAGGCAGGGAAGCGATAGTGACGAGCTTTGCCGAACTTACTGCTGAACAGGCACAAAGCAAGTTTTGGGGGCGTGTATGGCATTCGTAGCGACAGTACCGCCAACCGCAATTTTTGGGAGTGTCAGCCCTACTGAGCAGATTCTTTCGAGACCTATTCTATCAATCGATTCCTCGCCAACTTGGCGCGAGATCGCCGTTTTTCACTCGCCGGCGTGGCTTGAGAGTGCCATATCTGACATTGACTCTCTTGTAAAAGAGGGCCGAGCAGTTCCGGGTTTCGGCGACTTTCGTCCAACTTCGGAGGCTGTCCGAGGACTGCGCTTAGAGCTGAATACGATTGCTCTTGAGTTTCTGTCCAAACCCGCACTCTGCCCAGTGTCCGGTGGCGGCCTTATGGCTCGCTGGAGCAGGGACAATCGTTCTGTAGAGATAACCGTGTACCACGATGGTGAAGTCGTGAGAGATGCGATGGAGAGTGCAGCAACAAACGAGACCATCAGTGAGCTAACTGCGAGCTTGATGCTCTCGTGGATGAGTGGCCGGTCGGTACTCGTGAATGCAACTGTGTGATGATCTTTCTGTTGAAGATAATGCTTTACTGATTCGTGCCGTCCGCGCGGACTGGCTAATCAGGGAGAATGGTTCAGAGCGTCTTTCCTCTGCGACATTCAAGGAAAGCAGTAGAGAGATTTCCTGTTTCGTCGCGGCGGAAGTAGGCGGTCTAAGCGGTTTTCGTGCTGTGATACGTCCGACACTAGAAGAGACCCTAGCTGTTCACCTCAGAGGCGTCGCTTTGATTGAGGCCAGGATTATAAGAAAGTGCGGCTTTTGGATAGAGCGGCGTCCCACAGAATTTCAGCATAACGACGCTCACGTTGTAATCTGCGCCCCGGCGAGTTTGGCCAGAAAAGATTTTGACCGGGCTGCTAAAGAGTTGGCCCGCAACGCACAATTCGAGCCTGATGAGCGTGCCTGAAGTAGCCCAATGAGCGCTCAGCGAAACAAGACTTGCGCAGAAAGTGCTGAAGAAACAGGAACGCCGTTTCCGAGGTTTTGATAGGAAAGTTCTGCTGCACCTCCGCCCGCTCGCGCCCGCCGAAGGGCGGGTTGGCCAGGATGATGTCGTGCCGGTCCCGCTCGGCGATGTCGTTCAAGCCGAGCTCCAGAGTGTTCGCGTGGACCAAGTTCGGTGCCTCGATGCCGTGCAGGATCATGTTCATCAGCCCGATGACGTAGGGCAGCGGCTTTTTCTCCTGCCCGTAAAAGGTCCCGGTCTGCAGCTTGGCGCGGGTCGCGACGGTGTTCGCCGCGGGGAGCATCCGCGTGAACGCCTCGCACAGGAAGCCCGCCGAGCCGAGCGCGCCGTCGTACACCGTTTCGCCCACGCGCGGCTCGACGACGGCGAGCATGGCCCGGATCAGCGGGCGCGGTGTGAAGTATTCGCCGCCGTTGCGCCCGGCGTTGCCCATGTTGCGGATCTTGGCCTCGTAGAGCTCCGACAGCTCGTGCTTCTCGGACTGCGAGCCGAAGCGCAGCGTATCGACATGGCCGATGACCTCGCGGAGGTTGTAGCCGGACTGGAGCTTGTTCTTGAGCTCCCCGAAGATTTCGCCGATTTTGTACTCGATCGTGTCCGCGCGGCTCGCCCGCTGCTTAAAGCCTTTCAAGTAGGGGAACAGCTCCGCATCGACGAACTCGCGCAGGTCGTCGCCGGCCCGGGCGCGGTCATGGTCGAGGGTGCCCGCGGCGGTGAGCGGCGCGGCCCAGGAGTGCCAGCGATACGGCTCGTCGAGCAGAAAGGCATGCGGGGTGCCGTCGAGCAGGGCCCGCGCGGCGCGGTCCTCTTCCAGCGCGTCGAGGTACTTGAGGAAAAGCAGCCAGGAGGTCTGCTCGATGTAGTCGAGCTCAGTCGACACCCCAGCGTCCTTGCGCAGGATGTCGTCGATTCGCTTGAAGGCTTGTTCAAACATGCGGGAAGCGGGCGGAACCTCGGCGTGGGGTGAGCTCAGGATACCGGCTCGCGCCTCCGTGCCCCGACTGCTGAAGGCTTTTGCTGGACTGTCTGCGCCTTCCCGGACAGTCTCTTCTCAGCGAATACGGTAGTTCGGATGTGCCGCAGTGAACGACGCTGTACGGCGGACATACGAAAAGCCCGCTGTTCACGGGCTTTTTCGGGGTTCTGTTGAACTGTAGTGAACGATGTTGCACGGGTCTGTGGCGGAGGGAGAGGGATTCGAACCCCCGTTACCCGCTAGGGTAAAGCGGTTTTCAAGACCGCCTGTTTCAACCGCTCACACATCCCTCCGCGCGTGCGCTCAGTTTACAACGCGCGCGGCCGCCCCGAGGGGGAGCCGGACCCGCGGCCGTCAGAGCTGTAGGCGTCCACGCCGAACCGGATCGAGTGCTTCCCGGCCACGCGGGTCCAGTTGTTCGCCAGCTGGAAGACCTGCTCGCTCTCGGTCAGCGGACAGTTGCAGCCCTGCGTTCCGAAGTTCGAGACCGTGCCGTCCTCGACGTTGAAGGTGGGCGAGCCGGAGGTGTCCGCCGCGCCGGTGTTCAGGTTCGGCAGGCCGAGCGCCGCGGTCGGGGCGGCCCCGTTGTCCAGCTTGTTTTCCGACACATGGTAGGCGAGGAAGCCGAACCGCGCGTCCGTCAGCAGGCTCGAGTTGAAGGCGTAATCCAGGCCGAGCGCTGCGTTCTGATTCTGCACGTTGTCGGTGCCGGTGGTGTTGCCGATGCCGAAGCCCGAGCCGCCCGCCGCGCCGAACACAGCCGGGCCGAACAAGCGATAGTTCGCGTAGTCGTAGCGGCCGAAGGCGTGCACGGTCGGAGTGATCTGCGCGTCCAAGCGAATGTCGGCTTGGTCGCCGTTATTGGTGCCGCTGCCGCCGGCCGTGTAGTTGTTGACCGTGCCGTTGCCGGTCCCGGCCGCATTGGGCGCGGGCAGCTGGGCGAGCAGTGCGCGCCCCTGCGGGGTGATGAAGGCGGCGGGGATGGCGTTGGAGGGGGGGTCGACACGCCGTTCGCGCTGACCGTGGCGACCCCGTACTCGCTCAGATCGCACAGCCCCGCGCCGCTCAGGCAGGTGCTGCGTACCAGTGCCGTCGGCACGTTCTGCCGCAGGCTGTTGCCGATCTTCTGCCTCGTCCCCTGGTAGTCGAGAAAGAAGAACGCGCGGTCCTTGAGCACCGGGCCGCTCAGCGACCCGCCGAACTGGTTGTACAAGGACGGCGGCAGGAGCTTGCCGGTCACCGGGTCGGGCTGGAACTGGGTGAACGGGTCGCGCGCCTGCCGGGCGTCGCTGCGCCGGAACTCGAAGGCGTCCCCATGCCATAGATTGCCGCCGGACTTGGTCGAGCCGATCACGAATCCGCCCACCGCTCCGCCGTACTCGGCCGGGTAGTTGGAGGAGAGCACCTGTAGATCCTGAATGGAGTCGAGCGTGGGGTTGATCACCACGATGCCCAGCACCGGCTCGCGGTCGTCGGTGCCGTCGAGCAGCCAGCCTTCGGTGCCGTAATTCGACCCGTTCAGCGAGGTCGACACCGTGCCCTGCGGGTTCTCCGTCCCGGAGATGGAAAAGCTGCCGCGCTGCGCGCCCGGCGTTCACAGGGTGAACTGGGTGAAGTTCCGGTTGATGCTCGGCACGCTCTGCAGCTGCCGGTTGTCGAGCGTCTGCGACACGTCGGCCTGGTCGACCCTGAGGATCGGTGCCGCCGAGGTCACGGTCACGTTGGTCGTGCCGCCGCCCGCCGTGGCCAGGGTCAGGTTGACCTCAGGGGCGGCATTGACCGCGACGATGACATTTGTGTTCTCGGCCGGCTCAAAAGTGCCGGACGCCGCCTTGACGCTGTACGTATCGGGGACGAGCCGGCTGGCCGAGTACTCGCCGGCCGCATTGGTCTGCACGGTGCGGCTGGTGCCTTTGGCCGTATCGGTGATGACCACGGTCGCGCCCGGCACCACGGCTCCGGTCGCGTCGGTAACCGTACCGAGGATGGAGCCGTACACGCCCTGGGCCAGGGCACCGGGGTGGGCGGCGAGCAGCGCGACCGCCAGCGGGGCGGCGATACGGAACGGATAAATCTTCATACGTGGGTCTCCGGAAAGGCCCGGCGCGCGCGCCGGTCAGGGAAGTTCGGCCTCGCTTGAGCGAGCTCCTTTGTTGCTGCACGGACCATACTCCGGTCGCCCTTCCGCGACTCGCGTAATGGCATTTCCCGTAACGAGACCCGCGGCAAAGTATCATGGGGCTACCGATGCCACCCCCGAAAGCTCAGCCCCGCCGCTCGTTCGATGCCACGCTCGACAGCGCGAAGCGGACCATGGTGCTGTCGGAGATCGTGCTGCTCGCCATCGACAGCTTTCGGGCCAGCAAGGTGCGCTTTGCCCTCACCGCGCTCGGTATGGTCATCGGCGCGGCCTCGCTCATCTTCGTCGTCACGATCGGCCTCACCGGCAAGCAGTACATCCTGGGGCTGCTCGAAAGTATCGGGACCAACATGGTTTCGATCGACTACTCCGGCGGATCGAGCGGCGGCGTCAACAACTACCAGAGCGACTGGCTCAAGCGCGACGACGTGGATGCGATCAAGGAGCAGGTGCCCGCGGTGCAGTACGCCTCGCCCCTGCTCGAGATGCACGACCGCATCGCGATTCACGGGGCCGAGAAGCAGCTGCTCATCCTCGGGGTCGTCCCGGAGTACCAGTCCATCCGCAACCTCAAGGTGCTTGCCGGACGCTTCTTCGACGACGAGGACGAAACCTCGCACTCGCACGCCGCCGTGGTCACCCTGAATTTCGCCATAGCCATGTTCGGGTCCGAAGAGGCGGCCATCAACCAGACCTTCTCGCTGTCCGGCATCCCGTTCACCATCGTCGGCACCTTCAAGGAGAGCGTGGACACCTTCGGCGAATCGGAGATTGCCGACCAGACCATCCTGATTCCTTACTCGGTGGGCAGGTACTTCTCCGGCACCGACCAGCTCAAGCAGATCTACGTGACGGTACGCGACCGCACCAACGTGGAAGAAGCGGCCAAGCAGATCATCGCCGTGGTGCAGAAGCGCCACCTGCCCAACTCGGTCTACACTTTCTCGACCCTGACCCAGCTACTGACCACCGCCGACGAGATCACCAATGCGCTCACCGTGGTGCTGCTGCTGGTTTCGACGGTGACGCTCGCGGTCGGCGGGGTCGGCATCATGAACATCATGCTGGCGACGGTGCGCTCGCGCATCCGCGAGATCGGCATCCGCAAGGCGCTCGGCGCGACCTCGCGGGAGATCAAGCTGCAGTTCCTCATCGAGGCGATGTTCATCTCGCTGGCGGGCGGCATCGTCGGCACGCTTCTGGGCCTGGCTTTGCCGCTTTCGGTGCGCGTCTTTACCGATTACGCCATCCCCATCTCGCCCTGGTCGGTGGTCATCGCGCTGGTCACCTCCACGGCGGTCGGCGTCATTTTCGGAACGCTCCCGGCCAACCGCGCCGCGCAGCTGGACCCGGTCGAATCGCTCAAATACGAGTAAGGGCCCTGCTAGACTCGAATGAATACCCCTTTGAAGAGACAGGAAGACCCCGAAGCGTGCCCCACTCCGACATCCGCAACGTCGCCATCATCGCCCACGTCGACCACGGCAAGACCACCCTGGTCGATGCCATGCTCCGCCAGTCCGGCACCTTTCGCGAAAACGAGGCGCTGACCGACCGCGTCATGGACTCGAACGACCTGGAGCGCGAGCGCGGCATCACCATCCTCGCCAAGGCGACCTCGATTTTCTACAAGGACTCCAAGATCAACATCGTCGACACCCCGGGCCACGCCGACTTCGGCGGCGAGGTGGAGCGCGCGCTCAAGATGGTCGACGCGGTCGTGCTGCTCGTTGATGCCTCCGAGGGCCCGCTGCCGCAGACCCGCTACGTATTGTCGAAGGCGCTCGAAGCCAAGCTGCCGCCGATCCTGGTCATCAATAAGATCGACCGGCCCGACGCGCGCCCTCAGGAGGTCCTGAACGAGGTCTACGACCTGTTCATCGACCTCGACGCGGCCGAGGACCAGCTGGATTTTCCCGTCCTTTACACAAACGGCAAGCTGGGCCTGGCTTCCGACTCCGCCGAGAAAATGGGCGAGAACCTGCAGCCGTTGTTCGAGGCGATCCTCAAGACCGCCGCGCCCGCGCCGGGCGACAAGAACGGCACGCTTCAGATCCTGGTCACGAATCTGGACTACTCCGACTACCTGGGCCGGTTGGCCGTGGCGCGCGTCTTTAACGGCACTCTCAAAGCCGGCGACGAAGTGCTGGTGTCGAAGCGCGATTTGTCGCTCGAGAAAGTCAAGATCACCAAGCTTTTCACGTATGAGGGGTTGAAGCGGGTCGACACAAATCAGACCGAACTCGGCGACATCATCGCGATCGCGGGCATCCCCGGCATCACCATCGGCGAGTCGTTCGTGAGCGTCGAGGACCCCAAGCCGCTTCCCTTGATCGTCATCGACGAGCCGACCATCGCGATGCAGATGTCGGTGAACAACTCCCCCATGGCGGGGCGCGAAGGGCAGTTCGTCACCTCTCGAAATATCAAGGAGCGGCTCGAAAAAGAGCTTTTGACGAATGTTTCGATCCGCGTCGAAGATACCGGATCGCCCGAAACCTTCAAGGTTCTGGGCCGGGGTGAGCTTCAGCTTTCGATTTTGCTCGAAATGATGCGCCGCGAAGGCTTCGAAATGATGGTCGGCCGCCCGGAGATCGTCACCAAGCGCGTCGACGGCCACCTGATGGAGCCGGTCGAGCACCTGACCATCGACATCCCCGACAACTTCGTCGGCACGGTGATCGAGCGTCTGGGGCCGCGCAAGGGCGAGATGGTCAAGATGGCCTCGCACGGCTACGGGCGTACCCGGATGGAGTTCAAGGTTCCCTCGCGCGGGCTGATCGGGCTCAGGTCGGAGATGCTGACCGAGACGCGCGGCACCATCATCATGAACTCGATCTTCGAGGGCTACATGCCCTACCAGGGTGAGATTCCGCAGAGGCCTTCGGGTGCGCTGATCTCGGACCGGACAGGTCCGACGACAACCTACGCCTTGAATGGGCTTCAGGACCGCGGCGTGCTTTTCGTCACCTCCGGCGTGGAAGTGTACGAGGGCATGATCGTCGGCGAGCACTCGCGGGACAACGACCTCGACGTGAACGTGGTGCGCGAGAAGAAGCTGACGAACATGCGTGCTTCGTCGGCCGATGAAGCCCTTCGACTCGTCCCGCACAAGGCCATGAACCTGGAGCAGGCGATCGAGTTCATCGCCGAGGACGAGCTGGTCGAGGTCACGCCGAAGTCGCTGCGATTGCGCAAGAAAGTGTTGCAGGCCAATCGCCGCCCTCGGCGCAACGCGGTACCGGTCGCCTAGAAAGCCATCCCGCCGCAGTCAGCGAAGTCGAGCATGGCCCAGCAGCCAAATCTGTTCCCCCCAAACCCGAAGGACGACCCCGGGCAAGGAACCGCCGGAGCCCCGGATTCGGCCGGCCGGCCGGTGCGCTTCCTCGCCCGGACCGAGGCGCTCGTGCGCGTGGTGGTGCGCCTGTACCTGGGGTTATTGATCACCGCGCTGCCATGGTTGAGCGTATGGGCGCAGAACAATCTCTGGACCTACAACCCGGCCCTGATCCTGCTGGCCGAGAGCGGCTTCGTGCGCGGATTGGTTTCCGGGCTCGGCTTGCTGAATATCTGGATGGCCATCGAGGACGCCCGGACCGCGCGGGAGCTGTTCTAGGGAAGCTCCGATCAAGTCTCCGCTGTCGTAAGCACTCTTTCTATTCCAAAGCTGTTGTGGCGGGCGCTTTTACCTTGAACGGAGTTCCCCTAAACTGATCTCTCGGGAGGACCTATGGCGGAGATGAACGTTCGCTTGCCGGAGGATGCCATGGCATTCGTTGCCCAGCTCGTCGAGAGCGGGGAGTTCGCGTCCACGGACGCGGTGATCGCGGATGCGCTGCGGATGCTGCGGCAGAAGCGCGACGCGATGCCGGAAGACGGCGAGCACCCGGGGACGGTGCACACAACGGGGGAGCTGAGGGCAAAGTTCCAGGAAGCGATCGCCGATCCACGCCCTTACTTGGAGGTGGACGAGGTCTTCGACGAAATCGAAGCAGAGTTGCGGGCTAAGTATCACCTCGCCGATGCGCGCTAAAGTTTCGCCTTTGATCAAGGACGATCTCAGGCAAATCGGCGACTCCATCGCCAGACACAACGCTTCACGCGCCCTCACCTTCATCGATGAGCTGCGAATCAGGATTCGCGAGATCGGTTCTTTGCCGGAGGCGTACCGGCTACGTCCGGAGTTGGGCGTAGGGATACCCCTCGCCTCCTTAAACCGACACCAGCTCCGTCCGCACCTCGATTCCGCCGGCCCGCCTCGTTTCCGACAGCTCCTCGACCAGGTCCTCCAAACGCATCTGCGCCCGCTTGCTCAGGGCGGGGAAGTGCAGACCGAACTCCCGGTCCGAGCGCACCGCCTTGACCAAGCCCAGGACGCGAAACGGCAGCCCGTTCACGGTAAAGGCGAGCTCCACGCGCGCTTCGTGGGCCAGCGGCTGCGGGCCGCGCAGGATCAGCAGGCAGCCGGTCCTGCTCAGGTTGACCACCCGCGCCGGGCACGGCGGGGCATCCGCCGCCAGGTACACCTCCGCAAAACCCGAGCAGCGCAGCCGCCTGTGCCCCCTCAGCTCCGTCCCCATGATCATTGCCGGTCCCTCCCTCTCAGCTGTCCATCGCGTCAAGGAGCTTATCGGCGCCGAGCGGCAAAACATGAGTTGCGCGGCTCGGCTCGCGAAGGGAAAATGGGGCTGTGTACACCTGGGATGAGCGCAAGCGGGCGGCGAATCTACTGAAGCACGGACTCGATTTCGCTGATGCAGCCATCGTCTACGAAGCGCCCGGCAAGGCTACCTTCGCCTCATCGCGAAACGGAGAAAACCGGGAAACGGACGTCGCACTGGTCGGTTCCGCCAACGGCGTACTAGCATTGGTGTACGTGTTACGCGGTCCGGACGTGCGCTGCATCTCGTTTCGGCCTGCATCGCGCAAGGAGCGGAGAGCGTATGCCGATCGAAAGTAAAACCGACTGGGCGCGTGTCCGGCACAACATCGAAACCGATGCCTACATCCCCTACGACCCTGAAGACGGCCCCTACGACCCCAACGACGAGGAAGCCACCGAAGCCTGGCTCTCAGAGGCCACGGTCACCTTCGGCCTGAAGAAAGCTCCGGAGACCAGTTCGGTCACCCTCCACCTCTCCGCGGACGTGCTCGACCACTACCGCTCCATGGGCGAGGGCTGGGAAGCCGAGATCGACCGCGCCCTGCGCGCGGCCATGCGGGCGTAAGCCACGGTATCGAAGTACCGAAAAGCCGCGCATTTTCTCGCCGCCATCATGCCCCATTCATAGTGCAGTGGGAGCATCGGTCCAGCGGGAGGCGGAAGCCCATGAGCAAGCCGAGGCGGATCTCGTATCTCTGGCGGGACGAGCAGGTCACCGAGGACGCGCTGACCGGCGTGTCCCTGCACAGCCACACCAACCAATCCAAGGAAACCCTGGACTTTATCGCCCTTCTAGGCGAACGCATCCGCTGGCTCGACCCTGTGATGAAGCGCGTGGAGCGCCGCGCCGAGCGACGGCACCGCGTCGCGGTGGACTACGCCCGCAGCTACTGGACGCCGCCGCTGACCCCCAAGCTCGCGTTCGATCTCGAAAGCGAGCAGATCGTGAAGCTCGGGCTCAAGCCGCTTGTCTCGCTGACCGACCACGACGACATGGAGGCACCCATGCTGCTGCGCGCGGTCGCCTCCGCCCGCCATATTCCAGTTTCAGTGGAGTGGTCCGTGCCCTTCGGCAGCAACCAGAGCTTCCACATCGGCGTGCATAACCTGCCGAGCGAGAGCGGCCAGAGCTGGATGGATCGCTTCGCCGCCTTTACGGCAGGTCCCGCGGACGAGCGTGAACTGACCGCCATGCTCGCCGAGCTCCACGCGCTACCCAATGTCCTGCTCGTCTTCAACCACCCCATGTGGGATATGTACCTGATCGGCCGGGAGCGGTACCGGGCACTGGTCAAACGATTTTTGGAGCAAAACGGCGGGTACCTGCACGCGCTCGAGCTGAACGGCCTGCGCGACTGGGGCGAGAACCGCGAGGTCCGGCGCTTGGCAAAGGAAACCGGGCGGCTGCTGATCGCGGGCGGCGACCGCCACGGCATGGAGCCGAACGCCAACATCAACCTGACCGATGCCGCGACCTTTACCGAGTTCGTCCACGAGGTTCGGTACGAGGGCCGCAGCCACGTGCTGTTTCTGCCGCAGTACGCCGAACCGTTCAAGCACCGGGTGCTGCGGTCTACCCTCGACGTGATCCGCGACTACCCCGATTTCCCGCAGGGGTCGCGCCGCTGGGACGAGCGTGTGTGGCACCCGGGGCCGGATGGAACGATGGTGCCGATCGCCGAGCTGTGGCCCCGGGAGGCAGCCCCGTTATACATCCGAGCGCTGCTGGCCGGGGTGCGCGGGCTGGGAACGCGGCCGGTTTCGCGCGGCCTGCGCAAGGCCTGGGCGGACCGCGCCGAGCTGCGCTATGCCCTCGGCGAGTGAGGCGGTCCGGTATCCTGAGCCGGTGACGGGCACCCCACCGAGAGTCGCCTTCTTCCCCGACGCGTACGAGGAGGTCAACGGCGTGGCGGCGATCGCCCGCCAGTACACGGGCTGGGCCGCGCGCGAGGGGCTGCCGATGCTGTGCGTCCACGCGGGCGGCGCGCACGCGCGGCTGAGCGGGCGGGGCAGCGTCGAACGGCTGGAGCTGCCGCGCGGCCCGCTCGCCTTCGCGATCGAGCAGGACCTGCGCTACGACCCCCTGTTCCTGCGCCACTTCATCGCCGCCGAGCGCGCCGTGCGCCGGTTCCGGCCCGACCTGGTTCACATCACCGGACCCAGCGACGCGGGGCTGCTGGGGGCGCTGCTGGCCCGCAAGCTCGGGGTTCCCATGGTTGCCTCCTGGCACACCAACGTGCACGAGTACGCGGTGAAGCGGGCTTATTGGCTTCTGCGAAGGCTGCCCGACGGGCCCAGGCGCGCGGCGGCCGCCCGCATCGAGGGCACGGCGCTCGCCGGCTCGCTCCGGCTGTACCGGGCCGCCGCGCTCACCCTGGCACCCAACGAGGAGCTGTGCGCGCTGCTCCGGGCGCGCACCGGCCGGCCCTGCCGGGTCACCCCTGCCGGGGTCGACACGGAACTGTTCTCCCCGGCGCGGCGCACCGCTCCGCGGCCGGAGCAAAGCCGCTGGTACACGCTCGGGTTCGTGGGGCGTTTGTCGGTCGAGAAGAACGTCGCCGCCCTGCCGAAGATCGCCGAAACGCTGCGGAAACGAGGCTTCGGCAACGTGCGCTTCCTGATCGTCGGCCACGGCTCGGAGGAGCAGGCACTCCGGCTCGCACTGCCGAACGGCCGCTTCACGGGCGTCCTGCGGGGTGAGGCGCTCGCCGAGGCGTTCGCGAACATGGACCTGTTCGTGTTTCCCTCGCATACCGACACGTTCGGCATGGTGGTCCTGGAGGCGATGGCTTCGGGCGTGCCTGCGGTGGTGACCCCGGACGGCGGCCCGGCTCACATCGTGCGCGCCTCGAACGGGGGCGGCGTGGTCGCGCGGGATGAGCAGTTTTGCGAGGCGATCGGGGAGCTGCTGGCGGACGCCGCCGCCCGGCGTGCGATGGGGGATCGAGGCCGGGCCTACGCGCTTCAAGCGGGCTGGGACGCGATCTTCCGCGCGACCTATGCAGCCTACGAGCTTGTGGCACAAGCGAAAAGACCGCCCGAAGGCGGCCTTTTCTGAAGCGTTTGGTGCCGAAGAGAGGACTCGAACCTCCACACCCTTGCGAGTACATGGACCTGAACCATGCGCGTCTGCCAATTCCGCCACTACGGCACTAGCGCCCGAGGACCGTCGGGCCACCGGAGCACTTTCCAAGTATCCGAGAGCAGGACGCCCGTGTCAACCGCATCCTAACCGTCCAGACTTTACAAAAGACCTCCACATGAGGCGGAGACAACGGATGAGCGAGCCCACACTCAACAACGGGAGCATTCCCGGCAATCACGCGGCGGAGATTCGCCGGCTGGTGCACGACCTGAGCAACGCGCTCGAGATCATCGTGCAGACGCACTACCTGCTCAAGCTGGGCAAGCTCGACGACCAGACGCTGCAGTGGCTGACGATGATGGATACGGGCGTGAAACAGGCCACGGACATCAGCGTGAACCTGCGGCAGTACGTGGTGGAGCACGCGGCGGGGCGGTAAACCCGCCGCCGAACTCGTTTCAGACCAGCTTCGCGTCCAGGGTAATCTCGGTGTTGTTCGCGAAGAGCTTTGAGATAGGGCAGTTCTTCTTCGCGCCCTCGGCCGCTTTTTTGAAGGCAGCCTCATCCCCGCCGGGGATGCGTGCTTCGAGGACCAGACGGATCGCGGTGATGCCGAAGCCGCCCTCGACCTTGTCGAGCGTGACCGCGGCCTCGGTGTGCAGCGACTCCGCCGTGATGCCCGCGTTGCCGAGCTCCGCGCTCAATGCCATGGTGAAGCAGCCCGCATGCGCGGCCGCGATCAGTTCCTCGGGGTTGGTGCCCGCGCCGCTTTCGAAGCGGGTCGAGAACGAGTACTGCGTTTCCTTGAGGATGCCGCTGTCCGTGGTGAGCGTGCCCTTGCCGTCGCGCAACCCGCCTTGCCATTGTGCCGATGCTTGTCTGTTCATGGTTTCTCCTTCCCTCCGTCAGATGCGGGCTTACGGCAGCCCGACGCGGGCTACGGGAGCCCGAGCCCGCGCGCCCGCTCGGCGCGGACGGACAGGGGCGGCTTGCCCGCTTCCGTCAGCGTCCCGGTCAACACGTAGGGGCTCTGTCCGTCGGGCGCGGGAACCTGCCGGAGCCGGCCCGTGAAGCCGTAGCTGTGGCCGTGGATCTTGCGCGTGGTGAAGCTGAGCGAGCCGCCCTCGATGTGCGTGGCGGTGAACGGCAGCGTCACGGGCGCGCCCCCGTCGAGCTCCGCCATGTAGCCGCGCAGGGTGCCCTCCTCGAAGTACAGCGTGATGCGCCCGCCGTGTTTGTTCCAGGGGTAGGTGCCTTCAGCCTCGAGCGGCAGGTCCGTGTGCCCCTCCGCCCGGATCGGCGCCTCGTCCTCCGGGGCGCTCGGGCGTGTGTGCAGCGTGGGCTCCTGCATGAGGGCCGCCGCGAGGAGGAGAAGGCTAGCGGCCTTCACTCTTCCGCCGCGCCGCTTCGAACTCGTCGCCCGGCTTCCACGCCGTCGGCGCGCCCGCGCCGGCCTGCCAGCCCAGCATCAGCCCGAACTGCGCCATGCGCGCGTCGCCGCGGAAGTCCATCTCCGGCTTGTACTCGTCGGCAGGCTGGTGGTAGCGGTGGGCCGTGTAGTCCTCCTGCCGCTGCTTGCCCCAGGCCGCGTCGTGGCCTTCGTAGAGAGTCCCTTCCCCGACTGAAAACGCCGGAACCCCGACCCGGGCGAGCGAGAAGTGGTCCGACCGGTAGTAGCTCCCCGCGAGCGGGAACTGGTCCGGCTGGATCGCAAGATGGAAGGCCTTGGCGGTTTTCTCGACTGTCGGATAGAAGGCGGTCCGGTCCGACCCGCTCACCTCGGTTGAGGTGGGCACGCCGAGGGGCTGCAGGTCGTCGTAGTTCAGGTCAAGCGCCAGGGCCTTCGCCGGGACCGGCGGGTGCTGCCCCAGGTACGCCGAGCCCAGCAGCCCCTGCTCTTCCGCCGTCACGGCCGCGAAATAGACCGTGTGCGGCGGGGGCGTCCTGGACTGCGCGAAGGCGCGGCCCAGCTCCAGCAGGATGCCGCAGCCGGTCGCGTTGTCGGCCGCACCGTTGTAGATGCCGTCGCCCTTGGCGTTGGGGTCGATGCCGAGGTGGTCGTAGTGCGCGGTGTACAGTACCGCATTCTCCTCGGAGGCGTCCGCCCCCGGCGCTTTCGCGATCACGTTCGCGGAGGTGTAGGGTCGGACAACGCTCGCCACGTGCGCCTGGAGCCGGACCGGCAGCTCTATCGCCCGGAACCCCGGCTTGCCCGCCGCGTCGATCTCCTTGCCCAGATCCAGACCGGAGGCAGCCATCAACTTGCGCGCCGTTTCGAGCTGGATCCAGCTCGCCGCCTTGAGTGTGGCCAGCGGATCGCCTTTCAGGTAGCTTTTCTCGATCGCCTGCGAGTTCTGCACCACCGACCACGGATAGCTGGCCAGGTCCGTCCGGTGGATGATGAGCACGCCGGCCGCGCCCAGCCGCGAGGCCTGCTCGTATTTGTACGTCCAGCGCCCGTAGTAGGTCAGGGCCTTGCCCTTGAAGACCTTGTCATCCTCCGAGGGCGGCTCGTTGACGATGACCAGCAGGACTTTGCCCTTCACGTCCACGCCTTTGTAGTCGTTCCAGCCGTACTCGGGCGCATCGATCCCGTAGCCCACGAAGACGATCGGCGCATCAATGTCCGCCGAAGCCTCCCCGCGCTCGTCCTTGGTCACGAAGTCCGTGTTGTAAGCGAGCGGCATGGGTGCGCCCGCTTTCGGCACGAAAGAGAAGTGCGTGGCGGCTTCATCCGTGTGGACGGCATATAGGTCCACTTTCTGGAAGTAGGTCCCGTTCTCCCCTGCGGGCTTGAGCCCGTCGAGCGCGAACTCCGTCGCCATGTACTCCGCCGCGAGCTCCGCGCCGCGCTTGCCCGGCCCGCGGCCTTCGAGCAGGTCGCTCGCGAGGAAGCGGACATGCGCCCGGATGTGCTCGGGGTCGATCAGCGACGCGGCGCTCGCGGCAGCTTCAGGCACGCCCGGAACCTGCGGGACTGAAGGCATCTGAGCTAGGGTGGGAACGGCTGCGAAGGCGAACAGGAGGTAGGGCAGGGCGGAGGGCAAGGCGTGGGCTCCTCGTTGACGGGACCTGGAAGTCTACGAGGAGAGTAGCAAGAAAATCGAGAAGGCTTACAGAGAAACCGACTCGAGCCCTCGGGCGGCAGTGGGCGGGTGGAGCAGCTCCGGGTAAGCATGGGCCGGTGCGCCCGGTATCTTGGTCGGAGCCTTTGCCGGTTCGGTATGGGGGTGGGGGTCCACGCCGATCAACTCATCGAGTTCGGTGTACCGGCCCGCGCGAAGCAGTGTCCTGACGATCAGGTGGAGGTCGGTCGCGAAGGTGGCGCGCGCCATGTAGGCCATGTCCAGCTGGATCTTGCGCGGGCTGATGAGCCGGGCATGGGTGCTTTCGAGGTCGTCGTGGTGCACGTTGCGCAGCAGGTGCTCCTCCGCCGCGAAGGCCAGGGTAGCCGCTCCGGTGATGCCGGGGCGAAATGGCGTGTCGACGGTGTGGTGGGCGTGCAGCTTGGGCCGGGGGCCGACCAGGCTCATCTCGCCGCGCACGACGTTGATCAGCTGCGGCAGCTCGTCGAGCTTGTACTTGCGCAGCCAGCGGCCCGGCGGGATGAGGCGATGGTCCTTGTGGGCGGAACGCAGGTGCCCGGCGGCCGGACTTCCGCTTGGGCCGGAGCGGTCCGCGCAGTGCATGGTGCGGAATTTGAGAATGGTGAACTCTTCCCCGTGCCTGCCGACGCGTTGTTGCCGAAAGATAGCGGGCCCGCGAGAGCTGAGGCGCACCATCAGGGTAATCAGCAGGAAAACGGGCGCGAGCAGGACGAGGATTACCGACGAAGCCGCCGCGTCGAACCAGCGCTTGCGAGCCGAGCCGCTCCACCGGCTCCCGGAGGAGCCGCCGTGCGGGAAGGGTCTTCCTGCCGGCTGAACCAGGTGCAGGGACCGGCGGCGCTTTTCCGCGCGCAAGAGCCGTGCCTGGCGTTCGGCCGCGTGCTGCGTGCTGGTTCCGCTTTGCATTTCGGCGTGTTTGAGGTGGGGCGCTGGAGTCTGCATGTCCGGGACCTGATGCGCGCTCATACAGGGCGCTCTGGGTTCGCGCTCATGCGCGGGCGGAAGCCTCGTGCCGGTGACTTGCCTCTATGCACGATAGAAGGGCCGCTGGCTTCGGTCAACCCGGAGTGTATCCCGCGAGTGACTCCTGCGATGTGTTTTTTGCACGATTCGCGCGGCGGACCGTTCCAAATCGGAACGCCCGTTCCATTTCGGGAAGCGGTTCTTTCCCCTCGAGGAGCTCCCGCGTACAGGCGCCTACGCTGTGCTACCGTTACTACTGTCCAGCTGGAGCCTGCTCTTTCCAGTGGCGTGAAAACGAGTGGTTCTCCGCACTCCAAGACGAGTGCCGAGCGCAGGTGAGGATTCTTTTGCAGAGGTGGTTTGGCCGGATTTGTGCCCGAGGTGCCGCGCGTGTGTTGCCGGCTCTGCTGTGCGCGTTTCTTCTGCCCTCGGGTGCCCAGGCGCAGGCGAGCTCAGACCCTTTCAGCCAGAACACACAGGCAGCGGACCCGAACTTCTCGGACCCGTCCTCGCAGAACTATGCTCCGCAAGGCGCGCCCGGTGCCGGAGCCCCGGTCGGAGGCCTGCAGTCCGGAGGCGCTCCCGGCGCTCTGCCCAATACGAACGGCGCGAATCAGTTCGGCAACCAGCCCTTCAGCGATCCCAATTATCGGGACGAAAACGCACTGCCGAACCAGGCCCGTCCGCCCTCCGCCGGCTTCCAGCCGGTCGCCCCGGAGCCGCTGACCGAGTACCAGAAGTTCGTCGCCGAAACCACCGGACAGGTCCTGCCCATCTTCGGCGCGCGGCTCTTTCGGCAAGTGCCCACGACCTTCTCCCCGGTCGACCAGATTCCGGTGCCCGCCGACGCCTCGGTCGGCCCGGGCGACCTGCTCCGCATCCGCATCTGGGGTCAGGTCAACTTTTCCGCCGATCTGCGCGTGGACCGCTCGGGCGAGGTGTACCTGCCGCAGGTGGGGCCTGTCCACGTCGCGGGCACCCCCTACTCGGACCTGGATAAGCAGCTGCGGACCGCGATCTCCCGGGTATATCGCAATTTCAACGTCTCCGCGCAACTGGGGCAGATCCGCTCCATCCAGATTTATGTGGTTGGGCGCGCCCGGCGTCCGGGTACCTACACCGTCTCCTCGCTCAGCACGCTGGTCGACGCGCTTTTCGCGAGCGGCGGCCCGGCGCTGGACGGCTCGCTGCGGCATATCCAGCTCAAACGCGGCGGCCAAACCGTCACCGACTTCGACCTGTACGACCTGCTGGTCAACGGCGACAAGACCAGGGATGTGGTGCTCGCCCCGGGCGACGTGCTGTACATCCCCGCCGCCGGACCCCAGGTAGCGGTGCTGGGCAGCGTGAAAACACCCGCTATTTACGAAACAAAGCCGCATGAAACGGTGAAGGACGTCCTGGAGCAGGCTGCCGGCGCGACCAATACCGCCGGCGGCGGGCAGCTCTCGCTCGAGCGCCTGAACGATGGGGCGGGCCGCCGCGCCGAGGGGATCGGGTTTACGCCGGAAGGCCTCGGGACCATCTTGCGCGACGGCGACATCCTGCGCTTGAACCCGTCCGTGCCGCTGTACGCCAAGACCGTAACCCTGCGCGGCAACACCGCCAACCCCGGGCGCTACGGCTTTCACCCCGGCATGCGCCTCAGCGAGCTTTTCCCCGAGCGCGCCGCGCTGCTCACCCGCAATTACTGGTGGCAGCGGACCCGCGTGGGCCTGCCCGCGCCGGAGTTCGAACGGGAGCCCGGCGTGGAGCGCTTCCGCCAGCCGAACGAGCCGCTGACCCTGCCGATCACCCCGGAGGAGCAGGAGCGGGTTCGCCAGAACCGCCAGCAATACCTCCAGCAGCAGCAATATGCGCAGGGGCAAAGGCAGCAGCAGGTGCAGCAGCAAACGAGCCAGAACGGGAGCATGACTCCGCAGGGCGGCGGCGATCCGTCCCTGGCCGGGATCGGCCCCGGTACCGGTACCGGGGCCGATCCCTACGGAAACAGCCTTGCCGGCTCGACGGGCACGCAGGCGATGACGGACCAGTACGGCCAGCCCCGCCTGGGCCCCTACGGCCAGCAGGGGAACCAGTCCGCGGCCTCCGCGCGGCGCGACGTGGTGACGGAAAACACCGCGAACGCGCAAGGCTTCACCGACGTGACCCTCGCCGCGCCCGAGATCGACTGGCGTTATGCGGTCGTGGAGCGGCTCAACCCGGACACGCTCCAAACCTCGCTGCTGCCCTTCGACCTGGGCAAACTGGTGATGGACCACGACACGGCCGAGGATCTGGAGTTGCAGCCGGGCGACGTGGTCACCGTTTTCTCGCAGGCCGATATTCACGTGCCGGTCGCGCAGCAGACGCGCCTGATCCGCCTCGAAGGTGAGTTCGTCCACTCCGGCATCTACAGCGCCAAGCCGGGCGAAACCCTCCAGCAGCTGGTCGAGCGGGCCGGAGGCTTTTCGCCCGGTGCTTACCTGTTCGGCTCCGAGTTCACGCGCGCGTCGGTCCGCGCGGTGCAGCAGCGGCGGCTCGACGAGTACATCCAGGATCTCCAATTGCAGATCGAGCGCGGGGTGCTCGCGACGACTTCGGCGACCGGCAGCTCGGCCGCCGACCTGGCCAGCGCGAATATCGCCGGCACGGAGGCCCGGGAGCTGGTGGCGCGGCTGCGGCAGATTCGCGCGACCGGCCGCATCGTGCTCAACCTGCGGGCGTTCGACCAGGGCGCGCAAAGCCTGCCGCCGCTCGACCTCGAAGACGGCGACAGCTACTACGTGCCGTCGGTGCCGTCGAGCGTGAGCGTGATCGGCGCGGTGTACAACCAGAACTCGTTCCTCTACGGCAAGGGCGGCAAGGTGAGCGACTACGTCCACCTGGCCGGCGGCGCGAACCGCAACGCGGACCGGGCGCACCCGTTCGTGATCCGCGCCGACGGCTCGGTGATCAGCCAGGATCAGGTCGGGGAGAAG
Organism: uncultured Acidobacteriaceae bacterium; assembly: GCA_964250195.1. Classification (GTDB taxonomy): domain Bacteria; phylum Acidobacteriota; class Terriglobia; order Terriglobales; family Acidobacteriaceae; genus EB88. Next base: position 26,343 of record CAXUEU010000008.1, read on the forward strand.
AAGTTCACCCGGATCGTCATCCAGCCGGGCGACACCATCGTGGTATCGGAGAAGACCTTCGGCCCGTCCAAGCTGCGCAATGCCCTGAACTTCACCCAGCTCTTCTCGTCGCTCGCGGTTGGCGGGGCCGTGCTGGGGACGGTACTCTAAGAGCAGCCATGGCAGCCACCGCGGAACCCGGAGTCCTGGCCGAGCGAGCCCCGCGCGCGAGCGGCTACGCGCCCACGCCGCAGCCCGAGCCCGGCGTCGTCGAAATTTCACTGCTCGACATTCTCCTGGTCCTGGCCAGGCGGCGGCGCTTCATCGCCCTCACGACCCTCGCCGTCACCCTGCTCGCCACCCTCTACGTCTTCATGCAAACGCCCGTTTTCACCGCGAGGACAGTGATTCTGCCGCCGCAGCAGAGCGGCTCCGGCGCGGGCATCGCGGCTGAGCTCAGCAGCCTGGGCGCGCTGGGCGGCCTGGCCGGCGGCGGGCTCGGCATCAAGAACCAGACCGACCAGTATGTGGCTCTGTTCAAAAGCGAGGCGGTGGAAGACGCGATGATCAAGCGCTTCGACCTCCAGCGGCAGTTCAACCAGAAGCTGCTCTCCCACACGCGCGCGGCTTTCGAGGCGAACTCCAGGGTCGTCGCCGACACCAAGAGCGGCCTCATCACTGTCTCCTACACCGATGCCGACCCTAAGCGCGCCGCCCTGATCGCGAATGCCTACGTGGACCAGTACCGGCACCTGTCGGAACATCTGGCCATCTCCGAGGCCGCGCAGCGGCGGCTGTTCTTCGAGCAGCAGCTTGCGGAGGCGAAAAACAACCTCGCCGGCTCGGAGGAAGCGCTGCTCCGGTATCAGCAGAAGAACGGCCTTGTCGAGCTCAGCAGCCAGGCTCGCTCGCTGATCGAGGCCGGAGCCTCGCTGCGCGCGCAAATCGCCGCCAAGCAGGTGCAGATCCAAGGCACGCAAACCTACGCCGCGCCCGACAATGCCGCGCTGGTGCAGGCGCAGGGGGAGCTCGCGAGCATGCGGACGCAACTGGCCAGGCTCGGCGGCTCGGGCGACATTACCGGCGACGAGCTCATCGTTCCGGGCGGCAAGGTGCCCACGGCCACCCTCGAGTACGCCCGGCACGTGCGCGACGTGAAATACAACGAGACCATCTTCAACATCCTGGCCCGCCAGTTCGAGGTGGCCAAGCTCGACGAGGCGCGCGAAGGCGCACTGGTGCAGGTTGTGGATCCGGCGCTGCCGCCCGACTGGAAGTCCGGCCCGAAGCGGCTGATCTGGATGGCGGTTTCCTTCGCGCTCGGCTTTCTGCTGAGCTGCCTTTGGGTGCTGTTCCGGGCGGCGATGCGCCTGCTCCGTCGCGATCCGGAGACGGACAGCAAGCTCAACGCCCTGAGCGCCGCGCTGCGGCTGGGGAAAGGCCGCGCATGATGCCGGGTACGATCCTGGTCACGGGCGGCGCGGGTTTCATTGGCTCGAACTTCGTCCTCGACTGGCTCGGCGATTCCAACGAGCTGGTCGTAAATCTCGACCTGCTCACCTACGCGGGTAACCCGGCGAACCTGCGCGCGGTTGACGGCGACAGCCGCCACCGTCTGGTTCCCGGCGACATCGGCGACGCCGAGCTCGTCCGCTCGCTGCTCGCGGAGCACCGCCCGCGCGCGATCCTCCACTTCGCCGCGGAGAGCCATGTGGACCGCTCAATCGTGGACCCCGGCGCGTTTCTCCGCACCAATATCGACGGCACCTACCGCTTGCTCGAAGCAGCGCGGGCGTACTGGTCCTCGCTCGACGGGGAAGCTCGCGCGGGCTTCCGCTTCCTCCACGTCTCCACCGACGAGGTTTACGGCTCGCTGGGTCCGGCCGACCCTGCTTTCACCGAGCAGACCCCGTACGCCCCCAACAGCCCCTATGCCGCCTCCAAGGCAGCCTCCGACCACCTGGTCCGCGCCTACCATCACACCTATGGCCTGCCCACGCTGACCACAAACTGCTCCAACAACTACGGTCCGTTCCAGTTTCCGGAAAAGCTGATCCCGCTCATGATCCTCAACGCGCTCGAGGGCAAGCCGCTGCCCATCTACGGCGACGGCCAAAACGTGCGCGACTGGCTGTTTGTCGGCGACCACTGCCGGGCCATCCGGGCGGCGCTCGAACGCGGCCGCCCCGGCGAGGTCTACAACATCGGCGGCGCGAGCGAACGCACCAACATGCAGGTGGTCCACGCCATCTGCGACACGCTCGACGAACTCGTGCCCGGAAATTCCGCGCCCGGGAAATCCGGGAGAAGAGAGCTGATCCGGTTCGTCGCGGACCGCCCCGGGCACGATCGCCGCTATGCCATCGACGCCCGCAAGATCGAGCGCGAGCTCGGCTGGACCCCTTCGGTCCCGTTCGAGCGCGGCATCCGCGCGACCGTCGAATGGTATCTCCGGAACCTGCCCTGGGTCGAGAACGTGCGCACCGGTGCCTACCTCGAATGGCTCAATACCAACTACGCGGAGCGCGCCTGACGATGAAGGGCATCATCCTCGCCGGCGGCTCCGGCACCCGGCTCTACCCGGTCACGCACGTCGTCTCTAAGCAGCTGCTGCCTGTTTACGACAAGCCGATGGTCTACTACCCGCTCAGCACGCTGCTGCTCGCGGGCATCCGCGACATCCTCGTCATCTCCACCCCGCAGGACTGCTCGCGCTTCGAGGCGCTGCTCGGCGACGGCGCGCGCTGGGGCATTTCCATCCAGTACGCCGTGCAGCCCAGCCCGGACGGCTTGGCCCAAGCCTTCCTGATCGGCAGGGAGTTTCTTGCCGGCAGCCCGAACGCGCTGGTCCTCGGGGACAACATCTTCTATGGCGAGGCGCTTTCGAGCCTCCTGAGGGAGGCCGCCGCCAAGGATCGCGGCGCAACCGTCTTCGCCTACCGCGTCAAGGATCCGGAGCGCTACGGCGTCGTCGAGTTCGACCGCGCGGGCCGCGCGGTAAGCCTGGAAGAGAAGCCCGCCGCGCCGAAGTCGCCCTACGCCGTCACCGGCCTCTACTTCTACGACGGCACGGTCGTCGACATTGCCGCGAGCCTCAGGCCCTCTCCGCGCGGCGAGCTCGAGATCACCGACGTCAACAAGGCCTACCTCGCGCAGGGCATGCTCGACGTCAAGGTGATGGGCCGCGGCATGGCCTGGCTCGATACCGGCACCCACGACTCGCTCTGCGAGGCGGGCACCTATATCCAGACCATCGAGCACCGGCAAGGCACCAAGATCGCCTGCCCCGAGGAGATCGTCTACCGCAACGGCTACATCACCGGCGAGCAACTGGAGGCCTTGGCGCACCCCATCCGCAAAAGCGGCTACGGCCAGTACCTGCTCGACCTGCTCGACGAGCCCACCCCCATGGAAGCGGAAACGTAAAAGAATGAAGGTAGAAACCACCGCCCTCGAGGGCGTCCTGCTCCTGACCCCCCGCCAGTTCGCCGACGACCGGGGTATGTTCATGGAGACCTACAACCACCGCACGATGGAGGAGCTCGGTCTGCCCACGGCCTGGCCGCAGGACAACTTTTCCGTTTCGAGGCGCAACGTGGTGCGCGGCCTCCACTACCAAATCACGCAGCCGCAGGGCAAGCTCATCCGCGTCCAGCATGGCGCGGCGCTCGATATCGCGGTCGACCTGCGCCGGTCGTCCGCCACCTTCGGCAAGTCGATAAGCATCGAGCTGCGCTCGGAAGACGGTGCGATGCTCTGGATTCCGGCGGGCTTCGCGCACGGCTTTCTCGCGCTCTCGGAGACCCTGGCCTTCGCCTACAAAGTCACCGACTACTACTCCGCCGCGGGCGAACGCACCATCCTGTGGAACGACCCGGAGCTCGCCATCGAGTGGCCCGTCAGCGAGGCCGATGCCATTCTCTCCGCCAAGGACGCGGCCGGGACGCGCTTCCGGGATGCCGAGGTGTTCCCGTGAGGGAGTCCGGGCCGGCGCCCCGCATCTTACTGCTCGGCGCGAACGGTCAGGTCGGCTGGGAGCTCGCCCGGCTCTTCGCCGGTGAAAACCTGCGGGCGCTCGACCGCGCCGGCGCCGACCTGAGCCGGCCTGAAAGCCTGCGCGCGGTCGTCCGCGCCCACCGGCCGCAGATCATCCTGAACGCCGCCGCCTACACCGCGGTCGACCGCGCGGAGTCCGAGCCCGAGCTGGCCGACAGCGTCAACCACCTGGCCCCCGGCGTGCTGGCCGAGGAGGCCGAGCGGCTCGGTGCGCTGCTGGTCCACTACTCGACCGACTACGTCTTCGACGGAACCAAGACCGCGCCCTACGTCGAGACCGACGAGCCCAATCCCTTGAGCGTCTATGGCGCGACCAAGCTCGCCGGCGAGCGCGCCGTCGCCCGCGCCTGTGCCCGGCACCTCATCCTGCGGACCAGCTGGGTGTACTCGCACCGCGGCCATAACTTCCTGCTCACCATGCTGCGCCTGGGCCGCGAGCGCGAGGTGATCCGCGTGGTCGACGACCAGCACGGCGCGCCCACCTCCGCCGCCGCGCTGGCGGAGGCCACCCGCGCCGTGGTCGCCCGCGTGCTCGCCGGTACGGCCGTCGGGAACTGGCCCGGCATCTACCACGCCACCTGCGCGGGTGAAACCACCTGGGCCGGCTTCGCCCGCGCCATCCTCGCCGAAGCCGCCCGGCGCGATCCCGGGCCAGGGTCATGGGCCCGCGTGGAAGCGATCCGGACCGACGAGTACCCTACCCCGGCAAAGCGGCCTGCGCGCTCGCGATTAAGCTGCAACGCGCTTTGCGGTACTTTCCAAGTTTCGCTGCCGCAATGGGAGTCCGCGCTCCATGCGTCCATGGGATCTTCCGAATGAGTTGGAAGGCGCTGCTACCCGGTCATCCGGCGATGCCCGATGGGCGCTGAGCTCCAATCTTCCAAGCGGCTGTGGCGAATCGCCGCGCTTGCAGCGCGGTTTTTTCTGGGCCAGGGCGCGGTGCAGGGCATCGGCATCCTGACCAGCTTCTATCTCCTGCGCGCCCTCAGCGTTGATTCCTACGCGCAGTTCGGCTTCGCCACCAGCTTCCAGCAGCTCGCTTCGCTGCTCATGGATCTGGGTTTCGCGAGCACCATCGTCCCGCTGGTCGGCGCACAGCGTGACGACCGCGAACTGGTGGGGCGGTATGTACGCTCGGCCAAGCGTCTGCGGGACCGTGTTTTCTGGGTCCTCTCGCCGTTCGCGTTGATCGTGTTCATCGCGATTATGCGCCGCCACCACTGGGACCTTAAGACCCAGGTGCTGCTTGCCGTTGCCATTTTCGTCTCGATTTATTTCACGGGAAAGGTTTCTTACTTTTCCGTCCCCCTGGTCCTGCATGGGCGCATGAGCGAGATGTATTTGCCGCAGGTGTCCGTGGGCCTCGTGCGGCTGCTCGGTCTGGCCCTGCTGCGGGCAGCAGGTGTGCTCAACGGTTGGGTGACCGCGCTGACCGGCGCAGTCACCATCCTGTTCAGCGGAAGCCTGCTCGAAAAACGGGGACGGCACTATCTCGTATGGCCCGAGCTGGACGACCCTCTGGTAGACCAGGAAGTCCTGCGCTACATTCTTCCGGCGATCCCGGCGATGATCTTCGCCGCCTTCCAGGTGCAGAGTGCCGTCTTCCTCATCAGCATCTTCGGGCAAAGCGCGGGTATCGCCCAGGTTTCCGCCCTGGGCCGGCTCAATCAGGCGTTCGCCATTCTGACCATCTTCAACGCCGTCATCGTTGAGCCGTTCATGGCGCGGCTGCGGCCGGAGCAGGTGCTTTCCCGCTACCTCGGGGTGCTCGGGCTTGCTTGCCTGGCCTGCGCGCCCATCGTGTCCGTCGCTTTTCTCGCGCCCCATACCGTGCTGTGGCTGCTCGGGTCCAAGTACCGGGGGCTGGAAGCGGTGGTCGGCTGGGCTGTGCTGGCAGGAGCTTTGAACTATATCCAGGTTTTGCTTTGGATCATGAATCGCTCGCGCAAATGGGTTTTCTGGCGCGGCACGGCGCTCGAGATCGGCCTGAGCCTCGCGGTCGAGGCACTCTATCTCAGCCTTCACGGGGTCCGGACCACGGCGGACGCTATCTCCTTCTCGCTCGTCTGCACCGCCGGACCGCTGGTCACGCACGCGTACATCACGTGGTTCGGCCTGCGCAGGAGCGCTCCCGCATAGAGTGCGAGCGGGTCAGCCGGGCAACCCCGCCGCGGCCCGGCGATAGCCGAGGGCGTAATGGGCGGCCATGGCTTTGCGGAGCATAGGGTTCGGGCATTGGAAGCGCGTCAGCAGGCTCGCGCCCAGGCGAAGCAGCGGGATCGCCAGCCCGGAGCCGACTCCGGAGTCGCGCAAGCCGCGCCGCCACCCGGAGGTGACCGGGAATTTCGGACTGTGCTCCGGCCACAGCTGCGCAAACCGGTACGTGGCAGCCCCCACGCCTTGCATGCGCCTGCACGCCCGGTCCACCGATGTCGGATGGAGGTGCTCGGCGCGTGCCGCAGGCAGGAACTCTATCTGGAGGCCGTGCCGCTTCCAAAGGCGGTAGCCGAGCTCGATATCTTCCATGGCGGCTTCGCGAAAGCCCTCGTCGAAGGGATTTTCACGCAGGAACCGGGTTTTGAGGGAGAGATTGCTGGTGTAGAAGTGCCTCCAGTCCGGCTTGGTCCCTCCGAGCAGGTCATCATAGGCGAATTGGATGCCTCCCTCATCGAGCCACCGCATGAACGGGGTCACGGTCTGCCCCTGCTCGCTCCAGCGGGTCAGGCCGAGGCCCGCTACGTTCGCTTCCGCGTGTTCCGTGTGCAGCCTAAGGTGGGTTTCCACCAGCCGGGACGAGGCGAAGATGTCGTCTCCGAGCATGAGGCAGACCGGGGCGCGCAACAGCGCGATACCCCGGTTGCGCGCCCGCGCCGGGCCGCTGTTCGCCTGGCGTACGCAGCGGACGGCCAGCGGGGTTCGCTGGAGATACTCCCGCAACAATCGCTCCGTACCGTCTGTCGAGCCGTCGTCAACGACGACCAGCTCGAAGTCCCGCACCGTTTGCGCTTCCAGGTGCTGTAGGCAAGCCTGAAGCGCGCTCGCGCGGTTGTACGTGGGCAGGATCACGCCCAGCGCCGGAACTTGCCCTGAGCTCTTATCGTGCGCATATGCGGCTGAAACCGGCCGAGGCAAACCTTCAGGCGCAAGGGGTTCGACCTCCCCAACCGTACGCCTTGGACTCTCAGCCATGGAGAAGATCGCGCAGGTAGCTGACCGGCCCCCACGAGAAGCGGAAATGGCCGGGGAGGATCATCAGACCCTGAAAAATGCGGGAAAGGCGACCCTTTCCCAACAAGGCCACACGCCGATCCATATAGTTCGCTTTTGCCTCGGCATAGCGGGCGCTGAATCGGGCAGCAGGAGTCTGCGCCAGCTTCGCAGCCGCGAGCCGGTAGCGTTTCGCGGCATCACGGTGGAACAGCACGCGCGCATCCTTGTCGCGCTGGAGAGCTTCGCGCTTGGAGACGCCCTTCAGCCCGAGCTGCTGTGTACCGTGAATCCGGTAGCTGATGAGCTTTTCCGAAATGGGTTGCAGTTTGCCGCGCATGGAAAGGCACATGGCGATCCACCCGTCATGGACAAATTCCGAAGGGATGGGCGTGAACGCGTCGCTCAGGCTGGAGCGAAATGCAAAGCAAGCGCCCGTTACAAGCGGACGCCGGGTCAGAAAGAAGGTTTGGTCGCGCTTGAACTGACGCATCTCGCGCGGTCCGAAATGAATGTCGCTCCAGAGCGCACCGGGCTGGGGAGTTCCCCGGTCGTCGATCAAGGCGGCATCGGAGAAGACGCCCGCGACCTCCGGGTTCCGTTCCAGGGTCGCTGCGAGCGTCGCGAGCTTCTCGGCCATCCATACGTCGTCCTGATCACAAAGCGCGATCAGCTCGCCTTGGCACAAACCAATCGCCTGCTCGAAGTTCTTGGTCGAGCCCAGGTTGCGCTCGTTTCGGTGGAAGCGCACCGGGAATGGGACCGTGGACGCGAACGCCGCGACGATCTCCGGCGTGCTGTCGGTGGAGCCGTCGTCGCAGACGACCAGCTCGAACGGCTGCAGCGTTTGCTCCCGGATGGAGCGCAGCTGCTCGGGGAGGAAGCGGGCACCGTTGTAGGTGCACATGGCTATGGAGATGCGCATCGTCTCGCTCCCAGAATAGCGCGTGCGCCGGCTGCCGGGCCATGGCGGACAAGGAAGCCGCGCGCGCGAACCGTCCCTTATACTTCAGGTAGGAAACGTGCATGAAAGTCCTCGCGGTCGTGGTCCGCTACAACACGGCTTTAGCGGAGTCCGAGACGGTGCGGGGGCTCGTGGGAGCCCTTGCCGCCGACCCGGCCCTGGCTGCGGCTTACCAGCTGCTGATCTGGGACAACAGCCCGAAACCGCTGGTAGAGCCTCATCTGCCCATCCCTTTCACCTACCGGCATTCCGAGCGGAACCTGGGCGTCTCAGGCGCGTACAACGGGGCCATGGAGGTCGCGCTGGAGCGGGGCGCGGCCTGGATGCTGCTGCTCGACCAGGACAGCGAGGTGACCGAGGGCTTTCTGGAGGCGATGCTCAGCCACGCGCGGGAGCAGGCAGGGGACGGTAGGGTCGCGGCGATCGTGCCGACGGTCAAGGTGCGGGGGCTCACGATGTCGCCGAAGCGACAGTTGTTCAACCGCCACTGCGACTACCCGGCGGGCGAGTGCGGCATCGCCGAAGGCGAAACGGTGGCCATCAACAGCGGCTGCTTGATGCGGCCTTCCGCGCTCGCGCGCATCGGCGGCTTCAGCACGGACTTCTGGCTCGACTACTCCGATGTGTACGTCTTTCACCATTTCTTCGAGCAGGGCCTGCGGGTCTGGCGCGCGGCGGACGTTGAGCTCGAGCACGAGATGTCGATCATGGATTACGACCGGTTGATGACGCCCTGGCGCTACCGGAACTTCTCCTATGCGGAGACGGCCTTCCACGACCTGTACCGAAGCCGCTTGGAAAACCTGATTCAGACCGCGCGGCTGTTCGCGCGTGCGATCAAGCAGCGGTTCAAATATCGCAATCCCATCTTTTCCCGCATCGCCTGGGAGCAGTTTCTGTACCGTGTCCGGGTGCGCCGGGAAGAGCGGCTCGCGCGCTGGCATGCCGCGGGAAAGCGCCGCGTCGAAGGTGCCGGAGCGCAAGGGTGACTTTTAGGATCGGCAGAAGTGTCACGGTCCGGCCGCCCGCGCACAAATCCGTGCAGCGATGGGCGGCCGTCCTCGCCGTGTTCCTCTACGTTCTTGTGTGCCTCGTCGGGTTCCTCACGCTCGTGCAGCCCAACATCGACGGTACCGGGGCCTTCCGCCTGGGCGCGGACTCGGGAACCTACCTGGAATTGGCGGATCTGATGCGCCATGGCGGCGATGCGGAGGTCGCTCTCATAGGGCTGAGCGGCAATTATTTCGGCCCCGTTCTCGTGGCTCTGGCGCTTCAAAGCGGCTTCCTGATCGCCCTGTTCAACATGCTCATGTACGGATGGGCGCTGTACGCCGCCGGCAAGATCGAGGGAGTCGACCCATGGCTGTTCGCGCTGCTGCTGATGCTGAACATGGAAACCTTCGTCAGCGCGGTCACGCTCAACAAGGAAGTCTTCGCGCTCCTGTCGGCGGTCTTGTTCGCCAGGTACCTATACTCCGAGCGCAGGTCGGTCTTCATGCTCGCGCTCATCCTCCTCGCGGCCCTGTTCGCGCGCTGGCAGCAGGTCGTCATCACGCTGATGTTCCTCGCGCTCGCGCGCGGCGGCCGGTCGCGGCGTCACCCGATTGCCATCCTCGCCGGCATCGTCGTCCTTGTCGGCATCGCCTACCCCCTGGCGCTGTCCGGCGCGAATCTGACCAGCTTCACCGAGCAGGGCGAGACGGGCGGAGGCATCACCATCCTGAATACCTTGCAGGCGCACTATCTCTACCCTGTAACGGTGTTCCCCAAGGTGGCGATGAACCTGTTCGGACAGCTGCTCAGCCCGAAATACTTCTTCGGCGCGTACTGGGACAAGGATTTTCACGATTTGCAAAATCAGTTCGCCATCCAACTGCACACCGTGGCGATGCTTTTCGTTTGCGCTGTCCTATGGTGGCAGCGGAAGGTCAACCTGCGCGAGCCGCTCATCTTCTTTTGTGCGCTCTACCTGGCCTTGACCGCGGCGACCCCGTTTATCCAGCCACGCTACCAATATCCGGTTTACGGCCTGCTTTGCATCGAGATCGCGCGCAAGCGAGGCGCGGGAACCGCGGCCGCCCTGCGTGCCCAGGTTCTCACTCCCGAACCGGCGCATCCATACGGCTTCTCGCAGCCGGCGATCGCCGGCATCCCTTCCTGCTCGGAACCCGTTTGAGAAATGCGTGCCGGGAGAAGGCCGGTTCCGCTTTGGACGAGAGTCGTAACCATCCATGAAGAATTCAGCGGGAAATCGAATCGTCAGACGAAAATACCCTCAGCTCACGCACGGGATCATCGTCGCGCCGAGCCGGCCGCTCGCCGCGGCATTGATGCTGGTCGACAAGGTCGGAGGCTTCGTGCGAAAGCGGCGACCCAGGCCCGCGCGCGTCGACAAGCTTCTGCTCGTGTTTTTCGGGTCGTTCGGGGACGGCCTGATGTTTACCTCGGTATTGAAGTCCCTGCGCGAGCAGCTGCCCTCGGCGCGTATCGACGCGTTGGTCAGCCGCGATGTCGGCGCGATTCTGGAAGGGTCGCCTTACCTCTCCAGTGTCGTCGTGACGGAAATGCCTTCAGGCAAGGCATATCCGGGAAAGATTCCGGGGCTGGTTCGCCTGATGCGCGGCTTTCGCACACAGTATGATGCTGCGGTGTGTCTTCGCCAGACCGTCGACAACGGCATCCTGCCGCTGGTCTTGTCGCGCGTCTCCCGCTACAACATAGGCTTCTCGACGGGCGGCTTCTCGTTTTGCCTGGACGAGGTCGTTCCGTGGCGTCCGGGTGTGCACGAGGCGCAGCACATGCTCGATGCCATCCGGGCCATTTGCCCGGATTGCGAGACCGGAGCCCAGGAGCTGTTTTACGATGCGGCCGCAACACAGGGGGCGGTGGACTCAAAGCTGAGGGCGATGGGGATTTCGGACGATACGGAGCTCATCGTCGTGCACCCCGGCAGCAAGGTCATGCGGCGGTCGCTTTCGGTCGAGCGATGGCGCGAGGTGCTGACGAACCTTACGGAAACGACCTCAGCCACCGTTTTGGTGACCGGTATTCGCGAAGAACGGGAGTTTTACGAGCTCATCGGAACCCGACATCCCAGAGTTATTCCGACCCTCGGCATGTTTTCGATCCCGGAGCTCACGGAGCTTATCAAGCGCTCCGCCGGCGTCGTCACGGTGGAAACGTTCGTGTCGCACCTCGCGGGCTACGCGGGCGTTCCCGCGCTTGCCTACTGGACGGGAGTGACGGATGTACGCCAATGGCGGCCGATGGGCAAGAACGTGAAGGTCGCCACGGTCGCCCCTCCCTGCGCGCCTTGCTTCAAGTGGTGCGAGGATCCGATTTGCATGCACCACGATCCCGGCGCGGTCGTACACATCGTCGGCCCTTCAGGCGCGCCCGCCGGACTCCAGTAGTTTTCGAAGCTCCGCATCCCATAGTTGCAGGCCCTCTCGACGGGAGAAGCGCTCCCGGTAGAGACGAAAACAACGGTCCCGCATAGCGCGCATGGCCTCGGGGTCGCGCATGTGGGCTCGCATCTGCCGTGCGACGGCTTGGGCGTCCCCGGGAGCGAGCACCCAGCCGATGCCATGGGCGTCGATCCATTGCGCGATATCCGCGTCGGGACTGCCGCAGAACAGGATCGGTCTCCCGATCGCGAGGGCACCGAAGAATTTCGAGGGCACCACCGTGCCGGCCCACTCGCTTCGAAGCGTCACCACGTGAATATCGGCGGCGGCGAGGCGCTCCTCGAGCACTTCGGACGAGGCAAACGAGAGAAACCGGATGTTCGTGTCATCCTCGTGCACGGCGGCGCGCAGCTCCCGTTCGCGATGGCCGCGCACGCCCAACGCGAGTGCCGCTCCATCCGGGCGGAGCAGCCGCGCCAGCGTCAGCATGTCCTCGAAGCTGTGCGCGCGTCCGAAGGTGCCGGAGTACATCAGAGCGAGACGCGCGCCGCCGAAGATCGCGTCCCGGCCAGGGCCGCCGGACGCCGGAACCGAGTCGGGCTCCTTGAGCGCCCAGGGAACGATGGTGCGACGAGCCGCGGAAGACCCGTAGGCAAGCAGCAGCCGCCGCATCTTTGGACCGATGTCGACGATCAGCCCGCAACCGCGGTAGGCGGTCCGCAAGACATGCCGCAGCAGCCTGGAAAGGCGTCCGGACTGGCTGAGAAGGCCCTCGGCGTAAGCCGCTTCGGGGTACAGATCGAAGCACCAGTGCGCGATCAGGGTGCCGGGTCTGAATAAGCGCCAAACAGGGGCGATCAGGATGCTCATCACCGGGTCCGATCCGACGATCAGAACCTCGGGCCGGAACCTTGGATTCAGCGCCAGAAGAGACCACCGGAAAATCATCCAGAATGCGTTTAGAACTCGGAACAGATTCTTCGACTGGGGCCATTTCGGTCTCCAGATCCGTTCGAAGCGCACGCCCCGGCTCGTTTCGTGGCGGGGATACAGTGCTGTCCCGCTGTCGTCGTGGGCTCTGTTGCAAGGAAAAGCGGTGACGCTCCAGCCCCGCTCGGCCAGCCCCGCCGACAGCTCGCTGAAGAGCACCGCGCTGACCACTTCATCGGGCTGCATGAAGTGATAGAGGACGAAAACTTTTGCCATGGTATTCGGTTTAGTTAAACCTTTCGCGGCTGCAGGAAGTGGTTCGCGGCATCTTTTGCTCTCCGGGGGCTGGGGTGAGATTTGTGGCTCAAGGCTCACTTATGCGGGTACCAGGTGAGCGCGCCGTCCACGGTCACGTCCGTGTTGAGGCCGGGACGGTAGACCGGGGCGCGCCACTGCTCGTACTGGACGGAGAGGCGCGTTTCCACGTCCTTGGCCGCGCCGAAGCGCTTGACCACCTCGCCCCGGAACTGATTCTGCGTGGTGCCGCCGGGGACGAAGTCCTTGGCCTGCTTGACGTCGCGCCAGGCCACCTGCACCTGCTCTTCCGGCGACAGGTGCCAGGTGAGCCAGGCGTTGCCGCCCTTCGATTCGCGCTCGTTCGGGTCGCCGAACAGGAAACCCTTGTTCGTGGGGCCCTGCTGCTGCACGTTCTCCCAGGCCAGGTACTGGCCGCGGTGCGAGTCCGTGATCGGCGGGTCGGAGTCCGAGCCCTCCACCCGCAGGTCGAGCTTGGGCGCGCCGGGGAAGTGCGAGAGGTACAGCCCCGGCCGGTAGGCCGCATGGCGCGGCGCCGAGATGGTGCTCACGTCGTCATGAACGAGCGAGTCGGTGTACAAGGTCACCCAGTCGCGCAGAAAGGGCAGCTGCCAGGAGAAGTCGAAGGTGCCGAAGCGCGCGCCGGGGTCGGTGCGTGAATTCTTCTGCGCGATGGTCACGTTCTGGAACGAGAAGAACGACCGCAGAAAGCTGTTGACCGTGATGGGCACGTGCCCTTTGCCGCCCCAGATCGCGGTGCGCTCGAACCCGACCTCCACATAGCGGGTCGGCTTGAAGGAGAGCTTCTCCACATGCACCCAGGGCGCACGCGGCGCGGTGTGCCCTTGCAGCGGGCCGACGAAAAAGTCGTAGCGAATCGGCCCGATGACGTCCGAGAGCAGGGGGACATGAAGAGGCTCGGTCCGGTCGATCTGGAAGGCGTAGATGTTCTCGGCGTTGCTGCTCCAGGCGAACGCGCCCCCGGCGGCCGGCCCCATCCAGTGGTCGCTTTTGCCGAAGGAGAACTCGTGGCCGCCGATGCGTGCCGAGGCATTCGCCTCGAGAATGCGAAAAGCGTTGCTCGACGGGATCGGCCCGAGCGGGAGAGTGCTCTGGCGGGGGTTGGCGGCGACCGGGATCAGGTCGACGCCCTGGCTGAGCATCGCGAACAGGGCAGGGGAGTAGCCCAGGGCCGAGGGGGCGTGCTGGTACTCGCCGCGAACGTAGAGGGAGAAGCGGCCCCACTCCGCCCGTCCGCTCGCCCCGGCGTACTCGTTCAGGCCGGCCTGGTAGGGACGTCCGTAGTCGTTCACGATCGTCTGGCCCAGGTGGTAGCTGTCGCGCAGGGGGGTGTCCGTGATGCCGCGCGAGATGGAGTACACCCGGCCCGGCTCGGCGTGGAACCCGCACCGGTCCAGGTCCGGGGCGAACTCGCGGTCCAGCGCCTTGAGGATCGACCGTGCCTCCACACCGCCCGCCCCGCCCGGCTCGCGCCCCGGCTCCTGCGTCAGCAGCAGCAGCTCCTTCTCCTGGTCGGCGAGCCTCTGCTCCGACCCCTCCACCATCCGCGCGATGGAGAGGCGCGTCCAGGGCCGCAGGCCGAGGAAGGCCTCCGGCAGGTAGCCCAGCGCCTTCAGACGCAGCATCGCGGGATAAACCCAGCTGTCCACCGGCACATACGCGGAGCTGCGCGTCTGGGACGCCTCGACCAGCTCATCGGGAGCGGCGGCGGTTGCGAAGCAGGGCGTCTCGGCCCGGGCGAGCGGCACGGCCAGCAGCAGCAGCGAGGTCAGGAGGGCGGGGAAGCGCGGCACCTGCTTATCGTATCGCCCTTCTCGTGCACACACCGAGCAGGCAGCAGCGCCGGACGCGGCTTTTCCGCTCGGGCTTGAGCCGCACTCGCACTGAAGCGCCCCTGTACGTAAGCGGAGGACCGGTGTTCTCGCTACTGCAAACGTAATACCATTACCGGATGCCCTGGCTGCTGCTCGCTGTGCCGATCGCCTCCACCCTGCTCGGCGGGTTGGCCGCGGTGCGGCTTCGACGACATCTCACCCTCCTCCTCGCCGCCGGCGCGGGCATTCTGCTGGGTGCCGCGTTCCTCGACCTGCTGCCGCAGGCTCTCGCGCTGGGCCATGCCGCGGGCCTGGACGACTATCGTGTACTCGGGTACACGCTGGCCTCGTTTCTGCTCTTTCTCGCCATCGACTCTGCCCTGCACGCCTCCGGGCGGCTCCGGCTGCACGGGCGTTTCGGCGCGGCCATGCTGGTTTCCCACAGCTTCCGCGACGGCATGGCGATCGGCGCGGCTTACTCCAGCTCCCACGCTGCCGGCGTGGCCGTGGCGCTCGGCATCGCCGCGCACGACCTGGGCGACGGCATGAACACCATGCTGCTCTCGACCGGCGGCGAAGCGCCCGCGCTCTGCGATTACGGCTTCCTGCTCGCGGACGCGGTCGCGCCCTTCCTGGGCGGGCTCTTCGCGCTCTGGCTCGCGCCCTCCGCCCTGGCCACGGTCGTCCTGTTGGTGCTGGCCGCAGCCTTCTTTTTTCAGATAGCCACCGCGGACTTCCTCCCCGCGCTGCGCCGGGCTGAAGGCGCCTCACGCGGCCTGCTGACCTCGACCGTTTTCGGCGGGGCCGCGCTGATCTATGTCGCGAACCGGGTGCTGGGGCGCTGAAACAACCTCAGCGGCACTCCGCGCAGGTGCCGTAGAAGAAGAACTCGTGCCCCGTTACCCTGAATCCTCGCGGCAGCTTCGGTTTCGCGCCTATGTCGCAGCCCGCGAACTCGTACACCTTGCTGCACTGCCTGCACTGGAAGTGATGATGGTGCTGCTTGCCCGCGACCTCGTACCGCGTCGAGTCGCCCGGCAGCGCGACCGGCACCAGCCAGCCTTCCTCGACCAGGTTGGTGATGTTCCGGTAGACCGTCGCGATGCTGAGGCCGGGCGCGGTCTCCTCGGCCAGGCGCAGCGCCTCGGCGGGCGAGAGCGGCCTGTCGGCTTCCGCGAAAGCGGTGCGGATGGCCTGCTTCTGCTTCGTGTCCCTTACCTGCACGTTTACCGGCGATCACTCCCTTTGACATTTTGCCATGCCGGGGAAGCGTTTTGGCGCGAACCGGGTCGCTCGATCGAATCTTGTGCGATATTGATATTGCGTATTCGCTCTCATTAGCAGGCACCCTTTCCCTTGACGCTCCGCCTCCAACCCGGCCGCTTTCTCGTCCTGGTCCTTTGCCTGCTGCTCGCTCTGTTCGGCTGCATCGAGGCCGCGCACGGCCACCTTGCCGCGGGCGACCACTGCCCGCTGTGCCTGCTTGCCCATAACGCGGCGCTGCTGCCCGCGCTTCTCGCCCTCCCCCGGCTGCTCCTGCTATTCACGCGCCGAACCCGCGTCGCGCCTTGCCTCGGTTCGCGTCTTCGCATCCGCGCCGCCCGTATCCGTCCTCCGCCCGCACCGGCTTAGGCTCCCTTTCTGCTCAAAGCAAGAAAAACCAGCTTCTGCCACTGCCTTTTGGAGGTCTCCATGCGCTTGTGCACGCGCTCCCTTTTGCTTTCCCTCGCCGCCGCTCCCGCCTTGTCAGCCCCGCTTTTCGCTCAGGCCACCGGCAACTCCGGCACGATTGCCGCCACAGTCACCGACCCCTCGGGTGCCATCATCCCCGGCGCGACCCTGACCGTCTCGAACGAGCGCAGCGGCCTCGCTCGCACCGCGGTCACCGACGCCGCCGGACGCGCCCTGGTCGCCAACCTCCCCCTGGACTCCTACGTCCTCACCATCGCCATGCCCGGCTTCGCCCCCTTCAGCCGGACCGTGGTCCTGCGCTCCGTCGTGCCGACCGCCATCCCCGTCAAGCTCGCCGTCGGCAATGCCGGCACCAGCATCACCGTCGAGGCCGCCGGCGACCTTGTCGAGAACTCCGCCGAGTACCACACCGACCTCGACCGCAAATTCTTCAACAAGATCCCGCTCGAGAGCGACTCCTCCCCCCTGAGCTCGCTCGTCACTCTCGGCGCGCCGGGGGTCGCCGCCGACTCCAACGGCCTCATGCACGGCCTCGGCGACCACGCCTCCAACACCTTCTCCGTCGACGGCCAGAGCATCAGCGACCAGCAAAGCAAAGTTTTCTCCAACCAGGTCCCGCTCTCCGCCGTCCAGTCTGTCCAGGTCATCGAGGGCGCTCCGCCGGCCGAGTTCGGCGACAAAACCAGCCTCGTCGTCGACCTCACCACCCGCTCCGGCCTCGGCCTCACCCACCCCACAGGCAGCGTCACCGCCTCCTATGGCACCTTCGGCTCCGACTTCGGCGAGATCGCCGTCGGCAACGGCGGAGAAAAGTTCGGCAACTTTTTCGTCATCAACGGCCTGCGCACCGGCCGCTTTCTCGACGCGCCCGAGTTCAACACCCTGCACGACAAAGGCAACGAGGAGAACGTCTGGGACCGCGCCGACTTCAAGCTGACGGACCGGGACTCCATTCACGTCAACCTCAATTACACCCGCTCCTGGTTCCAGAACCCCAACACCTACGACCAGCTGAATCTCGGTGCCACCGACCCGGTCACCGGCAACCCGCTGCCGCAGTCCGACCAGCGCACGCAGATCGGCACGTTCATCGTCTCGCCGACTTATACGCGTGTCATCGGCAGCAACGCCGTCTTCAACCTCAACCCGTACGTGCGCAAGGACTACTTCTACTACTACCCGAGCGCCAACCCGTTCTCCGATTTCTTCGTAAACCAGAACGAGTCCATCAATCAGGAGCGCACGCTGCTCAATGACGGCGTCCGGGCCGACCTCTCCTTCGTCAAGGGAGTGAACTCCTTTAAGTTCGGCGCTGTGTACCAGCAAACTCCCCTGCGCGAGAGCACCGCGTTCGGCATCGTGAACCCCACCCAGAACGCGCCTTGCCTGGATGCGACCGGCGCTCCGGTCGCCGGTTTCAACGACCCTTCGCAGTGCGCCGCCGCCGGTTTGCAACCCAATACGGCCGACAATCCCAACGCCGCCGCGCCTTTCTTCCCGGCTCTGGCCTGCTTCGACCTGACCCGCCCCAACCCCTCGCCCAACGACAACTGCGCGCTTTCCTCGGCGTCGGAGTACCGCTTCATCGGGCGGACCACCGTCAAGGAGACCGCGCTTTACGTCCAGGACGTCATCACCAAGGGCAACTGGCTCCTCTCGCTCGGGATTCGCGGCGACCTGTACAACGGCCTTTCAGTCAACCGCCAGGCTGAACCCCGCCTCGGCGTTTCCTACAAGATTCCCCAATCCAGCACCGTCCTGCGGCTCTCCTACGCGCGCACCATGGAGACCCCTTTCAACGAGAATCTGGTGCTCTCCAGCCTCGGCTGCAACATAGCCGTGCTCAACCCGCTGCTGGCCTGCACGCCGGGCGTCAACAATATCCTCACGCCGGGGCACCGCAACGAGTTTCATGCCGGCTTCGAGCAGTCCTTCGGCCGCCACCTGGTCGTCGGCGGCGAGTACATCTGGAAGTACACCCACCGCGGCCTGGACTTCTCCGTCTTCGGGAATACGCCCATCTTTTTTCCCATCCAGTGGAGCAGCTCGAAAATCCCCGGATTCGCCTTGAACGCCCGCGTGCCCGACTATCACGGCTTCAGCGTCAACTGGGTCGCCTCGAGCGTCTCCGCGCGTTTTTTCCCGCCGCAAACCGGCGGCGCCGGCGTGACCGTCGGCCAAAACGGCCAGCCTTTCCGCATCGACCACGACGAACGCTTCAACCAGAACACCAACCTGCAGTACCAGTTCCACAACGGCCCGTTCTACAGCTTCAACTGGCACTACGACAGCGGCCTGGTCGCCGGCTCCACGCCTTTTGCCGCTGACACCACTACCCCGGTCGATTTGACCCACTACAGCGCCGACCAGCAGTTCGAGGCCGGGCTCTACTGCGGACCCGATCGCGCCTCGCTCACCAATCAGATCCAGAGTTGCGCCCCGCAGCTGCTCGGCTCCACGCTGCTCCAGATTCCCGCGCCGGGCACGGAGAACGACGATAAAAACCCGCCCCGGATCCAGCCGCGCAGCTTGTTCGACATGGCGCTCGGCGACGACAACCTGTTCAAAGGCGACACCAAGACCTGGAGCGCGCGCGTGACCGCGGTCAACGTAACGAACAAGTACGCGCTCTATAACTTCCTGTCCACCTTCAGTGGCACCCACTATGTCACGCCGCGGACGATCACCGGGCAGATTTCCTATCATTTCTAACCTGGCCGGGGGGAGGCCTCTCGCCTCGCCTCGCCCCCGCTCGTTTACAGGAGAGCGTTATGGCGCGCGTGCTATCCGCGGACCGTCTGGGCGTCGTCGCCTCGTCGGCCTGCTTCCTCCACTGCCTGCTGACGCCCGTCGTCTTGTCCTTATCGGCGGTCTCGGCCCATTTCCTGCCCTCCGAGGAGCACACCCATCGCGTCCTTGCCGTCGCGGTCGCCGCTTTCGGCGGGCTCGCCTTCATCTCCGGCTACCGCAGGCACCGCAAGCTGCGCGTTCCCGCAGCCATGTCGGTCGGCCTCGCTCTCATTTGCGCGGCCGCCTGGTGGGGCGACCGCTTCCCCTCGCACTGGGCCGAGGTCTCCGTCACTCTCTGCGGCAGCTTCTCGATGATCCTCGGCCACCGCATGAACCACACCTTCTGCAAAGCCTGCGAGCGCTGCGAGTGAGCGCATGCGAAAAGACCCTCCCGCGAGGGAAGGTCTTTTCGCGGCGGCAAACCACTTACCCCTTCTTGCCGTCCGCCGCCAGCTCCGCCAATACCTCCGAGCTTGCGTCCGCTGGTTTCACGCTCTCCCACACCTTCACGATCTTGCCCTCGGGATCAATCAGGAAAGTATTTCGCTTGGCGATCTTGATTCCCAGGTAATTGCCGAGCGAGCCGTACTGCGGGGCGACTTTCTTGTCCGCGTCGCTCAACAGGTGGAAGTTCAAGCTTTCCTTCGCACAGAAGCTCTTGTGCGAGTCGACCGAGTCGACGCTTACGCCCACGATGACCGCGTTCGCTTTCTCGTACTTGGGCGCGTCCTCCTGGAACTTATGCGCCTCCATCGTGCAGCCGCTAGTGCCGTCCTTCGGATAGAAGTACAGCACCACCCACTTGCCGTGGAAGCTTGCCAGGCTCGTCGGCGCGCCTGTCTGCGAGGGCAGGGTGAACGCCGGAGCCGCTTGCCCCGCCGCCGGAACCGCGTCCGCGTCCGCCGCCCATGCCCGCGCGCCCGCGAAACCCGCACCCAAAAACACCGCCAATGCCGTCAGTACAACCCAAATCTTTGCCATACACCACCTCACGCCTGATTAAAGCACTTTCCGCTCAGGACGGGGAATCCGTTACCGTATTCGCCACCGAAACCAGGAAGTCGCACCCTTGGAGGTCCAGGAAAGCCTCTTCGTCCGGACGCACCCGCGCCATGTACTCCGTATCCGAGAAACAGCGGCCCGACGACTCCGCGTCATCAAACCGGAGCTCGGCAATAGAGGCTCGTAGCAGCTTACCCGGCGAAGCTATCGTACGCCCGGCCTTTGTCGCCGTTGGATGGGCCTTGCGTACCCCGCGAAAGCGCTTGCGCGGGTCTGCTGAAAAGATCTACTCCCGTGCCAGTCCCACGATCGCAATCCCTGCTTCATCCGCCCGCCGAATCAGTGCCGCCCGGTCGAACAG
>CAXUEU010000009.1:0-1915 GCA_964250195.1 uncultured Acidobacteriaceae bacterium
ACGAAAGGCATTCCATTGCGCGGGCGCGGCGAGTACTTGCTGATGACGTACGCGGTGCTCCGGTGCGCGTCGACGTGGTCCGCGCCGTCCTGCGCGTCGTCCTCCAGGATGAAGAACGCGGTGTCGGCCCAGTAGGCGCTGTGCGAAACGGCCTCCACCGCGCGTCCGACAGCCAAGTCGTTGTCGGCGACCGAAGCGGCCGGCGTGGGCGATCCGGGGCGGGTTCCGGCGGTGTGGTCGTTGGGCAGACGGAGCTGGATGAACGCCGGCATGGTATCCCGGCCGCCGTTGCGGTCCGCGGTCCACGCGCGGAACTTGGTCAGGAACTCCTCGACCCGGAGCTGGTCCGGAAACAGGAGCTCGAAGTCGGGGTAGAGCGGGTCGAAATGGCCTTCCAGCTCCGGCTTGGTGGCGGTGTTGCCGCCGATCAGCGGAATGGCCCACGGGTACGGGCTGGTGCCGCCGCCGTAGTTGGCCGGGATCGGTTCGCCCTTGTGGATCGCGGGCCGAGGGCAGTCGGCGGCGGTCGGTTCGGGCGTGCCCTCGAGCGGCGAGGTCTGCTTCGCCTCGTTCGGCTTTTCCGTGCAGAACTTCGTCGAGATGTACTCGCCGAAGTGGTAGAGCGATTTGCCGTGCGCGGCGAGGTTGCCCCACAGGTAGCCGCTGGCCGGCTCGTTCACGTCCGGGATGCCCTGGAGCAGCGGGTAGCCGCCGGAAACGACACCCTCGAAGTCATAGGAGCGCTCGCCGCCGCGGTAGCTCTGCTGCCAGGTTCGCTCCGTGTAGTCCGACGTAATGGCCGCGTTCGACCAGACGTGGCCGTCGCCCGATACCTCGGCGGAGTCGTAGAAGTTGTCGAGAATGCCGAACTGTTCTGCCAGTTTATGCTGGTTGGGCGTGACGCCGCGGCCGTACAGGGTGAGCCGGGGGTCGCCGTTCGCGGCGGACTCGTCGCCGAGGATCTGATCGTACGTCCGGTTCTCCTTGATGATGTAAACGATGTGCCGGATGGGGTTCGCGCCGGCGCGGAAGGCGATCCGCTCCTCAGCGGCTTTCATACGGTTGTCGGCCACGACCTCGTCGGTGTAGCCGGGCAGCTTGGCGGTAAGCGTCGCGAGCGGGATGCGGGCGAAGGAACCGTGCAGAAGGGTCGCGATGTAGGTCCGGTCAGGATTGCGCGTCCCGGCGGGCGCGTTCGCCTGGGGGAAGTTATTGGGGCCGGTTCCCTGCCCTTTGGCGGTCGCTACCAGGAGTTCGTTCGCGGTCGCGCCGAGGGCGGTCGGGTACCAGCCGGTCGGGATGAAGCCGAGCGGCCGGGCGGCCTGCTTGATCTTGTTCCGCGCGTCGTATACGGCAATGGCATCGGAGCTGGCGTTCGCGACGAACAGGCGGCTGCCGTCGGGCGAGACCGCGAGCGCGTCCGGCACGGCCCCGAAGTAGGTCTGGCCCGGCAGCTTGGTATCGAAGAAGCCGCCGAGCTTTATGGAGCTTCCGCGCAGATCGACGGCGGCGGCCATGTCCCGGTTCGCCAGCGCGACGTAGAGGCGCTTCTCGTCAGGCGCGAGCGCGAGCGCGGCGGGGTGCGAGCCGGCCGCGGTCGGGGTGCGCGGACCCAACAGCGCGAGCTTCGCGAGGAGCCGCCCATGCTCCAGATCGAGCTCCGCGACCGAAGAGTCGTTCCAGAGCGCGACGAAGCCGCGCTTGCCGTCGCGTGTCGCCGCCGCAACGATGGGGTAAGCGGCGGGGACTGCTTGCGCGGTGGACAGGTCGAAGCGGAAAAGCAACTTGCCGGTTGCCGCGTCGAGCAGCAGCGCGTCGTCCGAAAGGTTGTCGGCGACGAGCAGGCGGTCTCCGGACGGCGAGGGAACGAGGCACAAGCCGGACGGGTACGGGATCGCCATGCCCGCCGGGACAG
>CAXUEU010000009.1:1925-46481 GCA_964250195.1 uncultured Acidobacteriaceae bacterium
CTTTCAACTCGCTTTGGCGCTTGCCGGGCAAGAGCCGCTGAAGCGGGATGGGCAGGGTGCGCTCGGGGGTGAGCTTGCCCGAGTCGACCGTGTAAACCGCGATGGCATTGCCGGTGTTGCCGGGTTTCCCGCCTTCGGGGTCGGTGAGCGAGGCGAGCGAGGCATACAGGCGGCGGCCGTCGCTGCTCCAGGCCAAGCCCTGGTAGAGAGTCTGGTGCGCCGTCCGCGCGGGAGTGCGTGCGTCGGGCGAGTCGAGGTGTTCGCCGGTCTGGAGATCGACGACGAGAATCGATTGGTCGTAGCCGGACTCGGCCGTGCCGTAGCCCGCGTTGAGCGTGGCCGCGTATCGGCCATCGGGCGAAAGCGCCATGGACATGGGCAGGCTGTTCGCCGCGAAAGGTGAGCCGGGCAGGGCCGGGTGCAGCTGTTTGCCGCTGGGCAGGTCTACGGTTTGCTGGGCGGGCAGGGCCGCTGCCGCGAGGAGGCAGAGAGGGGCCGCGAGGCGCATCCACATCTCCCCAACATACCGGCGCGCGCGGGTGCTCCGGCCCGGCAGGCGGAGATTTTCACAATCGGCGCTCACGGTTCGTCCCGGTAGATGCCGACCTCGGGTGTGCCGCCCTGCCGCAGCTTCGCGCGAAACATGCCCGGCGTGTTGAAGCTCCAGGCCAGCTGCCCGTCGGGCGTGAGCGCGATCACGCCGCCGTCTCCGTGAATCGCGCCCAGGTCCTTTTGCACCACCCGGTCGGCAGCGGCCTGCAGCGCCATCCCCTTGTACTCGACCAGCGCGCAGAGAGTGCGGGCTACGGTAAGGCGGATGAAGTATTCGCCCGTGCCGGTGGCCGACACGGCGCAAGAGCGATTCGACGCGTACGTGCCCGCGCCGATCACCGGCGAGTCGCCGACCCGGTTCCAGCGCTTGGCGGTGACGCCCCCGGTGGAGGTGCCCGCGGCGATGTCGCCATGCTCGTCGAGCGCGGCGACGCCCACCGTGCCGTACTTGTGGGCGTCCTGGGCTTCGAGCGCGGCCATGGGCTTGGCGGGTGGAGGCGGAACGCCGGCCGGACGCGGCGGGACGGGCTCACCCTTCGCCCTGAGCTCTTTTTCAAGCGCCTCCCAGCGGCGCTCGGTGAAGAAGAAGCTCGGCGGCACCTGCTCCAGGCCGACATGGGCCGCGAACGCGTCGGCCCCCGCGCCCAGCAGCATCACGTTTTGCGACTTGTCCATGACCGCGCGCGCCAGCGAGATGGGATGGCGGGTCTTCTGTACGTCCGCTACGGACCCGGCTTTCATCGTCGCTCCGTCCATGATCGCCGCATCCAGCTGGTTGGTGCCGTCGGCCGCGAAAACCGCGCCGCGGCCCGCGTTGAACAGGGGGTTGTCTTCCATGAGCTTGATCGCCGTTTCGACCGCATCCAGCGCGGTGCCGCCGTGGTCCAGCACCTGTCCGGCGGCCGTGATCGCCTCCGTGAGCCCGGCTCGGTAGCTCCGATCCGCCTCCGGCGTCATGGACGACCGCTCGATGACGCCCGCGCCGCCGTGCAGCACCAGCGCCCACTTGTGCGGCGGGGCCGTCTGCGCCTGCATCGTCGCCGCCCACCCCAATGCGATCGCTCCCAGCCAAACTTTCATCGTGCTCCCCCTTGAGTGGGCTTGCGCGCGACGGCACCGCCCTTCATCACGAACCGCACCCTGTCGACGGCGGCGATGTCGGCGAGCGGGTCTCCCTCGACCGCGATCACGTCCGCGTAGGCGCCCGGCTTCAGCGCGCCGATCTGCCCGTCCCAGCCCAGAAGGCGCGCGCCGTTGAGGTAGTCGGCCCTGAGAACATCGACCGGAGCCATGCCGTACCGGACCATCAGTTCCAATTCGCGAGCCTGCGTCCCATGCGGGAAAGGCCCGACGTCGGACCCCACCGCCATCGGCACGCCCGCCGCGAGCTGTTTCTTGAACTCCGCGGCGTGGAGCGCCTCTATGGCCCGCTCGCGATCCGCGGCCTCGGGCGTGGCGGCGTGCTCCGCGAAATATTCCGTGATCGCGAAGGTCGGCACGGCATAAATCTGTTTTGCTTTCATCAGCGCCATCGTGTCCGGGCTCAGCTGGTAGGCGTGGTCCAGCGAAGCCACGCCAGCCCGCGCCGCGTAGAGAGCGCCCGGTTCACCGGTGCAGTGGACCCCGATGCGCGTACCCTGCCTGCGCGCCTCGGCCGCCGCCGCCCCCAGCTGCGCCTCGGTGTACTGGTAGGGAGCTTCCAGCGTGCCGCCCTCGAGCCGGTCCGCGCCCGTCTGATAAATCTTCGTGAAGTCCGCGCCCTCCTTGAGCTGCTCGCGCATGACGCGCACCAGGGAGTCGGCGGAGTCGGCATAGTCGGCGTTGCCGGGAACGTGCGCGGCGGGGTTGTAGCGGATCGCGTCCTCGTGCCCGCCCAGAATGCTGATGGCGTTGCCGCTGACCCGCAGGCGCGGTCCGGGCACCAGCCCCGCGTCGATGGCGTTACGCACGGCGGTATCGGCGGAACCCGCGCCTTCCGTGCCCATGTCGCGCTCGGCGGTGAAGCCGGCTTGGAGGTCGTCGCGGGCCGCGAGCAGGGCGAGGATGGTGCGCTGCGGCACGGATTCAATCACTGTCTGGAGGTCCTCGGCGCCGGGGTGCAGAAACAGGTGTACGTGCGCGTCGATGAGCCCCGGCATCAGCGTCAGCGGGCCCAGGTCGAGGAACGCGGCACCGGCCGGCCGCGCGACGCTTCGGCCCGCGGCTACGATGCGCTCGCCCTCGACCAGTACCTCCCCGGGGGAGACGAGCACGCCTCCCTCGACGTCGAACAGGTGCGCGGCGTGCAGCACCGTCGCCGGCGCGCTTGCCTGCGCATGCGACATCAAGCCCGGGAAGAGCAGGATGAAAAGCCGAACAATCCTCGACATGGGCCGAATCCTAGCATGCGTGTCCGGGATCGATGCAGAGACGCCTGTGGTTGCCGGAGGCGATTCCCGAAATGGAACTGCTCTCCCGAAATGGAACCGGGCGCTTTCTCGGCTGAAGGAAAGCGCTTGCAAGCCGCGCGGGGTGTGGCAGACTGAGGCCGGAGACAAAGAAATGAAGCTGTCGCTCGTGACGCCTACCCTCGGCAGAACCCGTGAGCTCGAAACGCTGTTGGACAGCTTCGCCGTCCAACCTTTTCGGGATTTCGAACTGATCCTGGTCGACCAGAATGACGATGACCGGCTCGCGCCCCTGGTGGCCCGCCACCGGGGCAGCTTCGCGATCCGCCACGTGCGGTCCGCCGTCAAGAACGCCTCGCATGCGCGCAATCTGGGCCTCAACCTGGCGCAGGGCGAGATCACCGGCTTCCCGGATGATGATTGCGAATACCTGCCGGAAACGATGACGCGGGTGATTGATTTTTTCGATCGCGACCCCAGCCTCCACCTCCTGTGCGGGGTCAACCGGTCCATCTCGGGCGAGTTGGTCGACGGGCGGTGGACGCCGCGCTCCTGCGCCATCGACGAGAAGACTGTCTGGACGACGCTGCACGGATACAACATGTGGATGCGCACGGCGGCGGCCATCGACGCGGGCGGCTGGGACTCGGCGATCGGGCCGGGCACGCCGTGGGGCTCGAGCGAGGAGCCCGACCTGGGCCTGCGCATGCTGCGGCGCGGGTACCGGGGCTTCTACGACGTGACCCTCGCGGTGCGCCACCCGGACAAGCGCCTCAGCGCGGGCGCGACGGCGCGGGCGTTCGATTACGGCGCGGGCATGGGCCGGGTGCTCCGGCGACACCGGATCGCGCCCTCGATCGCGCTGCCCTTCTTCGTCCGCCCTATCGGGGGCTTGCTGCTGAGCCTTCTTCGCGGGCGAGGTGAAAACGCCCGCTACTACTGGCGAACCTTCCGGGGCCGCCTGTTCGGCTACATGGCGCCGCCGGCGCCGGAGGGCTCCCATGCCTAGTCGAGCGCAGGAAACGTCCTCGACCGAACCGCGGCTCGGCATCGCGGTCGGCATCGCCACCAGCGGGCGCGCCGCCATCCTCGCGGAGACGCTGGCCGACCTCGAACGGCAGACCCTGCGGCCGGAGCGGGTTCTGGTCCTTTACGGAGTGCCCTCTGACATTGCCGGGCTGCCCGCCCGATTTCCCGCCGTGCACTTCGCGGAAGCCGCGGGCGGTCTGTGCGCGAAGCGCAACCGCATCCTCGACGAGGCCGCCGGTCTGGACCTCATCCTTTTTATAGATGACGACTTCCTGCTCGACCCGGACTACCTCCGCGTGACCGAGGAAGCATTTCGCGGGAACGGCGCGATGGTGGCGGCTACCGGCACGGTCCTGGCCGACGGGGCCAAGGGGCCGGGTTTGTCGGTGGAACAAGGCCGGCGAGCGCTGGCGGCGGGGGTCAGAGGGCACAATGGGGATCTCCGGCCCGCTTTCAACACTTACGGCTGCAACATGACATTCCGGATCGGCGCGATCCGCGATCACGGGCTGCGCTTCGACGAGCAGCTGCCCGCTTACGCCTGGTATGAGGACATCGACTTCTCCCGCAGGCTCGGGGCCCATGGTGCCGTGTTCACGGTGGCCGCCGCCGCGGGCGTGCACCTCGGGGCCAAGATCGGGCGGGTATCGGGCAAGCGCCTGGGCTACTCGCAGGTCGCCAATCCGGCTTACCTGTGGCGCAAGGGTTGCTTTCCCCTCGGCAACACGCTGCGCAGCATCGGCCGCAACTTCGCCATGAATCTTGTACGCAGCCTCAGCCCGGAATCCTATGTGGACCGACGGGGTCGCCTGCGAGGCAACCTGCTTGCGTTGCTCGATCTGCTGAGAGGACGCATGCACCCCGGCCGCATCGTTTCCATGCAATAGATACATGATCGGGGGTTGCTGTTTCGTCAACGCGCAATTTTTACCTGGACGCGTTCAGGGACGAATCAGATTTTAACGAGTCTGGCGAAGTATCGCTGGTAACCCAGCCTGCCGAAGATGAGTTGGGCATCTTTCCTAGTAAATTCGGTTAAAAAGAGAAGGTCGAGAGCCTCAAGTTTCGTGCGAGGCAGCCGATAAAGATTACCAGAGACAAAGATTGGCGAATTCCGAGTGACCGAAGAGTTCTTGAGTTACCTGCTACCCGGAGTGGTAGGCTCCGCTTGAAAAGGGGGATTCCGAGGACGAATTTACGTTCTTTGTACCTCCGGGCGGAAACAGAAGAGCCAAAAGTGCACGGCAACCCTCAAAGGGAACCCTGCCCCAACCGCAACCAGCCCCCGACCGCTCCCAGGCGAATCCCGGCGGCACAGCCCCAAACCGGATGCCATGATGAAGCCGTTCAGAACCCCGCTTACGAATTTCAACCAGGCCGCCGCCCGCGCGCTCGCGGCCGCCGCCCTGTTTTCGCTCGCCGTCTGCCCCGCCGCGGTCCGCGCGCAGCAGGGTGAAACCCCCGCCGCCCCGCTGGCCGCCGCCGCGCCCACGGCCGAGGTCCTGCCCTCGCAGGCACTCGGGCCGGACGACCTGCTCCAGATTCTCGTCCCCTACTGCCCGGAGCTGTCCCGGTCCTTCCGGATCAGCTCGGACGGTTCGTTGGCGCTGCCCTTGATCAAGCAGCGGCTCGAGGTAAATGGGCTGCAGCCGGTCGAGGTCGAGAAGAAGATCGCCGCCGCGCTGGTCGCCGAGCAGGTGCTGACCGACCCTACCGTCAATATTTCGGTACTTGAGTACCGGTCGAAGCCGGTGAGCGTGGTCGGGGCGGTCAACCACCCCCTGACCTTTCAGGCGACCGGGTCGACAACCCTGCTGGACGCCCTCGCGAAGGCCGGCGGGCTGACCACCGCGGTCGGTTCGGCGATCACGGTCACCCACCGCTCGCAGGCCCCCGACGGAACTACCCGGATCACCGTGCAGTCCATCCCGGTGCGCGGGCTCATCGATGCCTCCGACCCCAAGCTCAACGTCAAGCTCACCGGGGACGAGGAGGTTCGGGTCCCCGAGGCGGGCAGGATTTTCGTCGCGGGCAACGTGAAGAAGCCCGGCACCTTTTCCATGCAGGACAACAGCGAGACCACGGTGGTCAAGGCGCTCGCGATGAGCGAGGGCCTCCAGCCCTACTCCAACAAGGAGGCCTACATTTACCGGGAGCGCGGCACGGGCAATCCCCGGAGCGAGATCGCGGTTCCACTCTCGATGATCCTGGCCCGCAAATCGCCCGATGTCGTGCTCCAGCCGGACGACATCCTCTACATCCCCGAGAACGGGGGCAAGAAGATGACGGCGAAGGTACTCCAACAGCTGGCCGGCTTCGGCAGCGCCACCGCGACGGGCATGCTGATCTACCGCTGATCTACCCGTAAACCGCGCGGGTCAAGCCCCGGCGGAACCACACTGCACCACTTTCGGGACCGGACGCGCGAGCGTTTTCGGTCCCCTCACCCGAGGCCGATCCAAACGTTTCCGTACGAGGGTTTCCATGTCGAGCAACGCGAAAAACAAACCTAGAATCCTGCCCGCGCCCACCCGGCGCGAAATGCAAGCCTACACGCCGCCGCCCCCGGCTCCGGAGCCGGAGGAGCTCCTGCCCATGCACCACTACCTGTGGCTGGTGCGCCGGGCCTGGTGGAAGATCGGCGCTGCCGTGGTGGTCACGACCGGGCTGACCGCGGCGGCCTGCTTCCTGATCAAGCCTGTCTACGAAGCCACCGCGCGCATCACCGTCGACAACAAGATGCCTTCCTCGGTGCTCGGGGACAACGGAGCGCAGAACACGAGCGACATCGAGGAGTTCATCAACACGGAGCTCGAGCTGATCCAGTCCGATTCGGTGCTCCGGCCCGTGGCCGAGCGTTACCACCTGCTCCCGGCGCTGCGCAAGGGCGGCGCGGAAGGCGATCCGAAAGGGCCGGTCTCGCTCAAGAACCTGACCGTGACGCACCCCCTGAACAGCCTCCTGCTCAAGATCACCTACCGGTCGCAGAAGCCGCAGCAGGCGGCCGACGTGGCGAACGCGGTGGCGCAGTCCTACATCGATACGGTCTATTCGAACCGGGTCCGGTCGACCATGGGCGTTTCGCACTTCATGGAGACGCAGCTGGACGACCTGAAGGCGAACATGAACAAGAGCGGCGAGGCCCTGGCGGCCTACCAGCGGCAGCTGGGCCTGCCCGACCCCGAGGCGCAGACCAGCGTGATCGCGCAGCGGGTGCTGCAGCTCAACACGGAGTACACGGAGGCCGAAAACGAGCGGATTCGCAAGCAGACCGCCTACCGGGGCGTGCAAGCCGGCAACCCGGCGGCGGTCGAGATCTCCTCGCAGGCCGAGCAGCTGACCAAGCTCCAGCAGCAGCTGCAGGACGCGCAGCAGCGCATGGCCCTGCTCAAGACCACCTACGGGCCCAACTACCCGGAGTACAAGAAGGGCGCGAACGAGCTCGCGGAGATCACCCGGCAGTACAACCAGGCCCGCGCGGACATCGGCCGGCGCATCCAGACCGACTACGGCCAGGCGGCCAGCCACGAGGCGCTGTTGCGCGACGCGCTCGCCCAGGCCAAGGCTGAGGCCGACAAGCTCAACGCGACCTCGATCCAGTACCAGGAGCTGAAGCGCGAGGCGGAGGCCAACAAGACGCTCTACAACGAGCTGTTCCGCAAGATCAAGGAAGCCGGCATCAACTCCGGGTTCCAGTCCTCGGCGATCCGCATCGCGGACGAGGCACGGCCGCAAACCTCGCCCGTGTTCCCCAAGAAGGGCATCTTCACCGCGCTCGGCTTCTTCCTGTCGCTGATCTTTTCCGTCGCCGCCGTGATCCTGGCCGACATGCTCGACAAGAGCGTCCGCGACCCCGAGCAGGCCCGGCGCGCGCTCCAGATCGAGGTGCTCGGCGTGCTGCCCGACGTGCGGGAGCTGAAGCCCGCCGGCCGGCAGCTGCTGCTCGAAGGCAGCGACGAAGCCAGGGCCGCCCGCCGCGAGCCGCTGGTGGATTGGAGCCGGTCGCAGGGCGCCTACACCGAGGCCATCCGCACCATGCGTTCGCTCGTTCTGCTGGAGCGCACGCGCGAGCCCCTGCGGTCCCTTCTGGTCACGAGCGCGCTGGCCGGCGAGGGCAAGTCCACCTGCACCGCCCACCTGGCGATCGCGCACGCCCTCCAGGGCCGCAAGACGCTCTTGATCGACGCGGACCTGCGCCGCCCCTCGCAGCACGGCCACTTCGCGTTAAAGAATTCCGAGGGTTTGGCCGATGTGATCCTGGAGGGCAGGAGCCTCCACGACGTGCGGCAGCAGATCGACGGCATCGAGAACCTCCACGTGGTCACCGCCGGGTCGGGCTTCCAGAAGGCCGCGCACCTGGTCGGCACCCGCATGACCGCCCTGCTCGAGGGCGCGGTCGAGGACTACGACCTGGTGGTGATCGACGCGCCCCCGATGCTGGGCCTGGCCGAGCCGATCCAGATCGCCTGCGCGGCGGACGCCACCATCCTGATCACGCAGGCCGGCAGGACGGACCAGGAGGCGGTCTCGGCCGCGCTCGGGACGCTGAACCGGCTGGACGTGAACGTGCTTGGATTGGTGCTCAACAAGGTTCGGCGCGAGATGAGCCACACCTACGAGCACTACGGGGTATACGAGCAGTACAACGACCGCGCTCTGAGCGCGAGCTAAAGGATGCCGACGATGACGACCCAACCGCAAGCACCCTACGCCGTCAACGCGCGCTTCCTCGCGCACCGCGTCACCGGCGTCCAGCGCTACGCCCGCGAGATCAGCTCGCGGCTCGCGGGCAGCCCCGCCATGCTGGCCCCGGCTGACGGCAGGGGCCTGCGCGGCCACCTCTGGGAGCAGACGGCGCTGCCCCGGCTCGCGGCGGGCCGCCTGCTGTGGAGCCCTTGCGCGGCCGGTCCGCTCGGCTACGCCCCGCAAGTGGTCACCTTCCACGACCTGTTCCCCATCGAGCACCCGGAGTGGTACGCCCGGGGCTACGCGGCCTGGTACGCATTGCTGTTCCGCCGCCTGGCCCGCACCGCCGCGCACCTGCTCGCGGTCTCCGAGTACACCAAGGGGCAGCTGGTCCGGCTGCTCGGAGTCGACCCGGAGCGGATCACGGTGGTTCCGAACGGGGTCGCGCCCGCGCTCCGGCCGACTACCACGCTCGAAGCGGCCCGGGCCGGGGCCGCGCTCGCCCTGCCCTCGCGCCGGTACCTGCTCTCGGTTTCCTCGCTCGAGGCGCGCAAGAATCTCCGGACCGTGCTCGAAGCCTGGAGGGTCGCGCAGCGCTCCCTTCCGGACACGGTCTGGCTGGTGCTGGCCGGCGCCTCCGCGGATGCCTCGGTGTTCGGACGCCAGCAGATCGGCCCGGTTCCGCCGCGGGTCCACTTCACCGGCTATGTCCCGGAGGAGCACCTCGCGGGGCTCTACTCCGGCGCTTCCCTCTTCCTCTTCCCCTCGCTCGCCGAGGGCTTCGGCCTCCCCTTGCTCGAGGCGATGAGCTGCGGGGTGCGCGCGGTCAGCTCCGACCGCACCTCGCTGCCCGAGGTCGGCGGCGAGGCGGCGGTTTACGTCGACCCCCTGAACGTCCGCGACCTGGCCGAGGCGATCGTCCGCACGCTGCCCGCCGAGTGCGCGGCCGCCGCGCCCTACGCGCCCGGCCTGCGGCAGGCGGCCCGGTTCGGCTGGGACGAGTCG
Organism: uncultured Acidobacteriaceae bacterium; assembly: GCA_964250195.1. GTDB lineage: Bacteria > Acidobacteriota > Terriglobia > Terriglobales > Acidobacteriaceae > EB88. The sequence continues at coordinate 11,585 of CAXUEU010000009.1, forward strand.
GCCCAGCGGGTCGAGCAGGTGCTGCTTGCCGCGGCCGCGCGGGCCCAGGCACCCGCGCAAGGTGCCGCGCGGGGCTCGTCCCGGTATAGGAGGGCGGCATGAACCCGCCCGGTACCCCCCGCGTGGCTCTGGTCCACGATTGGCTGACCGGCATGCGCGGCGGCGAGAAGGTGCTCGACGTGCTGTGCCGCATGTTTCCCTCGGCCCCGGTCTGGACGCTGCTCCACAACCGGGGTACGGTGAACGCGAACATCGAGGGCCGTCCCATCCACACCAGCCTGCTCCAGTGGATGCCCGCGGCGGCCAGGCGCTACCGATCCTACCTGCCTTTCTTCCCGCTCTTCGCCGAGCTCAACCGGGCCCGGGGCGCGGAGGTGGTCATCTCGACCTCCCACGCCGTCGCCAAGTCGATGGTCCGCGGCAAGGCGTTTCACATCTGCTATATCCATACCCCCATGCGCTACGTGTGGGATTTGTTCGACGAGTACTTCGGGCCAGCGCGGGTCGGCGAGTTTCTGTCCCGCTTCGTGTTCGCGCCGGTGGCGGCCATGCTGCGCCGCTACGACCGCGCCACCGCCGGACGGGTGGACCTGTTCGTCGCCAACTCCTCCTACGTCGCCGGACGGGTGCTGCGCCTCTACGGCCGCGAGGCGCTGGTGCTGCCGCCGCCGGTCGACGTGGACCGCTACGCGCGGGTTGAGCGCAATCCGGGCGAAGGCTACCTGGTCGTCTCGGCGCTGGTGCCCTACAAACGGGTGGACCACGCGATCCGCGCCTGCCGGCGGCTCGGCCGCAGGCTCACGGTGGTCGGCAAGGGGCCTGAAGCGGCGCGGCTCCAGGCGCTGGCCCGGGAGCTCGGGGCCGAGGTGGAGTTCACCGGCTTCGCCACCGACGAGCAGCTGGGCCGCTACTACGGCGAGGCCCGCGCGCTGCTCTTCCCCGGGGTCGAGGACTTCGGCATCGTTCCGGTCGAGGCCATCGGCTGCGGCTGCCCGGTCATCGCGCTCGCCGAGGGCGGCATCCTCGACTCGATGACGCCGGAGACGGCGGTGTTCTTCACCGAGCCGACGCCCGAGGCGCTCGAGCGCGCGATGGTCGCCTTCGAGGCCCGAGCCGGGGAGTTCTCCCCCGCCGTGCTGCGCGCGCGCGCGGCACGGTTCTCCGAAGCGGCCTTCATCGAGCGCTTCGAACAAATCCTGGCCGGGGCGCGCGTCCCCGTCCGAACCGCCAACCGGACGGCCGCCCAAGCCGCCGTCCAAACCGGACCGGATCCTCGGGCACACGCCGAGGCGGCCGCTTCCCTGCCCTGACTGCTCCGCTTCCCGCGGGGGCTCGCGCGCCCGCATTCCAGCCTGGACCATGCTCGGCCAGGCGTTTCCGCACCCTAGATGCCCACAGGCAAGAGATCGAGTCCATGAGCGCTCTGTCCACCCTAGTTCCTCCGTACACCAAGGCCGGCGAGACCGCGGCGATCCCGGCGATCCGGTGCAGCCGGACCCTCACGGTCGGCTCGCTGGTCGCCGCCGACCTCCTGGCCGTTTCCTTCGCGGGCTCGACCGCGGCCTCTCTGCGGTTCCTGTTCCACGGCTCGTTTCACCTCTACGAGTACCTGCCCCTGTTCGCGGCCCTGCCTCTGTTCTTCCTGGTCTTCACCGCGCTCGACATGTACCCGGGCATCGCCGCGAACGCCATCGAGGAGTTCCGCCGCACCCTGCACGCGGTCACGCTTTCCTATCTCCTGCTGATCGTTTCGACCTTTTTCGTCACCATCCACATGCGCTTCTCGCGCATCGCCTTCGTGCTGGCATGGTTTCTGACCCTCGCGCTGGTGCCGCTGGGGCGCAAGGCCATGCGGGCCTGGGGCGCGAAGCAGCCCTGGTGGGGCGTGCCCACGGTGATCTTCGGCGCGAACCGGACCGGCGAGGCGATGCTCAAGGTCCTCCAGGACCAGCCTTCGCTCGGCCTGCGGCCCATCGCGCTGCTCAACGCGCTGCCCGGCGAAGCCGGCCCGGCCCCGGCCGGGAACTTGTTCCTGGGCGAATTCCGCCACGCCGAGGCGCTCTCGGCCCGCAACCGGGGCTGCTATGCCATCCTGGCCCTGCCGGAGCTCCAGGCGAGCCAACTGGAAGAGATCCTCAACGAATACTCGCAGCACTTTCACCACGTGCTGGTGCTGCCCGACCTGGCCGGCATGTCCAGCCTCTGGGTTTCGGCCAAGGACCTGGGCGGCATGCTCGGCCTCGAGGTGGAGCAGCGGCTCTCGCAGACCGCGCCGCGGCTGATCAAGCGCACCTTCGATCTCGGGGTCGCCCTCGTGGTCGCGCTCTGCTTCCTGCCCCTGTTCCTCACCCTCTACACGCTGGTCCGGCTCTCCTCTCCCGGGCCTGTGTTCTACGGCCAGCGCCGCATCGGGCGCGGCCACCGGATGTTCACCGCCTGGAAGTTCCGGTCGATGGTGCCGAACGCGGACGAGGTGCTCGAACAGCACCTGGAGCGCGACCCGGCGATGCGCGCCGAGTGGGAGCGCGACCGCAAGCTCAAGCGCGACCCGCGCGTGACCGCGATCGGCCGCGTCATGAGGAAAACCTCGCTCGACGAGCTGCCGCAGCTCTGGAACGTGCTCTCGGGCGAGATGAGCCTGGTCGGCCCCCGCCCGATCGTGATGGCGGAGGTGGAGCGCTACGGCCACCGCTACCAGCACTACCGCCGCGTGACCCCGGGCATCACCGGCCTGTGGCAGATCTCCGGGCGCAACAACACCACCTACCAGCGCCGCACGGAGATCGACGAGTACTACGTCCGCAACTGGTCGGTCTCGATGGACCTCTACATCCTCTACCGGACGGTGAAGACCGTTCTGTTCACCGAGGGCGCCTACTAGGCGCGCACCGCTTCCTCCCCGGGAACGAAGCCGAGATCGAGAACGAGACCCCGCCATGACCGCATCCACGCTCCCGCTGCTCGCCCTGATCGCTTTCCTCTGGTGGCGCACCAAGGGCGAGCTGCTGCCCATCATCCTGTTCACTTCGATCTTCGACGCCGCCTCGGCATTCAACGCGGGTCCTTCGCCCATCTCGCCCTGGCTGCTCGCGCTGATCGTCTGCGTGCCCATCAAGGCGCTCACGGGCAAGCTGAGCCTCCGTGCCGTGCCGGGGCTCAACCGGGGCGCTTTCCGGGCGCTGGTGCTCTTTGTCGGCTATGCGGCGGCCTCGGCCGTTCTCTACCCCATCCTGTTCCACGGCATCCTGGTCTCGAACTCCCACAACGGTCTCAATCAGCACCTCGGGCTCGGCATCACCAACTTCACCCAGACCACCTACCTGCTCGCCTCCTTCACCATCTTCCTGCTCGGGATCCACTCGACCCGCGAGCAGCTGCGCAACGCGGTGACCTGGTACGTGCGCGCGGCCACCTGCATCGCGGTGTTCTCCATGTGGCAGCTCGCGAACGCGACGGTTCACGTTCCGTACCCCTCGGCCCTGCTCTACACCAATACCGCGCACGTGATCTACGACGCCTACAAGATCAACGGCGTGTGGCGGCTCAACTCCACGCTCAACGAGGCCTCCGAGGCCGCGTTCTATCTCGGCACCGGCCTGGCGCTGCTCGGCTGGCACATGGCGACGCACCGCATCCGCTGGCAGTCCGCCGTCTCCTTCGCGCTCATCGCCGTGTCGCTCGTGCTCACCGTTTCGAGCGTCGGCTACGCCTGCCTGTGCTCGATCGCTGTGGGCGGGTTCCTCTACTACCTGCGCCACAGCTTCGGACGGCGGGCCGCGGCGCCGGTCAAGGTTCTGGCGCTGCTCGGCATCCTGGCCGTCGCGGTTCCCCTGTTCACCCTCACGGGCGCCCCGGAGGCGATCGGCAAGGTCTTCGACACGGTCTTCGTCAGCAAGGTCGACTCGGCGTCCTACCGGGAGCGCACGCTTTGGAATACGCTCGCGCTCCAGACCGCGCGCGACTCGTTTTACTTCGGCGCGGGCTGGGGCAGCGTCCGGGCGTCGAGCTTCGCCTGTTCATTGCTCGCGAACGGCGGCATCCCGGGCGTGCTCCTCTTTGTCGCCTTCCTCTGGCAGCTGGTCCGGCCCGCGCTCAAGCCGAAACTCTACGTACGGTTCGAGCTCTACGAGCGTTCGCTGTTCGCGATCGCGATCATGCTGGTCGCCCTCGTGCTAGCGACCCCGGATCCGATCATGCCCATCCTTTGGGTACTGCTTGCCGTCGCGACCGCCTCGAAGCCGCGGCGCGCGGTCAGCCTGCCGGAACGGGCCGGCGGAGCGGAGCGGCTCGACCGCTCAGGGAGACGGCGAGGGCAAGAGCTGCTGTTGCCTCAACCCCAGCCGTGATTTCCCACCGCGACGAGTTTTCCACAGGAAAACGCGTGCGAAGCTCAGGGTAGTTTCTACTCCGGCCTACAACTTAAAGGTCAACCCCGATTGTAAGTCCTTCTGGATTTCCTACGTTTTCTACCTGCGAGCCGGGAAGGTCTTGCCGCTTTCCATCCTTGAATTACACCTAAGTGGCAGCAAAACCGGCAGCACCGAAGTAATGGAAAGGCGCGTATTTCACTTGGCCGCGTCTAGTTCAGACGCTGTTCACGGGATAGGATGCGAACAAGTGACTCCCATCCGCATGGAGCGAAGCTTTTTCCTCAAGCCCGAGCATCCATGCCGCAAGGTACCCATGCCGCGTATCCATCCTTTGCAGGCCTCCTGCCTCCTCGCCGTCGCCTCTCTCCTGCTCCACGACGGCACCGCCCTCGCGCAATCCACTTCCAACGCCGTCCAGACCATTCCATCCATGCCGCTCGCGGCGTTCCAGGATTCGCTCGGCATCAACACTCACATCGAGTACACCGACGGCAAATATGCCGATGCGGCGGCCGTGCTCAACGACCTACGATTCATCGGCGTGCACAACCTGCGCGACGGCATTCCCAACCCCGCCAAGTGGCTCCCGCAGGGCCAGGCCATCGGCGCGATGCACATGCTCGCGGCGAACGGAATGCGCTTCAACTTCGTCGCGGACTGCAACAGCGATCTCGCCTCGCAGATCCAGCAGCTCGATGCCATCGTCCAGGGCTACCCCGGCATCGCGCTCTCCGCCGAGGGGCCGAACGAAATCAACAACTTCCCCTGCCACGGCAACGGCGGCAACGAACAGCTGGCCGAAGCCTTCCAGCGGCAGCTCTACTCCTCCGTGCACGGCGACTCCACCCTGCGCGGCGTGCCGGTTCTCTACATGACGGGCGCGGCGCCGGTAAACCTCCAGACGCAGTCCGGCCTGGCGGATGTCGAGAACACCCATCCCTACGTCTACCGCGGCGAGCAGCCGTACGCGCGGCTCGCGAGCGACTTCCCCGTGTACTTCACCCCGGTCGGCAACTTTCCCAAGCAGATCACCGAGACCGGCTACGCGACCTTGCCGAACCCGAACGACCCGGACGGCGTGAACGAGCCAGCGCAAGCCGAGGAGATCCTCAACACCTACTTTGACGCGGCGCTCGAAGGCAACACCCGCACCTTCGTCTACCAGCTGCTCGATCCGTACCCCGATCCGCAGCAAAATACCAGCGACAACAACTTCGGGCTGTTCCACCTGGACAACTCGCCCAAGGTCGTCGCCTGGGCGATGCGGCACTTCGCCGACGTCTTCCCGGCGGACAAGGCTTCGGCCCAGCAGACCGTGCAGGCTTCGATCGCCGGCTTGCCGGCCGGGACGGGCCACACACTCGCACTGACCGGCTCCGACGGTTCGGTCGCCGTGTTCATGTGGAACGAAGCGCCTATCTGGGACCGGGGCTCGCAAAGCCTCCAGCTGGTCGCGCCGCTGCCCGTCCAGGTGCGAATGGACGGAAGCTGGAACGTAAGTTACTTCACCCCGGCCGAAGACGTGACGCACCCTATCCAGGCTAACAACGGCACTTACACCGGTTATGCCGCGACTTACCCGACCGCTTTGATCTTCAAGCGGAAATAGTTCGCGGCGCGAGCCCGCGGCGGTCTGCTCCGGCCGCCGCGGGTTTGCATGAAGCGAGTGTATTCCCAGGAGCGAGACAGCGCTCGTTCGAACCGGGTTACACTCAGCTTCTGGGAACCCGGAGGAACTGGCGCGCATGCAGCACATCGTGATCGGCTCGGAAGCTCCACTCACCTCACTGCCGCCGCCCTGGCTGGCGCAAGGCGAAGGCCCGGCTTCCCTGCCGCCCCGCGCCCGGCGAAACGATCTTCCCGAGCCCAAGGGCGACCCGGCGCACCTGCCCAGGGTGCTGGTCGTCGACGACGAACATATCATCGCCGATACGCTCCGAGTCATCCTGACCCTGAGCGGGTTCGACGCGCGCTGCGCCTACAACGGCGAGCAGGCGCTCGAGGAAATCGCGCGCCATTGCCCCGACATCGTGCTGTCGGACGTGCGCATGCCCGGCCGCGACGGCATCGAGACGGCCGTGCTGATTCAGCAAGCCTGCCCCTCCATCCAGGTCGTGCTCTTTTCGGGGCAAGCCGGTACCGCCGAGCTGGTGGCCAACGCCAACCGGGAAGGCTTCCGTTTCGAGCTCTGGTCCAAGCCGCTCCATCCCAGGGAACTGGTGCGCCGTCTGCGCGCGCTCTAAAGCCCGGGGGAGACCGTAACCAGGACGAGCGCGTTCGGCGCGAGTTCCAGCGGTAAACGCCCGTCGATCAACTCGATCCGCCGGGGTTCGGGCAAGGTACTGCTGCGGTTCAGTTCGGCTGCCTGCGCGGGCGTCGGGTACTGTGGGCTGCCCATGGCCCGGTACGCGGGCAGCGCGTTTCCGTGCGCGTCGTCCACCTGCTCGACCGCGGCGGCAGCCGAGCGGGGCACCCCCTCGAACACCAGCGTCACCCTTTTCGCGCTTCGCCGCGGGTCCTGCGCAGGCACATCCGGGTCGACCAGGTTCCACACGGCGACGACGAGGGTCCCATCGGCCCGGCGCGTCACCAGCACATCATCCGCCGGGTTCGCGAGCCGTGTCTCGCCGAGCTTATGCAGCAAGGCGAAGTCGTAGAACGAAGGCTTGTCGATCCCGCCCTCCGCGCGCAAGCCGAAGTCGCCCTCAAACGGGTGCGCGATGGGGCCGCCCTCCTCGAACACGTCCGAGAACGTCCAGAACGACAGCATCTCCACCTCGCCGTCGCAGGCGCGGATCGTGTTCGCGAGCGCCGGGCCGACGAAGGGCGTGTCGCGCGACCGGTGCTCGCCCTGCACGTTCCACTCGGTCCAGAAGAGCGGCGTCCTGGGCATCGGCGAGCGGCGGATCTGCTCGCGCACGTAGGCGACGGCGCGGCAAACCCGGTCGTCCATCGGGATCGCTTCCTCGGTGTGGAACAGGTTCGCGACCGTGTCGTCGGCGTAGCCGTGGGTGGAGACGAAGTCCACGGCGACGTGGTTCCCGGCAGCGTAGGCCAGGAACTCCGGCACCCACTGCGCGGCCGCCGTGGCCGGGCCGCCGACCCGCAGGCGCGGGCTCACCTGCTTCAGCGCCCGCGCGGTGTGCGCATACAGCTCGAAATAGGATTCCTGCCGGGGAATTCCGTTCCAGAAGTCGATGTTGGGCTCGTTCCACACCTCGAAGTACCATTGGGCCACTTCGTCCACGCCGTAGCGCGCGACCAGGTGCCGCGCGAACGCGGTCACCAGCCCGTCCCAGCGCTCCAACGACTTGGGCGGAGAAACATTGGGCTTGTACCAGAAGGGGTGCAGCGCGTCCGGGTTGAAGGCCAGTTTTTTGGGCATGAAGCCGATCTCGACCACCGGCCGGATGCCGTTCTTCAACAATCCGTCGTACACCTGGTCGACATAAGCGAAGTTGTAGACCGGGCGCCCGTGCTCGTCCTCGTTGTAAACCCCGAGTTCGTCGTGGAGGATGCCGTGGAACCGGACGTAGCGGAAACCGGTGGCGGCGTGCACCGCCCGAAGGTCGTCGCGGTAGCTCTCGCGCAGCGAAAGGATCGCGCGGCCCGAGCCGAACATCTGCTCCCAAAAGTGCGGGAAAAGGATGGCGGAGGCGCGGGTGTCGATGAGGATGGTCTGCTGCGCCGTCATCGGCGGCGCAGCGAGGAACAGAAGGAACAGAACGAGAAAAAGAGAGCGCACGCGGCACCTCGCGGAGCGAACAGGCAATCGTAGCGCGCGGGGTCCGCAAGGGGAAAGCCACGACACAGCCATGATGGGGCTGCTATGTTCGGTGGGAGTTTTACGACGCGTTCAGGAGCCGCCGCATGAAGCTGACCGCCTTTGCCATATTCCTGCTCGCCCCCGGCTTGTGCACAGCTCAAGCCCCTTCCATCCAGACTGCCCAAGGCGGCACCGAGTGGCTGCTCTCCGCCGGGCAGATGAGTTACGCGGTCGGCATCGACGAGCGCAAGCTGCCGCAAACGGTTTACTGGGGCCCACGCCTGCCCAACGCCGAAGGGCTGCCGCCCGCGAGAATGCATGGCGAGATCGCCTCGCAGGAGCCGCCGGTCGCGACCACGCCGCTCGAGTACCCGGGCTGGGACGCGGGGCTGCCTTACGAGCCCGCGATCAAGGCGTCATTTCCCAATGGCAACCGGGCCATGTCGCCGGTCTTCGACCACGCCGAGCCGCGCGGGGCCGACACGCTCGTCCTGCACCTACGCGACGCGGTCGAGCCGGTCGAGGTCCGCCTGTTCTACCGGCTCTACCCGCAAGGCGTGCTGGCGCGGTGGTCGGAAATCGAGAACAGCTCCAAAACGACCGTCACGCTCGAAAACGCCGCCAGCGCCGCCTGGAACCTGCCCCCCGACGCGCGCTACCAGCTCGAATCGCTGACCGGCAAGTGGGGCGGCGAGTTCCAGCTGCAACGCGAGGCGATCCACCAGGGCGCATCGGTGCTGGAGTCGAGGCGCGGCCACACCTCGCACCAAACTAACCCCTGGTTTGCTGTCACCGCGACGGGCGCGACGACCGAGAATGCCGGCCCGGTCTGGTTCGGCGAGCTGGGCTGGTCCGGTTCCTGGCGTATCACGGTCGAGGAGGCGGAATCGCACGCGGTTCGCATCACCGGCGGCTACAACCCGTTCGACTTCGCCTACCCGCTCGCGCCGGGGCAAAAGCTCGAAACGCCGCGCTTTTACGCCGGGTACACCGGCGGGGGCGAGGGCGAGGCGTCGCGCATCCTGCACCGGTTTCAGCAGGAGGCGATTCTGCCCCGCCCGCGCCCGCGGCCCGTGCTTTACAACTCGTGGGAGGCCACGGAGTTCGATGTGAGCGAGCAGGGGCAGTTTCCTCTGATCGAGCGCGCGGCGAAGATCGGCGTGGAGCGATTCGTCATCGACGACGGCTGGTTCGGGCAGCGCAAGGACGACCATGCGGGCCTCGGCGACTGGTACGTGAACCCGCAAAAGTTCCCTCGCGGCCTCAAGCCGGTCATCGACAAGGTTCAATCGCTGGGGATGGATTTCGGCATCTGGGTGGAGCCGGAGATGGTCAACCCGGACTCGGACCTCTACCGCAAACACCCGGACTGGGCGATGCACTTCCCCGGGCGACCCCGGACGGAGATGCGCAACCAGCTCATGCTCAATCTGGCCCGGCCGGACGTGCGCGACTACATCTTTGGATGGCTCGACAAGCTGGTCTCGGAAAACCAAATCGCGTTTCTCAAGTGGGACTACAACCGCATCTGGTCCGAGCCGGGCTGGGAGGAAGCACCGCTGGCCGAGCAGAAGACGATCTGGGTCAAGTACGTCGACAATTTCTACGCGATCCTCGCCGAATTGCGCCGCAAGCACCCCGAGCTCGATATCGAGTCCTGCTCCTCCGGCGGCGGCCGGGTCGATCTGGGCGTGCTGCGCTTGACTGACCAGGTATGGACCTCGGACAACACCGACGCGCTCGACCGGCTAACCATCCAGGATGGCTTTACGCATGCTTACACGCCCGGCATCATGATGGCCTGGGTCACGGACGTGCCGAATGGCCTGAGCCGGCGCACGATTCCCCTCCAGTTCCGGTTCGACGTGGCGATGACGGGCTCGCTCGGGATCGGGGCGAATCTGAGCAAGTTCGCGGATGCCGACATGCGGCTGACCGCCGCGAACGTCGCGCTCTACAAGCAGGTGCGCCCGCTGGTGCAGGGGGGCTCGCTGTACCGGCTCACCCCTGCTCTGGCAGTACCCGGCGCTTGGGCGAGCGAGTACGTCGCGCCGGACCGGTCCTCCGCCGCGGCGTTCGCGTTTCTGCGCTCGCAGCAGTTCGGGACGCCGTATCCCACGCTGCGCCTCGAGGGTCTGGATCCGCAGGCAACCTACACCCTGACCCCGCGCGACCCGGACAAAACCGCGATGCTGCCCAAAAAGGCTACCGGCGCGGCGCTGATGGGGGCGGGGGTGCAGCTTGGGTTACGGGGCGACTACGACAGCACGGTCTTCACGCTCCGGCGGCAATGACGTATGTTGGATTGAGTGATCAAGCTCGAAAAGAACAATCCTGTGCGTCTCGAAGTGGCAGTCGATCATCCCGAGGCCGCCCTGTCGGCGGTCGAGGGCGGCGCGGAGCGTCTGGAACTGGGAGCCTCGCTGGCCGACGGCGGCCTGACGCCCTCGCTGGGCTTTGTCGCTTGGTGCCGGGCGGAGCTGCCGATCCCGGTGCACTGCCTCCTGCGGCCCAGGGCGGGCAACTTTCACTATTCATCGGCAGAAATGGCGGTCGTTGAGCGCGACCTGCTCGCGTTTCGGGAAGCCGGGGCGCACGGGGTCGTCTTCGGCGCGCTCACCGGCGCGGGCGCGATCGATATGGACGCCCTGCGGCGCGTCGTGGCGCTGGCCCGGCCCATGCGGGTGTGCTTTCATCGCGCGTTCGACGTGTGCGTGGACCGGAGTCGGGCGCTTGAAGAGCTGATCGCTTGCGGCGTGGACCTGCTCCTGACGAGCGGCGGCGCGGTGAGCCTGCCCGAGGGCGCGGCGGAGGTCGCCCGGTTGGCCCGGCTGGCGGCGGGGCGCATCGAGATCATGGGCGGCGCGGGGGTGCGGGTCGCGAACGCCGGGGAGCTTTGGCACACGCTGCCTGTGGATACCTTGCACGCCTCGCTGCGCACGCCATGGCCGGCGGCGGCCCTGGCGAACGGAACCGCGGCGCGCATGGGCGCGCGGGACGGAGACGCGCTGCACAGCGTGCGCGCGGAGGATGTGCGGGCAATGCTGGCGCAGCTGGGGGAGAGGCGGCCTAGCCCACCACCACTCTACCGATTGCCTGCTCCAGAATCTCCGGCGTGATTTTGAGGCCCGCTATCTTACGTGTCCGCCGGCGATACAGTGCCGTGGTCTCACACAGCGTGACGATGTCCTCGATCTCGGCCGGGTTCATCGCGGCTTCGAGCACCGCCCGGCAATACTCGGCTTCGGCCAGGCCTTCGAGCTGGAAGCCGCGCCGGCGCGCCTCCCCAAGATAGAAGCTCGCCACATCGGCCAGCATCCGCTGCGCGTCCTCAGGGATTTCGCGGCGGTCCGTCTCCAGGACCTCCGCCCCGGGCAGCACCAGCTTGATGCCGAAGGTGTTGTCCAGGTCGGAGTCCGGGACGAAGGTCGTCGCCGTCGCGACCACCAGCACGTTCGCCCGTCCGGTGGTGCCTTCGATCAGCGCGTCCAGCTCCGCCAAAACCTCCGGGTCGCTCTCCTTGTAGGCAAGATCGATGCGCGGCAGCAGCAGCATCACGCGCTTCCACTTGTAGCCGCGCAGCAGGCTCTTGGCCTCGGCCAGCGCGTCGGAGTCGCGCGGGTTGTAGACCGTGACCAGCCGCTCCATGCCGGTGTGCTTGGCGATGGTTTGGGCGAGCGACTTTTTGCCGCTCTGCGCCGGGCCGATGATCAGCACTTCGTTGCCGATCTTGAGCTCCTCGTAGACCTCCGGGTGCCGCGCCCGGTCGACCAGGTCCTCGATCGACTCGAGCAGCGTATCCATGCCCGCCAGACGCGGCCGCAGACCCTCGACTGCTTCATCCTCGAGCGAGAGGTCGATGCGCTCCTTGGTTTTGCGCCGCTCGGTGACGAACTCGAAAAACCCCGGCAGCATCGCCACCGAGCCGATCACCGTCGCGAACACCAGCAGCTGCTCGGTAATGAGCAGCGCCTGGTCCGAGCCGGCGATGGGGTCGTAGAGCATACCGGTTTAGGATACCCTCCGGAGCTTTCTCTTCGGTGATTCCGAAGCGCTGTCGCGGAAGGGTTAAACTTCAAAGTGTCAGGAGACGATTGATGAGTGAGCTCATTGAAAACGCGAGTTCCTCCATCATGGAGGCGGAGCGGTATGCACTGGAGACTGCAGCGCAAAAGGCACTGGCGCTGCGTCGAGCCGATAAAGAAATTTTGACGTATGAGTTGGACGGCTGGGTCGTTCGAGAGCATCCTGGGCATCGGATCGAGCGTCTGGCTCCCATCGGTCAGTACCGCAACGAGCTCTTCCCCTACCCCAGCTTCGATCCTTCCGTTTGAAGCGTCTGATTGTTTATGCCGGAGCGAATGGGGCCGGCAAGAGCAGCTTGCGAGACAGCGGTGCCGATCCGGTCGACATCGTCATCGACTCCGACCGAATTGCACGAGAGCTCGACTCGGTCAACCCGCGTTCCGTGGATTTCACCGCCGGAAGACAGGCTTTAAGTCTGTTCGACCGCGCATTGAGGCAAAACTTGTCGTTCTCGCTGGAAACGACGTTGGCGGGCCGGACGATCCTCACGCGCATGCAGGCAGCGAAGGTTGCAGGCTACGACGTGACCATGCGCTACATGGCGGTAAACGATGCAACCATCAACATCGATCGCGTTCTTGCCCGTGTCCGTCGTGGCGGTCACTGGGTCGATCCGGAGACAATCCGGAGGCGAGTCGCCGGCAGTTTTGAGAACTTAGCGGCAGCGGTCATCATTGCTGACCGTTCCGTGCTTCTCGATAACTCCGGACCCGCCCACGAGCAGGTCCTTCGTGTCGAGCAAGGCCGAGTGCTTTACCGGGCGAGCACGATCCCGACTTGGCTGGCACAGCACTTGGCCAGACTCGAGACAGCCTTAAGGGATGCAAACCGCTCGGGTTCTCCGACAGATCGATGAGCGAAAGCGGCGCTCACGCCACCACCGCTACATCCCCCTCGCCCGGAGCCAGAAACAGGTTCTCCTCGATCCCGTGCTGGCGCGTGTACAAGTCGTAGTAGCGCCCGCCCAGCGCGTACAGCGAGCCGTGCGTGCCGCGCTCGACGATGACCCCGCCCTCGACCACCAGGATCTGGTCGGCTTTGCGGATGGTCGACAGCCGGTGCGCGATCACGAAAGTGGTCCGGCCCTGCATAAGCGTGTTCAGGCCCGCCTGGATCATGGCCTCCGACTCGGAGTCGAGCGAGGAGGTTGCCTCGTCGAGGATCAAGAGGCGCGGGTTCGCAAGCAGGGCGCGGGCGATCGAGAGCCTCTGCCGCTGGCCGCCTGAAAGCTTGACCCCGCGCTCACCCACCACCGTGTCGTAGCCCTCCTCGAAACGCTCGGCGAACTCGTCCACCCGCGCGATCCTGCAGGCGTGCAGGAACTCCTTGTCCGTCGCGTCCGGTGAGGAGAACACCACGTTGTCGCGGATGGAGCCGTCGAACAGGAAGCTCTCCTGGAGCACCACGCCCAACTGCGAACGGTAGCTGGCCAGGTCGACCTTGCTCAGATCCTGCCCGTCAATGCGGATCTCCCCCGAGCTCGGCAGGTGAAAGCCGCAGATGAGCGAGATGATCGTGCTCTTGCCGGAGCCGGATGACCCGACCAGCGCGGTGGCCGTGCCCGGCCGGGCGTCGAACGAGATGCCGTGCAGCACGGGCTTGTCAGCCTCGTAGCTGAAGCGCACGTCGCGGAACTCGACCCGGCCGTCGATCGTGGGCAGCACCTGCTTGCGATTGGGGTCGCCGAACTCCTCCCGCTCGCCGAGCACCTCCATGGTGCGGTCCAGCCCGGCGACGGCCTCGGTGAGCTGCGTGCCGACGTTCACCACCTGAAAGATAGGCGCGATCATGAAGGCCAGCACCGCCGTGTACTGGAAGTAGCCGCCGGTGGTGAGACGGCCGCCCAGCACCTCGCGCCCGCCGAACAGCATGACCAGCAGGCCCACGATGCCCAGCACCGCGGTCGCCGAGAGCGCGAGCAGGCTAGTCGCGGTCAGCGATGAGATGACGTTGTCGAGCAGGCGCTGCACGCCGCCCGAGAACACCCGGGCCTCGCGCGCCTCGGCGTGGTAGCCCTTGACCACGCGCACCCCGCCCAGCGACTCGGTAAGCCGGCCCGTGACCTCGGCGTTGATCTTGCCGCGCTCGCGAAAGATCGGCCGGATCGTCTTGAAGGCTTTCTGGAGGATGAACACGAACAGAAGCAGCACGCCGAACAAAACGAAGGTCATGCGCGGGCTGGCCGCGACCAGGATGCAGAACGCCACGATCGCGGTCACGATGCCGCCGACGAACTCGATCAGGCCGGTGCCGATCAGGTTGCGCACGCCCTCGACGTCGGTCATGATGCGCGAGACCAGGACGCCGGTCCGGTTCGCGTCGTAAAAGGAGACCGGCAGGCGGCCGACATGCTGCTGCACCTGCTCGCGCAGCTCGGTGATCATGCGCTGGGCGGCCTTGGAGAGCAGCTGCGTGAGCGCGTAGGAGCTGGTCGCCTGGATCACCGTCGCAAGGAGCACCACGCCGACCAGCGGCGCGAGCAGCTCCGTGCGGTGCGGGGCGAAGACCTTGTCCAGCAGGAACTTAGTGGTGAACGGCAGGACCATGCCCGCCGTGCTCTTGATGAGCACCAGCACCAGGCCGAAGACGAGCAGCCAGCGGCGCGGGCGGACAAGCCGCCAGACCTCCGGCAGAATCTTCTTCAGGTTCGGCTTGCGCTTGGGCTGGTCTCCTTGCGCCGCGGCCCGCTGGGCGGAGCGCACGGTCGGACCCCGCTCGGCGGAGATGCCGATCCTTCCCGCTCCCCGCACCTTAAGCCGCCGCCAGCCGCGCCCGGCGGGAGTTGATGAAGTTGCGTACGCAGAAGGCAACGAATACGAACAGCAAGACAGACATCGCGGCCTTTTCCTCGACAGCGACGGGAAACCGGAACTGCACTCCGCTCTTCATCCGGAAGAAGTCGACTACCGACTTCGCCGTGGCCAGGAAGCCGAGCAGCCCTACCGTCACGGCAACGTGCATCCAGAGCGCGCGTTTCTTCAGGTCCGTGGTGCGCGCCAGCACGCCGCAAGCGGCCAGGATGAGGCCGAAGACGGCGGGGATCAGCGAGGTCGGGAACTTGGCTCCGGTGCTCATGTAAGTGAAAATGCCGAGAAGGATCAGGACGATGCCGACAATGATCGTAAAACGCGCCATGGCTTTATCTTACCGGGCTGCCTTGTAGCGGCTCGAACGGAAGTTTGGTGAGAGTATGGGCGCCGCCGGCTGCTCACCGGGACCTCGTCATGCAAGCAAGGGTCATCCTGAGGAGCCCAGCGACGAAGGATCTGCATTTCTTGGCTGCGAAGGAAAGCAGGTCCTTCGCTGCGCTCAGGATGACCCTTGACGTGAAGAATCAGGAATTGACGCGCGCAGGTCTTACGACGCCGAGGCCTTCCAGCACCGACTCCGCCACCGCCCCCGGGTCGCCGACCGCGCGGATCCGCAGCGCCTCGCCCGGCACCTCCAGCGTCGCCAGCTGCGAGTCGAGCAGGGCGGGGCTCATGAAGTGGCCGGTGCGGTGAAGGAGGCGCGCTTCCAGCTCCTCCTTCGAAACCTCCAGCAGCACGAACTTCGCCGCGCCCTCCGGCAGGCCGTCGACCAGGGTCAGCCGGTAGCTCTTCTTGAGCGCCGAACAGGTCATCACGCCATCCTGCTTGTCGCGTACCCAACCCTGGAGAACGCCATGCAGGGCAGCGAGCCAGGGCGCGCGGTCCTCGTCGGTCAACGGGACGCCCGCGTGCATCTTCTGCTTGTTCGCGGGCGGGTGGTAGTCGTCGCCCTCGGCGAACGCCCAGCCGGTACGGTTCGCCAGCGCCCGCGCGACGGTGCTTTTGCCGCTCGCGGTCACCCCCATCACGATCGCGATCATGCCTTCGCCTTCGTGGTCGCGCGCACCTCGGCGAGCAGGTCGGCGGCGCTCCACTGGTTGCCGGGAAACCATTTGGCGACCTTGCCGTCCGGGCCCACCACCACGGTCGAAAGCGTGTGCTCGAGCGTGCCGCCGGGACGGGGCACCGCGCCCACGTCGAAGAACTCCAGCACCTTGTCGAGGTCGGCTGCCCTGGGCACGGCAAAGGTCCAGTGGTCGAACCGCTCGTCCGTGTAGCGGCCGGTGTACGCGCCGCCGTAGGAGCGCAGAGCCGCCGGGGTGTCACGCTTGGGGTCGAACGAGACCGAGAGCAGGTGCGTCCCGGCATACAAGCCGGGGTCGGCGGCGAGCTGCTTGTCCGCATCGGCGAAGTTGCGGCTCATGCGCGGGCAAAAGTCGGCGAGCGGGCAGTTGGTGTACACGAAGGTGATCAGCAGGGTCTTGCCGCGGTAGTCCGCCAGATGGATGGTGTGCCCGTTCTGGTCGGTGAGCGCGAAGTCCGGCACCGCCTCGCCCGCGACCAGCGGCTTCGCGATGGACTGCGGCTCCAGTTCGCGGATTTCATCCGTTCGGTCGACCACACGGACGTTCGCGAGCATCGTGCCCGAGCCGCCTGCGTTCAGGGTCCCGGCGATCCGGTCGCCGCGGTGCAGGTTCTTCAGGTCTGCCGGGTTCGCCAGAGTGTACGGCATCACCATGGCTTCCATGAAGCCGGGGATGGCGGCTCCGTCCACCTCCACCTCGCCGGAGGCGGCGTTGGTGCCGATGACCTTGCCGGAAAGCGGGTAGTGCTTGACCGGGCCGGCATCGGCGGCGGGCGCGGGTGCCTGTCGGCAGCCGGCGGCGAGAAGAGCGGCGGCGACAAGTCCGGGGAGGAGCCTCGGGGCGTTCACACCCTCAGTCTACTAGCGGGTCCTCCTCCTGGCAGCGCCCGGCGCGCCGAAGCCGGTAGAGGTCGCGAATGCCTGGTCGGCGTATTTATCGGCAAGCGTGAAGTCGTCCGCGTGCCCCAGCGCGGTGTAAAAAGGTTTGCCGCAAGCGAACAAGGCCTCGATCAGCCGTTTGTCGTTCCACGTCGCAAAGCCCGACGGTTCCCCGCCTCCCCGCACGAAGCATAGGGCGTCATACTTCGGCGCGGCTTCGCCGATCTTGAGGAGCAGAGCGTCAAGCCCGGTCGCGGTCACGATTCTCGGCGGCTTCAGCCCGGTGCGACTTTCGCCCAGCGCCCTGTCATTCTTCAGAAAAGCTACTTAATTTGCGGGGTTTGATTCAGGACCGCACCCCCCATCCTCACCTTGGAATCCGGCAGGTATTTCCCCATCATCTCGCCCAGGTTGCTCCTCAGCCGCTCCTTTGAGGACAGCCGAAAGAAGCCCCGGATAAAGCCTTTCCACTTCATCGAGCCGCAGGTGCATGAGCCTCCAGGTACCCTGCTTTTCGGTTCGGGTCAGACCCGCATGTCGCAGTTCGGCGAAGTGGTAACTCAGTTTTGTTTTGGAACCAAGGTCTCCGAACGAGTTGCAGAGGCCGGGTTGTTTTGAGAGCCGATACACAATGTGCCGGCGAGTCGCATCGCTCAGAGCGTTCAGGATGGCGCTGAACGTTGGCGGGTACTCGATGTCGGAGTCAGCCTTTTTAGCCATGCCTTGAGTATAGTTCAAAATATTTTGCATCGGGTTTCGAGTTCCTGGTGTCTATGATTCAAGATTCGTTGAACCAGGAGCCGCCGGAAGAACGAGGCCCATCGAGTTCGGACGAACTTCAAGGAGCGAGCAAATGAGGCTTAAGGGAAACACGGTTTTCATTACAGGCGGCGGATCAGGGATCGGTCGGGGTATGGCGGAGTCTCTTCACAAGCTCGGCAATAAGGTCATCATCTCTGGCCGGCGTAAATCCGCGCTGGATGAGGTAACAAGGGCAAATCCTGGAATTGAGTCCCTGGAGTTGGATATCGAGGATCTATCCAGCATCACCCAGGTTTCGCGGGAGTTGATCGAACGCTATCCGGACCTGAACGTCCTGTTTAACAACGCGGGCATCATGCAGGTTGATGACGCAGCGGGGAAGATCGAGGAAGACCTGCTGAACTCTACCATCGCGACTAACCTGCTTGGTCCGATTCGGCTGACCTCGGCGCTGATCGAACACTTGAAAAAGCAAAAGGAGGCTGCTGTCCTGTACAACACATCGGTGTTGGCCTTCACTCCGTTTGCCCTGACGGCCGTGTACTCTTCCACCAAGGCTGCTCTTCATTCTTATATCCTGTCTCAGCGCTACAAGCTGGAAGGCACTTCTGTGCGCGTGATTGAGATCGCTCCGCCGTGGGTTCAGACCGACCTATTGAACAGCAAGGAAGAACCCCGTGCGATGCCGCTGCAGGAGTTTATCGACGAAACGATCAAGGTGCTGCTGGGCACGGATGCGGACGAGGTCCTTGTGGAACGGGCGAAGCGGTTGCGCAACAATGCAGGACCGAAGGAGCACCCGTACGTGACTGAGTTCAACAACTGGCTACTGGGAGTGGCATAAGAGAGCTGAACCGGGCTCACGGCTTCATTTTCCGGAAGCTCATCGCTTCCATGACTTCAACCGACGCTGGATTTCCAGCCACTTCGCCTTAAAGGCTTAAAGGAATGTCCGAATGTTTCTCAAGAAAGTGTTGCTTGGTCTTATGCTCTCGGCACTCACACACTTTGGAACTATGGCTAATGCCCAGGCTGCTCCGTCTTCGCCTGGTATCGCGGATCAGAAGGTCGGAACCTATGCTTTCACGATAGGTGACGTCCAAATTGCCGCCCTGTCCGATGGAACCGTGCCCCAGGATTTGCATGCCCTGCTTCACGGAACGAGCAGCGCCAACACCGACGCGTTGCTTAGCAAGGGGTACCTGACCAACCCGGTCGAGATTTCCTTGAACGCATTTTTACTGAGGATCGATGGACGTATCGTATTGGTCGATACCGGGGTGGGCCAGCTCTACGGACCAGGATACGGCGGCAAGTTGCTCGCGAGCCTTGCGGCAGTCGGCGTCAAGCCCGATCAGGTAACGGACATACTGCTGACCCATCTCCATGACGATCACATGGGTGGTCTGGTGAAGGACGGGCAGATTGCGTTTCCGAATGCTACCGTCCATGTAGGCAAGCCCGATCTCGACTTCTTCCTGGACCGGTCGAACGCGGCCAGGGCACACTACGCTACAAAGTACTTCGACGAGGCCTTCAAGACCGTCAAGCTCTATGTGGATGCAGGAAAAGTCCAGGCTTTCCAAAGCACGTCGGAGATCATGCCATGTGTCACAGCCAGCGTTCACCCCGGTCACACTCCAGGCAGCGCTTTCTACACGGTGCAGAGCGAAGGGCAGCAGATCGTCTTCGTCGGTGACATCGTGCATGTAGCCGCAGTGCAGTTTCCCCAGCCTGCGATCACGATTGACTACGACGTTGACCAGAGCAGTGCAGCCAAGACGCGCAAGCAGGTGTTTGCAGCTCTCGCCCGAGATCGCACACTCGTAGCGGTTCCACATATGCCTTATCCCGGCATCGGCCACGTACGCCAGGTGGAAACCGGCTATGAGTGGGTTCCAGTTGAGTATGGGAATCGGGCTACAAAGTAGCCAAGGAAATCGATCCAAAGCATGGCTAGCCTCTCCACGGAGGGGCTAGCCATGCTGAGATAACTAGCAACTTTCATCCCCCGTAGCCAATAGCTCGATGCTTCAATAAGAGCCGTAGTTCACGGTTATCGACTTTGACTACGATCAGCCTCGAAGCCTTCGCGTACGATTTTTGATGTTTGGTGTAGTGATCCCGGGTAGTGCGTCAAGTTCCGGACAGTCCCTCGTACCGTGAAGCTCCCTCCCGGCTTCACGATCTGCACCGTGCTTAGCAAGGCAGCCACTCCGATAGCGCCGAAATCGTTCTCGCGCTGTTGATTTTGTCCATCTGCCCGCACATTGCCTCCCTCGACCTATGTCGAAAGGCTAACCGGTTTCGGACATGGCTTGCAGGCGAGCTCGGCGTCGGGCTTTTACAATCGCAATGACCGATGCTCTCCCCCTCCCTCTCCGAAGCGCTCGGGCGCGGCGCGCTCGTGCTGACCAGCACCCCAAGGGCGGCGCGGGCGCTCCACCGTGCCTGGGCCGAGGAGCGCCGGGCCGCGGGCGAGCGGAGTTGGCGCGCGCCGCGCATCGAGGACTGGCGGTGCTGGGTGGACGGGCTGGCGCGCCGGGCCTCGTTCGAGCGGCAAATCCTGACCCCCCTACAGGAGCTGCACCTTTGGGGCACGGTGCAGAGGGAGGAAGCCCGGCAGGTGGTCGCGCCGGGGCGCCTGGCGGAGCTGGCTTGCACGGCGTACGGCTTGCTGAGCGCCTATGACGCGCACGCTTCGCGCCGGGCGAGCTGGGCGGCGGCGCACGAGGACGCGGAGCGCTTTCTCGGCTGGGCCGACGGCTTCGACGCGCTTTGCCGGGCAGCGGACGCTGTTCCCCGGTGCGGGCTGGAACAAGAGTTGGCCGAGCGGGCAGGCGAGTCGAGCGTCGAAGCCGAGGAGATCCTGCTGGTCGGGTTCGAGCGCTTGACGCCGGCGCAGGAGACCCTGCTGGCGGCGCTGCCATGCCGCATCGCTCACGCGCAGCCCGGTGAGGCCGCGGCGAACCGGCGGCTGGTCGAGGCCGCGAACGAAGGCGAGGAGCTGCGCGCATGCGCGGAGTGGGTCCGCGCGACGCTCGAAGGGAGCAGGCCGGAGGTGAGGGTCGGCGTGCTGGTGCCCGATCTTCGGCGGCTCAAGCCGGAGCTGGACCGGGTTTTGCGGCGAACGCTCCAGCCGGAGGCCCCGCGCGCCGCGGCCGGCGGGCAGGCCCCGCTTTACGAGTTCTCGCTCGGCGTTCCCCTGGCGGAGGTGCCGCTGGTGGACTCCGCGCTGCTGCTCCTGCGTTGGGCGGCGCGCAACGCCCTTCCGGCGGCTGAGGCGTCGTCGCTGCTGGTGGGCGGCTTCGCGGCGGCCGGCATGGAGGAGGCGCTCGCGCTGGCCCTGGCCGACGCGGAGCTCAGGAGGCGGGGCTTGTTGACGCAGGATGTCGCGCTCGGCGCTCTGCTGGGCCATGCGGAGCGCGCGTCCGAGCAGAGCCGGGGCCTGCTGCCCGCCGCTTTCACGGCGCGGATGCGCGCGCTGCTCGCCCGCCTGACGCGGGAGGGCGCGGGACGCAAGCCGAGGCCGGCCTGGGCGAGCCTGGCCGGGGAGCTGCTCCAGCTGGCGGGCTGGCCGGGCTTCCGCGAGCTCGCCTCAGCGGCGTACCAGGCACGGCAGCGTTGGGAGTGCCTGCTGGAGGAGGTCGCGGCGGTCTCCGCCGTCGCGGGGCCAGTCTCGTTCCGGGGCTTCGTGCGGGAGCTCGGCGAGGCGGCGCGCGCGGCCCTGTTCGCGGCCGAGTCCGAGGACGCGCCGGTGCAGGTTCTGGGCATAGACGAGGCGGCGGGACTGCACTTCGACGCGGTGTGGGCGATGGGCCTGTGTGAAGGAGCCTGGCCCGCCGGCGGGAGGGCGCACCCCCTGCTCGCGCCGGGGCTGCAAAGGGACGCGGGCATGCCGCACACCGACCCCGAGGCGGAGCTGCGGTTGGCGCGGGCGCAGCTGGACCGGGTGCTCAGGAGCGCGCCGGAGGTGGTCCTGAGCCATGCGCGGCAGGGCGAGGGCGGCATCGAGAGCCGGCCCGCGCCGCTTGTGCTCGCGCTGAGGCTGCGCGCGGAGCCGGCGAACGCGCCCGCCCCCGTGACCGTGAAGCAAACCCGGCGCGAGGCGGTAGCGGCGCACGGACCGCGCTGGCCGGAGGGCCGCTCGCCGGGCGGGAGCGAGGTGCTCAAGCGGCAGGCCGCGTGCGGGTTCCAGTCCTTCGCGGCGCGGCGGCTGGGGGCGGTGCCGCTGGACGAGGCGGCCTGGGGCCTGGATGCGGGCGAGCGAGGGGCGCTGCTGCACCGGGCCCTGGAGCGGCTCTGGGCGACCGAGCCAACGCCGGGCAGGCTGCACTCCCGGGCGGACCTGCGGGCGGCGCGCGCCGACGGGAGCCTGCGCGACCTAGTGCGGGAGGCGGTGGCGCGGGCGTTCGCATCCACGGAGCGGGAAGCGCGGGGCGACCCCTGGCTTACGGAGTATCTGAGACTCGAAGGGAGGCGCGTCGCGGCCCGTCTGCTGGCCTGGCTGGCGGTCGAGGCGGAACGGGAGCCGTTCGCGGTCGCGGAGCTCGAGAAGAAGGTGGAGGCTCGAGTGGGACCGTTGACCCTGCGGCTGCGCATGGACCGTCTTGACCATCTCGACGCGCTCGACAGCGGAGGCAGCCTGCTGATGGACTACAAGACCGCCGACCGGGTGAGCGTGCGGCAGTGGGAGGGGGATCGGATGGAGGAGCCGCAACTGCCCATTTATGCCGAATTCGCGGGACTGGAACGGGTGGACCAGGTCGCTTTCGCGCAGATTCGTCCGGGCAAGACCAAGCTCCACGTTCTCAAGGACGCGAGCTCGTTCCGGGAGGCATGGCGTGCGAGCCTCCTGCGCCTGGCCGAGGAGTTCGCTGAGGGCCTCGCGGCGGTGGACCCGCGGGACGGCGCGGCCACCTGCCGGATGTGCGGCCTGCACGGCGTTTGCCGGATCGCCGCAGTGGAGGAGTCGGATGAGTGAGCTCCTGCTCTTCCCCGGCCCGGAAGCCGGCCCGGAAGACGCTGCGGCGCGCCGGGCCGCGCTCGACCCCGAGCGGTCGATTCTGGTCCAGGCCCCGGCCGGCGCGGGCAAGACCAACCTGCTCACGGAGCGCTTCCTGGCGCTGCTCGCCCGGGTCGAGGAGCCGGAGCAGATCCTGGCCATTACCTTCACCCGAGCAGCCACGGCGGAGATGCGCGGGCGCATCTTGGGCTCGCTCGAAGCGGCCGCACGGGGAGCGGAGCAGGCCGAACCGCTGCGAACCCTAGCCGGGGAGGCCCTTCGGCACAGCGAACGCATGGGCTGGAAGCTGCTGGAGCAACCGCACCGGTTCCAAGTGGAGACGATCGACTCGCTGTGCCTGCGCCTGGCGCACGGGCAGCCGCTGCTGGCGCGCCTGGGCGGGGCGCTCGCGCCCACCGAGGACGCGGAGGCGCTTTGGAAGCAGGCTGCCCGGCGGACGACCGGGCTGCTCGACGGTTCGCTGAAGGGCACGCTGGGGCACCTGCTGCTGCGGCGCGACAACAACCTGCCGGAGATGGAGCGGCTGCTGGCCGGGATGCTGGCGCGCCGCGACGCCTGGCTCGGGGCCCTGCCCCTGCGCTTCGACGAGGAGGTGGACTGGGCGGCGGTGCGCGCGCGGCTCGAAGCGCCGTTCCGGGAGGAGAACCGGCTCGTGCTGTGCGGGCTGGAGACGTTCTTTCACATCTCGGGCGCGCTCGGGACAGAGCTGCTGGCCCTGGGTCGGTACGCGGCGGCGAATCTGGACCGGGTGTCGCCCCTGAGCGGTTGCGAGGGCTGCCCGGCGGACGTCGAGCAATGGCTGGCGGTCGCGGACCTTCTGCTGACCAGGGAGGGTACGCCGCGCAAGCAGTGGACGGTGCGTGAAGGCTTCCCGGCGGGCGGCACGAAGAGCGAGAAGGAGCGGGCGCAAGAGTTCAAGCAAAGGATGAAGGATTGCTGCCTGGCACTCTGTGGGGATGAGGCTTTTCTGAAGCTGCTCGGAAGGCTTCGCCGGCTGCCTCCGCCCGGCTACTCCGAAGACCAATGGCAAACCTTGACGGCCGTGCTCGCGGTGCTGCGCCGGGCCGCGGCGGAGCTCCGCCTGGTCTTCGCGGAGGCAAACGCGGTCGATTTCGTCGAGATCGCCCGGGCCGCCGAGCAGGTCCTGCGCGACGAAGCGAGCATGCGCGGTCTGCTCGAGAGCGAGCGCAAGCGGCACATTCTCATCGACGAGTTTCAGGACACCTCGCGCACCCAGTACGCCTTGGTCGCGCAGCTGCTCAAGGAGTGGACGCCCGGGGACGGCCGGACGGCGTTCGTGGTGGGCGACCCGCTCCAGTCCATCTACGGCTTCCGCCAGGCGGAGGTGGCGCTGTTCCACGAGACGCGCGAGCGGGGTCTGCCCTGCGGCGACGGAGGCGATACCCGCCACGCCTGCCATCCTCTCCAGCTGACGCACAACTTCCGCTCGCACGCCGGGCTGGTCGGGGAGCTGAACCGGCGGTTCGACGCGATCTTCGAGGGCGGCCAAGACAAGTTCGTCGCGGCGCAGGCCGAGCCTTCCCCGGACCGGACTCCGAGCTTCCAGGTGCACGCCTTCGAAGAAACCGAGGAAAGCGAGGGCGAAGAGGCGGCGCGGGTCGTGGAGGTTCTGCGGGCGGAGCTCCCGCGCGTCGCGGAAGCCGAGGCGGCGGGCAAGGGCGAGTACCGCGTGGCCGTGCTGGTGCGCTCGCGGCCGCACTTGCGCGCCATCCTTCCGGCGCTGCGGGCGGCCGGCATCCGCTATCGCGCGGTGGACCTGGAGCCGCTCGCCGGGCGGCCGGAAATCGTGGACCTTCACGCCCTTCTGCGGGCGCTGCTGCACCCGGGCGACCGCGTGGCCTGGCTCACGGTGCTGCGCGCTCCCTGGGCCGGGCTGACGCTCCCGGACCTCCACACCCTTGCAGGGTCGGACGATCCGGAGCTCGCCCTGCGGCCTTTCGTGGAGCTGATCCCCGCGCGCATGCACCTGCTGAGCGCCGAGGGGCAAACGCGGGTAGAGCGGGTCTGGGCCGTACTGCAGGCCGCCCCGCGCACCAGGTACGCGGGCTTGTCGCTCGCCGCCTGGGTGGAGCGGACGTGGATGGGCCTGGGCGGCCCGGCCTGCGTCGGGCCGACGGAGCGGGAGAACGCGGAGGCCTTCCTGCGCCTGCTGGATAGGATCTCGTTGTCCGGAATCGAGGTGCTGGACGGCTCGTTCGAAGCGGCGCTCGGGAAGCTCTCGGCCGCGCCCGACTGCTCGGTCAGCGAGCGGTTCGGGGTGCAGGTGATGACAATCCACAAGGCCAAGGGGCTGGGCTTCGAGGTGGTGCTGGTACCCGGGCTGGCGCGGCAGCCGCGCGCGAACGGCGGGGAGTTGGTGGCGTTTCTGGAGCGCGGCGCGGGGGATCTGCTGCTCGCGCCGATCGGCTCGCGCGAGGAAAGCGAGGACCCGCTGTACGCATGGGTCCAGGGGCAAAAGCGGGAGCGCGACGCCGCCGAGCGCAAGCGGCTGTTTTATGTGGCCTGCACCCGGGCCCGGACGCGCCTGCACCTGTTCGGTGCGGTGCGGGTCAAGGACGGCGAGGTCCGCCGTCCCGGCGAGGGTTCGCTGCTCGAAGCCGCCTGGGCCGGGCTGGAGGCGGACTTCCGGGCGCGGCTCGGAAGTACCGGGACCGGACTTCGTCTCGCGGCGGCGGCCGAGCCGGTCGTCTCCAGCCCGGGGCGGACGGATGCGGCGATGCTGGAGCGGCTGCCCTCCGGTTGGGTGCCGGGCGAGGCGCGGCCGGACGTGCGGCGCGGCGCGCGCGGACAGCGCAGGCCTTTGTTCACGCGGGCCGAGGGCTCGGCGGCTTCGATGGTCCGGGGTCGGGTGCTTCACGCCTTGTTGGAGGAGCTGGGCCGCGGGGCGTCGGAGCCGGCGCAGCTGCTGCGGGCGGCACGGCGGGAGTCGCGCGCGGGCGGGCTCGCGCCGGGCGAGGAGGAAGCTCTGGTGCGGGCGGCACTGGCGGCGGCGGCCACGGAGGTGGGCCGATGGATTTTCCGGGACCGCCTCGGCGGCTCGGTGGAGCGCGGCTATGAGCTGTGGGACGGGGACGGGAACCTGCGCACGCTGCGCCTCGACCGCGTCTTCACGGCTGGAGCTTCGCTGCTGAGCGAGGGCGCGACCCACAGGTGGGTGGTCGACTACAAGACCGGCACCGGCGCGGCAGACGTGTCGGATGCTTGGCGGGCGGAGCAAAAGGCGCTGTACGCGGGGCAAATGGAAGCCTATGCCGAGGCAGCCGCCGAGGGTCTGCCGGTGCGGTGCGCGCTGTTTTATCCGGAGCCGGGCGAGGTCGTCTGGTGGGCGGCCGACATGGAAGACGCGGATAGGAAAGGGTCATGCTGAGCGAAGCGGCAGCGCTTGAGGCGAAGGCTCTGCCCCTACCCCACGTTGGGCGCGAAAATCAGCACCTTCGTCGCTTTGCTCCCCGCATGACCCGGTTTGGTGGCTGCCGTCGTACCCTGTCACGCAACCCCGTCGCGCGCGGCAGCGGCACTGGCACCGTCGCGGTCCGCGGGCGGCACGTAGTGGCGCACGTCCGCCCCGCGAATCCAGAAGATGACGTCCTCGGCGATGTTGGTGGCGTGGTCGGCTACTCGTTCGAGCGACCGGGCCACCACCAGCGCGTTCAGCGCCTGGGGGGTGGTCGCGGGCTGCTCGCGCATCACCTTGAGCAGCGCCACATGCGCCCCGCGGTTGAGCCGGTCCACCGCGTCGTCAAGGATCAGCACCTTCTGCGCGGCTTCCGCGTTGCCGTCCACGAAAGACTGCAGCGCCTGGCGCACCATGCCGGTGGCGAGCGAGGCCATGCGGGGAATGTCCACGGGCAGCTCCGCGGCTTCGAGCGCCTGCATCTCCCGGACGCGCTCGACGATGTTCATGGCCGCGTCGCCCACCCGCTCAATGTCGGCGTTGATTTTGATGACGGCGAGGATGAAGCGGAGGTCGACCGCCATGGGCTGCTCCATGGCCAGCAGGTCGAGCGCGAGCTGGTCGATCTCGCGCTCATATCGGTTGATGGCGGTCTCGGCCCGCTCGACCTGGATGGCGAGCGCCAGGTCGCGCGTGCGGTAGGCCTCCACCGCGCGGTCGATGGACTGCTCGGCCATGCCGGCCATGACCAGAATCTTCTCTTTCAGGTCGCCGAGGCTTTGGTGAAACCGGACGCGCATGGGAGAGCTCCGAGGGTGAAGGGTGGAGGGTGAAGGGTGAAAACGCGCCTGAGCTTAGAACACTTAGCAGATTGGCCCTCGACGAAGCCGAGAAAAGATAGGTCTTAGCTTCGCTCAGGCCGGCAGAGTTTTCCTTTAGACTCTTCCGGCTCAGAGCCAACGAATAGGGGCTCGGTGATAGCTTTCCAGCGATGCACGTTTGTCGCAGCTCCCTTCACCCTCCACCCTTGCTCTACCCGAACCTACCTGTAATGTAATCTTCCGTTCTTTTGTCACCGGGGTTCGTGAATATCTTGTGAGTTTGGTCGAACTCGACCAGCTTGCCGGTCAGAAAGAAGCCGGTGCGCTCGGCGACACGTGCGGCCTGCTGCATGTTGTGGGTCACGATCACGATGGTGTACTGGCTCTTGAGCTCGAAGATCAGGTCTTCGATCTTGGCGGTCGAAACCGGGTCGAGGGCGGAGGCGGGCTCGTCCATGAGCAGAACCTCGGGATCGACGGCGAGGGCGCGGGCAATGCAGAGCCGCTGCTGCTGGCCGCCGGAGAGGCTGGCGCCGGACTTTTTCCGCAGGTCGTCCTTGACCTCGTCCCAGAGGGCGGCGGACTTGAGGCTTTTTTCGACGACCTCGTCCAGAATGCGGCGGTTGCGGAAGCCGTTGAGCCGGAGGCCGGAGGCGACGTTGTCGTAGATGGACATGGTCGGGAACGGGTTGGGACGCTGGAAGACCATGCCGACGCGGCGGCGGATCTCGACCGGGGAGGCGTCCTTGTAGATGTCGAGCTCGCCGATGCGGACGGTGCCGGCGACGCGGCCGCCGGAGCTGGTCTCGTGCATGCGGTTAAGGCAGCGGACGAAGGTGGACTTGCCGCAGCCGGAGGGACCGATCAGCGCGGTGGCCTGGTTCGGGGGGATCGCGAGGTCGATGCCGAAGAGGGTTTGGTGCGTGCCGTACCACGCGTCGAGCGCGAGGACCTGGATGCCGACGCCCATGCTTACGAGTTTCCTTTCAGGATGCCGCGCGAGGCGGTGATGCGGACCAGCGCCACCGCGAGGACGATGAGAAGGATGAGGACGAGGGATCCGGCCCAGGCGAGGCGGTGCCAGTCGTCGTAAGGGCTGATGGCGTAGATGTAGATCTGCAGCGGGAGGGCGGCGATGGGCTGGTTGAGGTTGTGGCTCCAGAAATTGTTGCCGAAGGCCGTGAACAGCAGGGGAGCGGTTTCGCCGGCGACGCGGGCGAAGGCCAGCATGCAGCCGGTAATGACGCCGGGGGAGGCGGTGCGGAGGGTGATCGAGAGAACGGAGCGCCAGTTGGGAACGCCGAGGCCGAGCGCGGCCTCGCGAACCTGGTTGGGCACCAACAGGAGCATCTCCTCGGTAGTGCGAGTGATGGTGGGGATCATCATGATGCCGAGGGCGACGCCGCCGGAAAGAGCGGAGAAGTGCTTCTGGGGCAGCACGATGAGCGAGTAGACGGCGATGCCCATGACGATGGACGGGACGCCGTTGAGGACGTCAGCGGTGAAGCGCACGGCATTGGCCAGTTTGGATCCTCGGCCGAACTCAGCGAGGAAGATGCCGGCCGCGATGCCTATCGGCACGCCGAACGCGGAAGCCAGGGCCAGGATGACGCCCGAGCCGAGGATGGCATTGGCCATGCCGCCGCCGACCTCGCCGACGGGCTTGGGAATCTGCGTAAAGAAGGCCCAGTTGAGCGAGGACGCGCCTTTAAAGAGCAGGTAGCCGAAGATGGCGACGAGCGGCGCGACGACCAGGATCGTGCTCACGATGGCGAGGGCGGTGGCGGCATGGTTCGCGGAGGAGCGCCAGAGGCGGTTGGCTTGGGTGGCTTCCATGCTTTATACAACCCTGGCCGGGGTGCCGCGGGTGACGGCCCAGACCAGCAGGCGGGCCAGGGCGTTGACGGCGATCGTAACGAGAAAGAGGGCGAGGCCGATCTCGATGAGGGCGGAGAGGTAGATGTCGTCGGAGGCCTCGGAGAACTCGTTGGCGATGACGGAGGCGAGGGAGTAGCCGGGGGCGAAGAGGGATTTGGCGATGTCGGGGCGGTTGCCGATGACCATGGTGACCGCCAGTGTTTCGCCGAGCGCGCGGCCGAGGCCGAGGATGACCGCGCCGACGATGCCGATGCGCGCGTTGCGCAGCACGCCCATGCGGATCATCTCCCAGCGGGTCGCGCCGAGGGCGAGCACGGCTTCGCGCTGGGAGTGGGGGACCGAGCGCATGACCTCGCGGGTGAGCGAGGAGACGATGGGCAGAATCATGATGGCGAGGATGACGCCGGCGGCGAGCATGGAGGGGCCGTAGTTGGGGCCGGCGAAAAGGCCGGTCCAGCCGAGGGTGGACTTGAGCGCGGGGCCGACGTGCTCGCGCAGGAGCGGGACAAGGATGAAAATGGCCCAGAGGCCGTAGACGACGGAAGGGATGGCGGCGAGCAGCTCGGTGAGAAAGGCGAGCGGAGCCCGGAGCCAGAGCGGGGCCATCTCGGTAAGGTAGACGGCGAGGCCGACCGAGAGCGGGACGGCGATGAGGAGCGCCACGAGGGAGGAGACCAGGGTGCCGTAAATGAAGGGGGCCGCGCCGAAGGAGCCGGAAACGGGGTCCCAGGCGGAGCGGGTAAAGAAGTGCCAGCCGAACTGATGAATTGTCAGCGAGGAGCGGGAAATCAGCTCGTAGGCGATGAGAGCGACAATGGCGAAGATCGAGACCGCGCAGGCGACCATGAGGGCGCGGAATAGGCCGTCGGGGGCCGCGGAGCGGCCGAGGCCGGTAAGGTAGCGGCGGACCTCCGACGGGGCCGCGGCGGGCGCGATCGGGGGACTCTCCCGAGTACCGCTTTGGGTTAGGACGGGGATGCGCACCTGTTGTGTTTTTCCGTCCACCGGGGCGAGTTTATCCAGATTGGGTGAATGCACGATGAAGTTGGCCCTGCTGTGGAAAGGCTACCAGCGCTCAGGCGCGTTTCGCCGGCGTGAACAGGCGAAATACCGGCCGATTCCCATTCCGGGAAGGACTTGCCGTTTCGGAACCGGCCCGGGATCGCTACTTCATGGACGCGACGGTAGCCTGGACCCGCTGCGCGACTGGGCCGGGCAGCGGCGCGTAGTAGAGCGAGGCCGCTTCGGGCTCGCCGTGCTCCAGCATCCAGCCGAGGAAATCTTTAAGCACCTTGGCCTTCGCGGGATCTTGACCCGCGGTCGGGATCAGCAGCCAGGTAAAGGACGAGATGGGGTAGACCGTCGCCCCGGGCGCGTTTGTGATCGAGACCCGGTAGTCGGGCGGCAGCTGCTTGAGGGCGGCGGCGGAAGCGGCGACGCCTTCAATGGAGGCTTTGACGAACTGGCCCGAGGCGTTGCGTACCGAACCGTAAGGGATCTTGTTCTGGAGAGCGTAGATGAGTTCGACGTAGCCGATGGAGCCGGGGAGCTGGCGGACCAGGCCGGCGATCGCCTCGTTGCCCTTGCCGCCGAGGCCCTTGGGCCAGGAGACAGCGGTACCCGTGCCGGGCCCGGACTTCCACTCGGGGCTGACCTTGGAGAGCCAGTCGGTGAAGATAAAGGTGGTGCCGGAGCCGTCCGACCGGTGCACGACGGTAATGTCGGTGTTCGGCAGCTTGACGCCGGGGTTTTCCTTCTGGAGGTAGGGGTCGTTCCAGGTGGTGATCTTGCCGAGGTAGATGCCGGCCAGGGCATCCTGCGAGAACTTCAGCTCACCCGAGACGCCGGGCAGGTTGTAAATGGGCACGACCGCGCCGAGCACGGTGGGGATGTGCTGGACCTTGACTTTGCTTTCAGCGATTTGCGCGTCGGTCATGGGGCCGTCGGTGGCACCGATGTCGACCGTGCCGGAGGTGACCTGACGGATGCCGCCGCCCGAGCCGATAGGCTGGTAGTTGATCTCGACGCCCGGGTGCTGGGCGCTGTACTCGGAAAACCACTTGGAGTAAATGGGGTTAGGAAAGGTCGCGCCCGCCCCATTCAGCTTTTGGGCGAACCCGGTGGCGCTTGCCGCCGCCAGGGTCATCGTTGCCAGAAGTGCAATCGCTTTCACGTGTAGCCTCGCTTTCACTCCCCGAGAGTCTGCGGGTTCGATGTTACAGGCGGTTGAATTGTCCCGAAATCGGGCTTGCGCGCGACCACGATATGCATGGGCGGGAACGATGTCTGGAGCGGATTGCCCCAGTGCCGCTCCACCGCGAAGCCCAGCGCGGCGAGCTCGCGGGCGTAGCTGCCGGTCAGGATGAAGTCGGACACGAGCGCGAGCCCGCCGGGGCGCAGGACGCGGGCGATCTCCGCGAGCGCCCGGCTGCGCTCCCCGGCCGGCTCGATGTTGTGCAGGCACAGGTTGGACACGACCACGTCGAATGAAGCATCCGTGAACGGCATCGCCTGCGCCGGGGCGGAGACGAGCGCCGTGCGCGCGAGGACCTCTTCCAGGGCGAGGTTGGCGCGGGTCGCCGCTTCGGAGTTTCCGGCCATGTCCTTGGTGGACCAGATATCGAGCCCGGTCGCGTGGCCGGTGCCCGTCAGCCTTCGGGCCGCGCCGGCCAGCAGCAAGCCCCGCCCGCAGCCCACGTCGAGCACCTGCTCGTCGCCCCGCCAGGCGTGGAGACCGAGGATGCGGTCGCGATGCCGGAGCTTGCCCCGCTTGACGTAGAGCAGGTACAGACAGCCCTGGATCAGCAGCAATGCGGCGATGCCGAGAAACGTGGGGCGAAGCAGGAGCCGCACCTGGCCGAGGTGGACCGCCCGTGGCCCGGCGAGGCCCAGCGCCAGCGCGAGCCCGCCGAACAGGAAGAAGCCGCCGAGGACTGCCGGAGCATCGATGCCGTAGTCGGGTTTCCGCATGGCTAGGAGGGTACAGCAGCCGCCCGCGGCAGCGTGAAAAAGAAGGTGGTCCCCGCGCCCAGCTCGCTCTCGGCCCATACCCGGCCGCCGTGGGCGAGCACGATGTGCTTGACGATCGCCAGACCCAGGCCGGTGCCGCCGGAGTCGCGCGAACGCGCCTTGTCGACCCGGTAGAACCGCTCGAAGATGCGATGGAGGTGCTCCTCGGCCATGCCCTGGCCCCAGTCCCGCACGTGGAACTCGACCTCCCGGCCCGCCTCTCGGGCGCCGATCGCCACCCGCCCGCCGGAGCGCCCATACTTCATCGCGTTCTCGATCAGGTTGCCGAAGACCTGCTCGAGCGCGTCGCGGTCCGCGGGCACGGGGGTGGCGGGCGCGGCGTCCAGTTCGAGCGGAATGCCGGTCTCGGCGGGCATGCCCCCCAGCGTTTCGAGGATTTCGTCAAGCAGCTCGCTCGCCGCGATAGGTTCGAGGTGCAGCCGGTAGTCGGCCGCCTCGACCGTTGCCAGGGCGAGCAGGTCGGCGGTGAGCCGGTTCATCCGCTTGGCGTTGCGGAGCACGATGTTGAGGAAGTCGCGCGTCTGCCCCGGCGGAGCCTCGTCGAGCACGGTTTCGACGTAGCCTGTGATGGAGGTGAGCGGGGTGCGCAGTTCGTGGGAGACGTTGGCGACGAAGTCGCGCCGGGTGCGCTCGGCCCGCTCCGCGTCGGTGACGTCGTAGAGCACCACGACCGCGCCGCCGGTGGGCATGGGCGCTGCGGAGACGGCATAGGCGCGTCCGGGCGCGATCCCGGTGGCCCGGCCCCGTCCCAGGGCTTTGTTCTTCTGCGCCGTCGCCACGGCCTGCAAAACCTCCGGGTCGCGCAGGCACTCCACCAGCGGGCGGCCCTCGCGCACCGGCGAGAGCGCGCGCATCCGCTGGTTGGACCAGGTGACCAGGCCGCCCGGGCCGACGCCGATCACCGGCTCCTGCATGGAGTCAAGCAGGACAAGAAGCTCCCGGCGCGAGTCCTCGAGCGCGCGGAAGCTCGCCTCCAGGCGGGCCGCGGTGGCGTCGAGCGCGTGGGCGACCTCGGAGATCTCGTCCAGGCGGCCCTCCTCGACGCGCGCCGAAAGCTCGCCCGCGGCGATGCGGTGGGCGAAGCGAACGATGCGGCCCAGCCGGCGCTCGGCGCGGCGGGCCAGCAGCACCGCCATCAGGGTGCCGAGCGCGAGCGCCAGCAGCGAGGCCAGCAGCAGATCGCGGCGCAGGATGGGAAACACAGTCTCGACCGCGCGCAGCGAGAACCGGTAGCGGGCCCGGAGAGCTCCGACCTGCTGCTCGCTGGTGAAGAAAGGGTCGCCCTCCGGCAAGACTTTCTGCCCGGCCAGGGTGCCGTCTCGCGCGGTCGCGACCTCGACATCGGCCCGGGCGGCCAGCGCCTGGGCGCGCACCACCGTGGGCAGCTCGGAGGGCGGGGCTGCGGCCAGCTGCCCCGCGAGCGCGGCCGCCTTGGCCGAGTAGTAGTCCACCGCGGCCCGGCGCAGGGAGTGCTCGACGATGCGGCGGACGGAAAAATCGAGAATCGCGGTGCCCGCGCAGAGCACCAGAAGAAAGGAGAGCAGCAGCTTGGTGAAGACGCGGCCGGGCATAGGATGAGGGTAGAGGGTGGCGGGGGAAAACGATAGGGCAGGAGGAGTCGCACCCTTCAGTGATGGAATTTCATGAATCGCCCTTTCGGCGTCAAGGGCGAGCTTGCCTAAGGTTGCTTCGGAGACGATGCGTTCACGAAGTTTCTCGTTTACACTCTGCATCGAAGTCGGCTGCTTCATAATCCAGACCGACGCTCTGGCAGTGGAGGTCTCCACGGAGTCACGAAAGCATTCTCAATGCTCGATCTGCCGGCGTGAAGACCAGAGCCGCTACCTTCTCGCCCAGCATTACAGGCGGTTCACAATAAGCAGACTCGTCAGTCCAAGGAAACCTGCCGAAGCGGCAATATCCGGAGCGCGCGCAAATCGAAACGGCGAAGGCCAAGAGGCTTAAGGCCAAACTCTTTACAGTACGCGATTTTTGGGCAGCATCCCTTATCGGGGACTCAAAACTATCAGGGACTCAAAATTATCAGGGACTCGAAACATAAAAGCTGTCTTCTCGCGGAGAAGAAGCCTGTGAGGTTCGTGCAATTCCTGCAGGGCGGGAGAAGCGAAAGCAATCGAAATCGCTTCTGGTTTTCTCACTGTGTTGATACCCCCCTTCAAGCAATCTTTCGATCGACGTCTTCCACTTTGCCGAACAAACGATGCAGATCAGCGGAACCTACAGCTCGTCGCCCTTTACAGGCTCTCTCCCGTTTCCCGCTTTTTCTAATACTTCCAGCGCGCGCGCTACGTCGCCGCGTTTTGCCCGCTCTTCAAAAAATCCCCCCGCCCTTATTGCTGCAAGCTTCTCCGCCAGCGCCGCGTTGATCAGCTGATCCAACGCGATCCCCTCTACCTTCGCCAGCCTTTGAGCTTCAGCAAGCAAAGAGGGCTGCACCCTTACCGTGAGTCCCCCCCCCGTCATCTCCCGCATACTTCCTCCCACGCCTGCTTCGGCGACAAAACTCGAATTCCAAATCGCCCCGCGACTTCCCCGAAATCCCGCTGATTGAACGTCACCAAGGCATCCGCGCTGCCGTTTATCGCTGCTTCCAGCACCATGTCGTCATCAGGATCCTTTGCCGCCGGACGCCACCGGTAAGAAAGCGCAACCTGCTCCGCCTTCTGGACCAAGGTATTGAGTAGCAAATCGATGTCGGGCATACCCAGGCCGCCCTCTTCAAGATGCTCTGCCCTCGTCAATACAGCTTGATATTCGAGCACAAGCGGCACGGAAAGCAACAAGGTAAACCGTCGTTCAAGAGCAGCACGAACCACCTGTGCCGATGCTCCCCTGGAACTTCGCATTGCTGCCACGATCACGCTCGTATCGAGCACAAGCCTCACCGGCATGATCATAGTGCATGACGGTGCCTCACCATCAAGCCCCATCCCGCCCCCGAGCCCGCAC
>CAXUEU010000010.1:0-42943 GCA_964250195.1 uncultured Acidobacteriaceae bacterium
GCTCCGGCGCGGGCGCCCCGCAGCCGACCAGCGGGCGCGCCCCGGCGTCCTCGCCCGAACAGGGCACCACGCGGTTCGCTTCGAGGTCTCCGGCCCGGAACCAGCCGGTTCGCGGCCGGCCTTCGCTGCTCCCCAGGGTCGCGACCAAGGTGTTCTCCGCCAGGCCGTAGCCGGGCCGGAATGCCTCGCGCAGGAAACCGCACGGAGCGAATGCCGCCGCGAACGCGTCGAGCGTGCCGGCGCGGACCGGCTCGGCCGCGACCGCGGCAAAGCGCCAGCGGCTCAGGTCGAGCCCCCGCCGGGCCTCCTCCGGCACCCTGCGCGCGCATAGGTCGTAGGCAAAATTCGGAGCCGCGGAAAACGTGCCGCCGAAATCGGACAAGGCCTCCAGCCAGCGCCGCGGGCTTTCCACGAACGCCTCGGGCGTCATCAGCACGCACGGGAAGCCCCCGTACATCGGTTCCACGATCCCGGCGATCAGGCCCATGTCGTGGAACAGGGGCAGCCAGGAGACCATGGCGCTGTCCCGAGGGTCGCCCACGATGCCGCGGAGCAGCGCCGCCTGGCTGAGCAGGTTCGCGTGCGTGACCATGACGCCGCGCGGCACGCCCGTGGAGCCGGAGCTGTACTGAAGGAATGCGACGTCCCCGGGCCTGGGCTTGTCACGCGGGTCGTCGTCATGCGGGTCGTCGTCACGCGGGTCGTCGGGGCCTTCCTCCGCGGCGGGCAACTCGTCCGTGATGAGGAAGGGTAAGCCGCGCTCCGGACCCACCAGGGCTGAAGCCGCCTTCGCCTCGGCGCGGGCACACAACACCACCGACGCCCCGCAGTCATCCAGAATCCCGCGCACCCGCTCGGCCGCCGGGCCCCGCCTGCCGAGCGGCGCGGGTACCGCCGGTACGCGGGCATACAGGCAGCCGAAAAACGCCGCGATGAACTCCAGGCCGTTCCCGTACAGGAGCAGCGCCCGGTCCCCGGGTTGCGCCTCCTCGCGAAGCCGCTTCGCGATGGTTCGCGCCTGCCGGTCCAGATCGCCATAAGTCAGAACCGCTTCCGTGCGCTCGGGATGGAACTCGAGAAAGGTGTAAGCAGTCCGCAGAGGCTCCTCGACGGCCCGCGTGCGGGCGATCTCGACGAGAGTGCTGGTCGTGTCGGTCATGTCTGGTATCCACCTTTCAAGAAGCGCCATGCCCGGCATTTTGGACGCCGGCGCCGTTGTTCCTTCATCCCGAAGTCGCGGGCCGCCGGTGCGGAACCGCGAAAAGAAGCATGGCTGCGGCAGCATGGCGAGCAGGAAAGGTTCGCCATGCCGGGATAAGCGATCGCACTCGCGGCGAGTGACTTATTCCCTCGACTCCTTCCCTCGACTAAGTAAAACTTTCTCGGTTTCAGACTGGACAAGGTAAGAGGGGACGGATGGACTTACCCGCGGAAACATTCGCCGTCAACGGGCTCTTCGTACCCTCGCCTGTCCGCGAACGCCTCGGACGAACCCTGCCGCGCAGATCGCTCTTCCCTCCCGGCATTGGGCAGCCTCTTGGTTTTCAACTCTCCATGCCGGGCAGCGCTCTACCCGGCGCATCGATGCAAAGCCAAATTCGCATGGCAGCGGCGTGTTCGGGGTCGATACCAGTCTGCCCGGCTGCCCTACAAACCCTCGCTTAGTTCCTTATAGCGAAACTATACCGAGAGGGGAAAGGCTTTTGCAAACGAAAAAGAGATGAATTTTCACGAGCATGGCAAATCCCCTCGCCGGAACGGCAAGAGGACTGATTCAGGACACTTAGGAAAGAGCGCCGGGCTCGCGATTTGCCCGCGCTGGAAAGACAAGAAGATGGTGGGCCCACCAGGACTTGAACCTGGAACCAACGGATTATGAGTCTGTATTAAAGTTTTTGCAGAATGTTGCAAGATGTAGCAAAACGCAGCACAAGATCAATGTAATGAATGGTTTATCTCTAGCCTGCGGAAGGCGCCAAGTTGCAAGAAGCTGCAAGAAAGTACATCGCGAACAGCCACCAAAACAGCCACCAAGAAAGTTTCTCATTCGCGCTTGACAGGTCTTTACCAGGCTGCTCGCCAGAATCGGCTTTGTGTGAATCGGCGCGCAACGGGCCTGCTCTTCGTGCGGTTTACAGCCATGTCGCCTCGTCCCTATATGTCGGAAACACTCTACGCGGGCCAGAGATGCAAGTGGCGCTCCTCCAAAAGCGTAGGCTTTTAAGGGTAGCTCGGGTGCAAGTTCGGGGAGGCTGAGTATGGCTCAAGGGAGAGAACAGTTGTGCGAGGAGGGCTATGCGGTGCTTCCGGTCGCGCTACCGGCTCCATTGCTGGACCGGCATGCGGAAGCGGTCGAGAGCTTGCTCGCGGACTTCGACTGCGAGCACAATGTGGGACTCCAGCACCCATCGCGCGAGCGGGAACGCGAGCTGCGCGAGCGGCTGGACAGGCTGGAGTATGGGCACGAGGAAGGTGCGATGCCGCTCGCGTTCACCCCGGAGATACAGGACCGGATATGCGAGCTGTTCGGGGTCGAGCCGGTCCTGACCTCCGCTAGGACGACGCTGTGGGAAGCGGGCGATCGCGCGGCGCACTTCGATACATCCATGCTGAGCACGACGCCGCACACCGGTGTTTACCGCACCTGGTGCGCGCTCGACGACATCGACCCGAGCTGCGGGACGTTTTACGTGTATCCCGGTACCCACGTTAGCCTGCCCGATGAGGTCTGCCGGGAAGCCCTGAAGCGGCCCGGCGTGGCGGAAAGCTTGCAAGCCCTGGTTGAAGCATACGACCGCTGCGGGCGCAGGATGGATGCAACAACCTGCGAGCCCGCGTGGAAGCAGTTTCACGGGCTCGCCTGGCCGGTAATCTGCGAACTGGTCGCCGAGAAAACCAAGCACCTGGAGCGCAAGGCATTTCCCTTGCGCAAGGGTGAGGTGCTCGTGTTCAGCCCGCGCGTGGTGCATGGAACCATGCCGCGCACTGACCCGAGCTTGCCGCGCAAGTGCCAGATTTCCGAGTGGCGTGCCTCGACTGCGCGGATGTTTTTCGCGGCGGAGTCGTTCGGACCCACGCATGACCTGCGGGGCAGGCCGGGCGCGGGCCGGCTGGCGAGCGAGGGCGCGGTACGGACGCCTTGGGGCTTGCTCGGCGCTCGGGACTAAGTCAGCCCCGGAAAGACCGGCACGATGCTCTCGTACGGCGCGCCTTCGTGGTCAAAGCACACCCGCTTCATAGGCAGGCCGTACAGGCGTAAAAGATTCTGCTCCGTCAGGACATCCCGGGTGGGGCCGAACAGAGGCGCGCAGGCGGGCGGCATGAGCAGGGACTGGTCAGCGATGGCGAGCGCGTGCTGCGCCTGATGCGTCGTGAAAACGACAGTCAGGCCCTGCTCGCGCGCGAGCCTGCGCAGCCAGCCGAGGGCGAGTGCCTGATTGCCGAGGTCGAGCGCGGAGGTGGGCTCGTCGAGGATGAGCAGCTCGGCCTCGGAAACGAGCGCGCGGGCGAAGATGACGAGCTGGCGCTGGCCGCCCGAGAGCTGGTGAAACGGCATGCGCGCCATCCTCTCCAGACCGAAGCGCGCGAGCATGGCCAGCGAGCGCCGCTCATCCTCGCGCGAAGGCTGCGCGAACAGGCCGATATGCTTCGCGCGGCCCATCAGGACCATATCGAGGACGGAATAGTCGAAGGACGCAGTGAACAGCTGCGGGACGAAGGCGGCCTGGCCATGAATCACGGCTGTGCCGGAGGTCGGCTCTAAAGTGCCGAGCAGTAGACGCAGAAGCGTCGTCTTGCCGCAGCCGTTCGGGCCCAGGATGGCGACGGTCGCGCCTCGCTCGATCCACGCGGAGCAGTGCTCGAAGGTCCATTCCCCGGGCCGGTAGGCATAGCTCACATCGTTAATTTCGACGGCGAACACTGGTTATTCCTGCCCCCAACCTCGGCCTTGAGTCTTCCAGAACAGAAATCCGAACACGGGCGCGCCCACCGTCGCCGTCAACAGGCCGATGGGCAGCTCGCCCGAGCTGAGGCTGCGCGCCAGATCGTCCATGCCGAGCAGGTACAGCGCGCCAAGCAGGGCGGCGACTGGCAGCATCCTGGTGTGATCCGGCCCGACGAGCATGCGCGCCAGGTGGGGCAGGATCAGCCCGACCCAGCTAACCCCGCCGCTGACGGAAACCTGTACGGCCACGAGCAGCGCGGCGAGGGAGACGATGGTCCAGCGCAAGGCTTCGAGCGGAACGCCCAGCGCACGCGCATCGGCTTCGCCGAGCGACAGCAGGTTGAGTCGCCAGCGCAGCAGCATCAGCGCCCCGCCCGCGACGAGCAACGTGGCGGCCATCATGGCAAGCTTGGGGTAGTTTGCATTGGTGAAGCTGCCCAGCAGCCAGAACAGGATCGCGGGCAGCGTGGTCTCAGGGTCGGCGAGCAGCTCCAGCAGGCTGGTGACTGCCCCGAAGAACGCGCCGACGATGATGCCCGAAAGCACGAGCGCAAGCATCCGCCCCTGGCCCGCGACCTTGGCAAGCAGAAACGCGATGACCAGCGCGAGCAAGCCGAAGGCAAACGAAAGCCCGGCGACAGCGGTG
Source organism: uncultured Acidobacteriaceae bacterium (assembly GCA_964250195.1). Classification (GTDB taxonomy): domain Bacteria; phylum Acidobacteriota; class Terriglobia; order Terriglobales; family Acidobacteriaceae; genus EB88. The sequence goes on from CAXUEU010000010.1 coordinate 4,593, forward strand.
AGCGGCAGTGCCAGCAGGATGCCGAGCGCGCCGCCGAAGGATGCGCCCGAGGAAACGCCCGCGATCTCCGGGCCGACCAGCGGGTTGCGGAACACGCCCTGCATGGCCGCCCCGGCGAGCGACAGCGCCATGCCGCACAGCGCGACCAGCAAGATGCGCGGCAGGCGGATCAGCTCGACCACCGCCCACCCGGCGCTTTCCGGGCTGGATCGCGCCGGGCTCGTGCGGGAAGCCAGCGCGTGCAGGATTTGCGAGGAGGAAAGCGGGTAGCGCCCGATGTGGAGCGAGGCGAGCATGACCAGCGCGAGCGCGACGGCCAGCGAGCTGAGGACGAGCGTGTCGCGGCTGAAGGAAGGTGCGGTCTGGACTGCGGTCGCCATGGCTCGGATCACTGTAAATCATTGCTGGTAGTCGACTTGATTTGTGTAAACTCATCGTGATTTCACGAGAAAGCTTCAGAGAGGCCGCCCCTTGCACTCCCTTTCCCCAGTCCATGTCCTTGTCTTCTCCACCATGCTCGCGGGGGCTCAAGTGTGCGCTCAGGCGCAAATCGGAATCCTGTCCGGAACCGTTCGCGATTCCAGCCAGGCTATCGTCGCAGGTGCGCATGTGTCCCTACGAAGAGCCGGGACGGACACTGTTCTCCGCGCGGAGACCGGCGGCAACGGGAGATTCCGGTTCACGGGCGTACCAACCGGCGTGTACACAGTAGAAGTGCAGGCAGCGGGTTTCGGTCCCTTCTCGCAACCTGGCGTTACGATCGCGGAGGGGCAAGCGCCCGAGCTGAATATCGGCCTGCCGGTCGGCTCGGCGACGGCAAGCGTGGAGGTCACGGCCTCGCCCTACGAGGCCGATACAGCCAGCGTCGCGGGTCCGTTTGTGGACTTGCCCTTGCAGGACACGCCTTACTCGATCAACGTCATCACGGAAGGCTTTATCCAGAGCATCCAGGCATCGACCGTGGACCAGCTCTTCCGCTTGAACCCGTTTGTTGAGGACACGGTCCCGCAGACCCGCAGCGGCTCCGGCGTGGGCTACATACGCGGCTTCAGCGCTTCACTTATCCGCGAGGATGGCCTGTACGCCGCCTTTCCCATCGTGGACATCGAGGACAAGCAGAGCGTCGAGGTGCTGACCGGCCAGTCGGGGTTCCTCTATGGCGTCAACCCGCCCGGCGGCCTGGTCAACTACGAGCTGAAGAGGCCCACGCCGACGCGCTTCAACAGCCTCCAGGGCGGCAGCTATGGGGGTGCGAGCCTGTTCGGCCATGGCGACTTCGCCGGCCCCATTGATCATGCGGGCCGCCTTGCGTACCGGGCCAACCTGCTGGGCCAGGGCGGCGCGACCGCGATCCAGGACCAAAATCTCACGCGCGGCCTGGCGAGCGGAGTGCTTGACTGGCACGTCAGCCCGGCGGCGCTGCTGCGCTTCGATACCTCTCACAGCAGCTACCGGGTCGACGGCTCGCCCGCTGTCTGGCAGATCGGCTCCGCGATTCCGATTCCACCGCCGCCGCGCGGCAGTCTGCTTTATGGGCAGCGATATGACTTCAATACCTACAGCACCAACAAATCCGGGGTGCGCGGGACCTGGGAAATCGACAAGACCTTCACCCTGCGCGGCGGGGCCGACCGCCTGGGCTACCAGCGCCACGATTTCTACACCAACAATGTCTTCGCGGCCAACCATAACGACTCCAGCCCCATATACTCCAGCATTGTCCTGCCGTTCGCGCCGCGTAATATCACCACCTACTCGGGGCAAGCCTTCGTGGACGCGAAGTGGAACAAGGGCTTCGCGAAAAACCTTTTCACCTTCGGCTACGACGGCGATGTCTACCGGGAGCGCCGCCACGAGGACCAGAGCGCGGTGCTCACGCTCGCCTCGGGCGTCCCGTACCCGCAGCAGCGGTTCCTGCCCGAGCCTACCTTCGCGGTCGGCGTACTGCCATCGAACACGTTCAGCCGGACGATTAACCGCAACATCCTGCTCGCGGACGTCCTGAACCTCGGCAAGCATTGGATCGTGCTCGGCGGAGGCGCGTATGACACGCTAGTGCAGCAGAACTTCACCGTTCGGACCGGACGCCAGAGCGCGCTCTACAGCGCAGCCGCGTGGACGCCGTCTATCTCGGTTGAGTACAAGCCCGTGGCGCAGGTAACCACCTACTTTACCTACATTCAGGGCCTGCAGCAGGGGGCGGTCGCGCCAGACAACGCGGCCAACCCCGGCGTCGCGCTGCCTCCCGCTGAGACTACCCAGTACGAGCTGGGAGCGAAGGCTTCGCTGGGCCGGTCGTTCGTCACGCTCGCGGCCTTCAACATCGACGAGCCTTTCCAGTTTCTCGACCCGGCGGACAACACATTCAAGCAGGGCGGGCGCGAGCGCCACAAGGGAGTTGAGCTAGGCCTCACGGGCGAGGTGTATCGCGGGCTTAACCTCTACGGGGGCATCACGCTGCTCGATCCGCGCGTGGAAGCGAGCCCGACCACGCCCGCGATAGACAACTCGCGCCCGCCCGGCGTCGCCAAGCAGCTTTACAAGCTCTCCGTCGATGACGACCTGCCGCGCACCCATGGCTTCGGCGTGACCGGCAGCATCGTGTACACGGGTCGCAGCCCGGAGAACCAGCCCAATACGTTCTTCGTTCCGTCCTTCACGACCGGCGACCTCGGGGTGCGCTACCAGTGGATTGTCCGGGACCGCCCGATCACCTTGCGGGCGAACGCGACCAACATCACGAATAAGAACTACTGGCTCGCGAGCCTGGTCGGCACCAACCTGTATACAGGCGACCCGCGCAGCATTGCGGCCTCATTGCAGACCCGGTTTTAGGACGCGCTATGCGGAATGGGTTCGGACCTCTAGTTGTCGTAGCGTTTCCTGTGCTCGCGCTTGTGATTGCCGTGCGACCACCCATGCTGCGCCAGAATTCCGATGCACCGCTCGCCGCCCAACCGGCCCAGCCATTCCATGGCGCGGCGGTGTACGCAGGCATCGTTCTGCCGGACCTGCTCCTGGTGACTCAGAACCCCGCGACGGTCCTGAACACCTTCGCCTTCAAAAGCGGCCCGACCCCGCCGACGCTGCTCGATCGCATTTACCCGGCTCTCGCAAGAGTCCCTGTGGCTGCTTACGGGCGCGCGACCAGCGTGGAAACCATGCTGCTCCAGCAGCCGAGCGCTGTCCTGACCTGGAAGTACGCCGCCCCGGCGTTGAGCGCGGTGGGCCTGCCCGCCGTGGGCGTCGCGACCGCCTCCGAGCGTGACGCGATGGACCGCGTTCGCCTCTATGCGCGGCTGGTGAATGAGCCGGGCCGTGCCGGGCAACTCATCAGCGCGTACCGTGGCGGATTTGCTGCACTGGCGTCTGAACTCAAGCCTGAGAAGATCGGACACAAACAGCGCATTCTTATGCTGAACCTGAACGGCGGCTTCCTCTCCTCGAACAACGGCCACGCGATGGTGTGGCATCGCGCGGGTTTGGTCGAGGCGCAAAAACGCAGCTTCGGCAGTATCGACGAGGAATCCGTGCTCGCCATCGACCCGGACATCCTGATCCTCTCGGGCGACCTGACTCTACCCGCTGTCGAAGCCATGCCCGGCCTCCAGCAACTGCGCGCCGTCCGCGAGGGCCGGGCGTATCGGCTGCCGCCCGCGCTGGCCGCGTTTCCTTGGAACATCGTCGACCTGCCCTACTATGCCCGCTGGCTCGCCGAGCTGGCCTACCCCGACCGGCTCGCGCCCGCGCTGCGCCCCATGCTGCGGGACGCCTACGCCCGCCAGCTCAGCTACCACTGCACCGAGCGCGATCTGGACCATGCGCTGGGTGTCGAGGAAAACCGAGGAGCGAAGGGTTACACCCGCTTTTCAAGGAAGACTACTGGCACCATCGCACCTGGGCAGCCTGGCGAGGGGATCGAATAGGACCTCCAAGCACCATCTGACACGTTCGGCGACTTCCTTAGTAAAAGTCGTGCGAGCGGATGGGCGCGTTCGTCAAGTTGAGCGCTTCGATTTGCCGGGCGCGGAGGTGGATAACGCGGTCGACGTTCTGGACAGTGCCGGTGATCAGTAGGGTCGGGGCATAGGTGACGAGGGCGCGGTGGCGCTCGTACAGCTCGGGCTCGATGATGGCGTTCGCGATGCCGGTTTCGTCTTCGATGGACAGAAAGATGAAGCCGTGGGCGGTGCCGGGCCGCTGGCGGGCGATCACGCATCCGGCGATGCGGGCGCTTGCGCCGTGGCACAGCGCAAGCAGGTCACGGGCGCTTGATACACCGAGACCGCGCAGATGTTCCCGGCAGTGCGCCATGGGGTGGCGGCCCACGGTGACGCCGGTCCGGGTGTGGTCGGCGGTGAGGCGCTCCTTTGGGTTCATGGGCTTGAGCGGCGAGCCGGGTTCACTGCCAAGCTCCGAGAGCAGCGGCCCGGCTTCTTGCACCGCCCACTCAACCTGCCAGAGAGCCTCTCTGCGATGGGCGCGGTGGCCGCCGAGCGGATTGAGCGCGCCGACCTCGGCCAGGGTGATGAGGTTAGCACGGGAAAGTGCCGGGACGCGGCGGACCAGCTCGTCCACCGAGGCAAAGGGCCGCAGAGCGCGCGCCTCCTCCAGCTCACGGGCGGCGGCTTGCCCGAGCCCGCGCACATAGCAAAACCCGAGCCGGAGTGTGTGCAAACCGTCCGGTTCCGGCTCCAGCGTACAGGGCCACGACGAGCGCAGGACGTCCACCGGCTTCACGCGCAGGCCGTGCCGCTGCGCGTCCTTGAGCACCACCGCGGCCGAGTAGAAGCCCATGGGCTGGTTGTTCATCAGGGCGCAAGTGAACGCGGCGAGGTAGTGGTACTTGAGCCACGCGCTCGCGTAGGCGAGCAGGGCGAAGCTCGCGGCGTGCGACTCCGGGAAGCCGTAGAGCGCGAACGAGCTGATGGACTGGATGATCTCGGCCTGCGCCGCCGGGCCGACCCCGTTCGCGTCCATGCCCGCGCGCAGCTTGGCTTCAAGCAACCGCATTTTGTCGACCGACCGGCGGGAGCCGAGCGCGCGGCGCAGCTCCTCGGCTTCGCCTCCCGTGAAGTTGGCGATCGTCATCGCGATACGCAAGAGCTGTTCTTGAAAGAGCGGCACGCCGAGCGTGCGCGCGAGCACCGGTTCCAGCAGCGGGTGCGGGTAGGTAATGGCTTGACGCTTTTGCCGCCGCTCCATATACGGGTGCATGGTCTTGCCGACAATCGGCCCCGGGCGGATGATCGCGACCTGGACCACGAGGTCATAAAATGTAGTCGGCGCGTTGCGCGGGAGTGACGCCATCTGCGCGCGGCTCTCGACCTGAAACAGCCCGACCGTGTCCGCACGCTGAAGCATGCGGTATACATCCGGGTCATCCGGCGGGAGCTGGGCCAGGTCGACCTCCTCCCCGTGATGGCGCGCGATCAGCTCTACCGAGTCCTTGAGCACGGCCATCATGCCCAAGCCGAGCAGGTCCACCTTGATCAAGCCCATGTCGGCGCAGTCGTCCTTATCCCACTGGATCACGCTGCGGCCCGGCATGCTGGCGGGCTCGATCGGCACAACCGAAGCAAGCTGGCCTTGCGCGATCACCATGCCGCCCGAGTGCTGGCCGAGGTGACGCGGCAGGTCGAGCATGCGCAGGGTCAGCTCCAGGTACTTCCTGATGCGCGGGTGCTGGAGGTCGAAGCCCGCCGCGCGGAAGCCCTCCTCCAGCGTGTCCGACGGGCCTTTCCACTCCCAGGACCCGACCAGACGGGTGAGCCGGGTTTGCGCGTCCGCGTCGAAGCCGAGAGCCTTGCCAACCTCGCGCGCGGCGGAGCGGCCCCGGTAGGTGATCACGTTCGCGCACATCGCAGCGCCCAGCTTGCCGTAGCGCTCGTACACGTACCGGATGGCCCGCTCGCGGTCCTCGCCCGACGGCAGGTCGAGGTCGATGTCCGGCCACTCGCCCCGGACCTCCGACAGAAACCGCTCAAAAAGCAGCTCCATGCCGACCGGGTCGACCGCCGTGATGCCGAGCGCATAGCAGACGGCGGAGTTGGCGGCGGAGCCCCGGCCCTGCACCAGGATGCCGTGGGCGCGGCAGAACTCGACGATGTCCCACACGATCAGGAAGTAGCCCGCGAGCCCGAGCTTCGTGATCAGGGCCAGCTCCCGCTCGACCTGTGCGTCCGCGCGGGAACGGAGCCGCGCATTCTGCTTGCAGCCGTACCGGCGCGCGACGCCTTCGAGCGTCCGCTTGCGTAGGAACGAGTCCATGGTGTCCGCGTCCCCGACCGGGTAGCGGGGGAACTCGTAGCCCAGGTCACGCATCTCGAACCGGAGCCGGGCAGACAATTCGCCCGTCGCGGCAACGGCCTCCGGCAGGTCGCGGAACAGCTCGGCCATCGCGCGCGCCGGGCGCAGGTGCCGGTTGCTGTTGGGCTGGAGCAGCAGCCCGGCCTCGTCGAGCGAGCAGCCGTGCCGGATCGCGGTCAGCACGTCGAGGACCTCGCGCTCGTGGGGGGTCGCTGTATTTGGGCTGTTGGTCGCCAGTACCGGCAGGCGCAGTTCGCGGGCGAGCACAACAGCGGCCTGATTGCGCGCCTCCTGCGTGCGGAGGCGGTGCCGTTGCAGCTCGACATAAACGTTCCCGGGTCCGAATACATCGACCAGGCAGGCGAGGGTGCGCCGGGCCTCGTCCATCCCGCCGCGAGCGAGTGCCGCCGCGAGCGGGCCTTCGTCGCCGCCGGTTAGGCAGATCAGGCCTGCGGCGTGCTCCCGGACCTTGCGGAGGGACGCGACGCCGTCGCCCTTGGTCCTCTGCCTGAGCTTGTAGCCGGTGATCAGCCGCGAAAGGTTTTGGTAGCCGGTTCGCGATTCGCACAGGAGCGCGAGTCGCACGGGCCGCTCCGGCATCGTGTGGGGCCGCCATGCAGGCGGCAGCAGTTGCGAACCAAAGCCCTCCACCGAGACCTCCGCACCGATGTGCGCGCGCAAGCCCAACTTCTTTGCGCTCGTGTACAGCCGGGCCGCTGCGTATAGCCCGTCACGGTCCAGGATGCCGAGCGCGGGCATGCAGAGATGCGCCGCCTGCTCGGCCAGGGCTTCGGGCAGGGACGCGCCCTCCAAAAACGCAAATGCCGACCGCGCATGCAGCTCGACATACTCCTCAGTCATAAATCCCCGCGACGAACCAGGCTTTGCGCGCGGGCTCATGCCGCAGCCGCATAGCCTGCGCCGGTTCGCGCACGGCCACATCCCACTCCTCCGCCTGCCAGCTCTGCTCGTCCCACCAGGAGCTGCTCGTCTGCCAGGGACCGGCTGATGCCGCGACTTCGAGCTGCTCGCCCTGAAAGAAGACCCGGCGTAGCACGCCGCCTTGGACGTGGACGCGAACGGGCTCGGGCGGGCTCGCCCGGCGCAGCGCCAATGAGGCCTGCTTCTCGCCTTGGCTCCAAGGCGTGCTGCTCGGCGCGAAAGCGGCCATCCGAAATGAGTCGTCCCGATGGCTGTTCACGAGCCGGGGCGAGCCGACGCAACTTTCTCCGGCAATCGACTTGAGCCGGGCGAGCAGCAGATCCAGCTTTGTTGGCTGATGTCTCTCCACTCACTTGATGGAGGTCGAGTTCGACCCACTTTTCATCAGCCGCGATAACGTGCTTGAACAGATCATCGTAGTAAGCCTTGCGCATGATGCGCTCCTTTTGAACGGCTTAGCCGTCTGAAGGTCAATATCGGCGGTCGAAGCTCCGTTCAAATTATTGAAGCGCTTTTTCGAATGAGGGGTCAGGTCTACTCCAGCAGGCGCGGCCAAGAAGTACAGATATACCCTTCCGCGCTGCGGCTTACGTAAGCTCATCTGTCATGTCTCGCGGACGGCAAGTCGCGTAAGATCATCCAGGAACTCGGATGCGGGCTCGACACCTGTCACGAGCAGACGATCCCGAGCGCGTGTGCAGGCGACGTAGAGCAAATGTCGCTCCGTGTTGTACAAATCCTCCAGGTCGCTTTCATCGGCGACCTCCTCTACCCGTTGTTCCTGAGGCAGAATTGAGTCATCGCAGGCCATGACGGCCACCGAGCGAAATTCCAGCCCCTTGGCAAGGTGCATCGTTCCGACTGAAACCTCCCCGGACCGAATGATTACGTGCTCGTCCAGGATGTTTGCTTGCAGACCTGCCTCCGCAACCGCAGCTGTCGCGCGGTGGATCTCGGCTGCCGAGCGGACGAACACCGCCGTATCCTCCGGATGCGACCCTGCACAGCTTCGTAGCCAGTCCGCCACTCTCCTGCGCTCCGCATCCGCTGAGGGAGCAATAAGCACCTCCGGCAGCGGCCCGTCAAAGACCGAGATCGTCCCGCCGCGCTGCTCGGTGTTGCCGTCCACATCGGCGATCTGCGCGCCCAGCAGCCGATCGGACCGGGAGCGAATCTGGTGCGAGGTGCGATAGTTCACCTTCAAGGTCGTCGAGCGCCCCCGCACATCGACACCGGCGGCCTTCCAGGAGAACGGCTGTTGAAAGATGCGCTGCCCAAGGTCTCCCGCAAAGAAGAGGCCGTTCGGGCGCTTCGCTGTCAAAGCGCCGAGGAAGCGGAGCTGGGCTATGGAAACATCCTGTGCCTCATCCACCACCACACAGTCAAAAGGCGAGGGTGCGGCTTCGGCATAGTGAGCGGCAAGCGTATTGAACATGCCGGACTGCGTGATCAAGCCTCGTTCCTTGAGTCCAGCTCGCACCTGCTCAAAGATGCCCCAAAGCGTGGCGCGCTGCGCTTCCTTGAGCCTTGTCCTTCGCCCAAGCCGGGTCACATCGCGGTATGCCTCCCAGGTGTCCACCTGCCAACCATCGACAACCTGGGCCCACTCGGCCTTGAGGAAGCGTTGGGTAAACCGGCAGCCCTGACCGGCCTCCCGCAACAGGAAGTCAACCACGGCGCTCGAAGCGATTTGAACAGGCCCGATATTTGCCTTGGAAAGCCGCTGAGCGATCCGATCCATGGAGTCCACCTCGACCCGCTCGGCCAGGCGCGGTTCAGGCCGCAGCAGCAGCCGGAGCCGAGTGTCGAGGGCATGGGAAAGCGGCTCGGAAAATGTGGTCAGCAGTACCCGGGCGGTTGGGTCCTTCCGCGCCAGGTGGACGGCGCGGTGCAGCGCCACGACCGTTTTACCGGTGCCGGCGGAACCTGCCACCTTGGCCGGGCCCGCGTACTCGCGCTCAACCAACTGCTTCTGCGCCGGGTGAAGGAACACTGCCCATTTCTCGCTCGGGGAGTCGAGGGCGGCGGCCAGTTCGTCTACATTGCGCATGACGCGGAACCGCCGTAATGCGTCCGGATGTTCAAAGGGGCTCGCACCCGGTTGCGCTAGCTCCGCGCGGGGCGGCCTGATGCCGGTGGCTAGTTGAAGCAGGGCTTCCGCAGCTTCGCTCGGCAGGTGTGCCAGCACCTCCAGCAGCGAGTCTTCCGTGGCCTCGCGCACAGCAGGGAGCCACTCAGGCGGTGTTGCGTAGGCCAGCAGCTCGCTGTCGGAAATATTCTCGAAGGCCCGCGCGGACACATGCCGAGGGATGACGACCTCTTCCACCCGCTCGCGAATCTCAACAAGCTGCGCCGCCCCTGTCTTCGGGTGGGTCTCCAGCCGTCGCCGCTCTGCCCACTGGTAAGCCGCGTCATGGTGGGCGGCGTAGCACAGCAGCAGGCTTTCGGCGGTTTTATGGACGATGAGGCGCAGGTCGCGGCTCACCCGTACCGACCAGAAATGGGGGTCGCGCGACCGCTCTATACGGTGGAATTGGTGGCCTGGGTTTTCCGGGTGCATTTGAAGGTCGAAGGCAGTGGTCTTGACGGCTTTCTGCTCTTCGCCCGTCAGCCGCGCCATGCTGCCGGTCAGGGTGTCCGCGATCCGAAACTCCATCAGCTCACCCGCAGCACTTTCATCACCTCGTCGCCCAGGTGGTTGATGACTTTGACCGCGATCCGGCCCGATTCAGGAGGCGGGAATGGACGGGAAGTGTCGCTCACGAGCGACGCCCAAGCCTCCTCGTCAATCTCTGCCTTGAGCGTTGTCTTCAGCGACTTGTAGGGGTCGCTCGCGCCGAGGAAGTAGGCGTGGCGCACGAAGAAGCTTTCCTCGTTGTAGTCGGTGTCGAGAAACCAGCAGGCGATGCCTTCGGGGCCGCTCGAACGCACCTCGCCGGTCGAAGGTTGGAAGACGTCCACGCCCCGCACCCGGACCTGGAACAAGCCTTCCGGCGCGGCGGTAACTTCAATGTCGGGCTCGCCGAAGATGACGAACAGGTTGCCCTTGCCGGTGTTTTTCAGGTCGGTGGCCATGTGCAGGTCGGCATTCATCCGTGCCTTCAGCACGGGGACGCGGCCCAGCTTGAGAATGTCCGCCGACTGCGCGTCGTAGGCGAAGGCGCAAGCGATCAGTACGTCGAAGCCTGCTTCCCCGGCCTCTTTGGCGGCGGCGACCAGGTTCGGGCGGGTCACGGTGCCGAACTCCGGGCCGATGAGGATGCCCGCGCGTTTTTCGCTGCCGTCGGCCTCCTCATAGCGGCCTTCGGCGCAGATCATGCGCTCGCCCGGCCAGGGCATGAGCGAAGAGAAGGTGATGCGATCCTCCTTGTGCGCCTGCTGCACACCGGACACGCGGAGGGTGTCCAGCATGACCTGGGTAAAGTCGTTCGCGTCGCGCGGGCCGTTCACGGCGGCTTCTCGCAGCCGGTCGTCTTCGTCGACCGCGAGCACACGGTGCGGGGAAAGGCTCTCAACCGTGAAGGGGCCCGCGACGCGCACCTTTCTGCGGTCTTCGTAGGGCTTGTCGTAGAGGAACTCCTGCTCGGCCTTGGCGGCAATGGACTTGTCGATTGCTTTTTGGCGAGCAATGTGCTCCCGCCACCAGTCCGCGTGGAGCGTTTGGGCCGCGCCAGGCCAGGTCTTGTCCGCTTCGCGCGGGATTTGCCACTCTTCCCAGCTTTGCCCAAGGGCTTGGTTGATCTGGGCCCGTAGGGGTTCGAGCCGAGTTTGGTGGTCGTCGTAGATCACGTCGATTTCGGCGTTGTTGGCGATGGAGCCTGAAGTGATGTAAGCAGTGTGCCGATAGACGAAACCCTCCCGTATCAAACCTCGGGTCGGCTTGTCTGACGGCGCTCGGCCCTGTAATTTGGCTTCCTGTCGCTGGCCTTCAGGTGAATCGGCCAGCAGGTAATAGGGATAGCGCGCACCCATCACACGCGCTCTGGCAAGCGCGAGTGCGACGCGAGATGTATCGATGGTGATCCATCGGCGTCCCCACTGCTCGGCAACATAAGCAGTCGTTCCTGACCCGCAAGTTGGGTCAAGAATTAGGTCGCCTGGATCGCTTGCGAGCAGAAGACACCGCTCGACGATTCGCTCACTGGTTTGGACCACGTAAACTTGCTCAGATGCACCCCCAAATCCATCCCACCAATTGGAGATAGTTTTGTAGGCAAAATCATTCAAATACCGCTTAAAGTCGAGGCTGTTCTTAATGCGAAGTAGCCGACCCGAGACCTTCAATCGTTCCATACCAGACAACCCTGACCCGTCTGGTCGTGAAATGTGGCTCCAGCAGCGCCCTCGTGGGGGACTGGTTAGCTGACCCTCAAAGTCGATAGCATCGGATTGGTTTTTGCGATCGCCACCATTGGTTACTGGCCAGGGACGAAAGAGACGCCCGCCAGGAAACTCGGTTTCTATACGACGAGGTACCGCGCGAAAGTCTATAATCTGACCTCCTGCATCCTTGTACTTCTTAAGTGTGATCTGCCCTCCTGACGTTAACTCCAGACGTGAAAACTCCTCGACAGTTTCGCTATCAAGTTCCCGCTTCTCGTAGAGCGACCGGGCTTTCACGTGGCCTTCGGCACGCGGCGTCTTTGAATACCAGAGGATAAAATCGTTCACTGGGTCCATGAGCGATGATTTTTGACTGCCCTTTTTCTTGACCACGATCTCTAATACGAAGCAGCCGTCCCCGAACACCTCATCCATCACCGCCCTGACCCGGTGCACATTCTCATCCCCAATCTGCACAAAGATCGACCCGCTCTCAGTCAGCAGCTCCCGAGCCACGGTCAACCGATCCCGCAAGTAAGTAAGGTACGAGTGAATCCCATCCCGCCAGGTATCCCGAAACGCCTTCACCTGTTCCGGCTCGCGGGTGATGTGGTCCACGTTGCCGTCCTTCACGTCGCGTGAGGTGGTGGACCACTGGAAATTGGAGTTGAAGCGGATGCCGTAAGGCGGGTCGAGGTAGATGCACTGGACTTTTCCCCGCAAACCCTCACGCTCGGCGAGCGACGCCATGACCTGGAGCGAGTCGCCCAAGATCATGCGGTTGGACCAGTGGGCGTCGTGGCGGTAGAACTCGGTCTTCGCGTCCTCACTCGGCAAGCCATTGAAAGCTGTGTACGGGTCGGCAAACAGGCTCGGCGCTTCCGCCTCAGCCTCTGCCCGCCTGCGCCGCCCGGCCTCCCGCCGCAGGTCGTCGACGATTGCTTTTGGGTTGACCTTCTCCTGGATGTAGAGCGGCGGCGCGGGCACCGTCAGGTCCGCGTCCTGCGCCGGGTACTTGCCTCGCCAGATCAGTTGCGGGTCTAAGTCCGGATTGCGCCGCGCGTAGGCAACGCGCACAGGCCGCTGCTCCTCCTCCCGCATCACGGACTGGAACTCCGCCGTAGGCAGGTTCTTCCGCGAAGCATCTTGATGGACAAAAGCCTCCACCTGCTTCGGCGCTTCAGCTTTCGTGGCCATCCAGCTCCTTTTCAATCATCGCGTTAAACCGCCCTTCGACCTCGCGGATGAACTCAGACTCAATCGCATAGAGCGAGGTGAACTCGGCGAATGCCCACCGCCCGAGGTGCCCCGCGTTGTTGACGCCCGGAACCCAGTACGTATTCATCGCGAGCTTCTTGTCTTTCGCGTCCTCGTCGCGGTAGCCCTTGATCTCGACCACGAGATGAAGCAGGTCGTCCTCACCGCGCCCGTCCTCTACCAGCAGGAGGAAGTCAGGCCGGTACATGCGCGGTTCTCCCCCGCACCGGTACGGCACCTCGAAGCCGAGCGAATGGTTCTTCGCGTACGCCCGCACACGCGGGTGGGCTTCCACGACCCGGCAGAACTCCGCCTCCCAGTCCGAGTCCAGGATGACCCAGTTGAGGTGCGACCGCCGCGAGTCTGTCTTCCAGCGGCTGATCTTGGATGTCGTGAAGCTCACGTGTTGCGTCGAGCCCTCGGGATTGTAAGGGTCGAGCAATGCCTTGATCGGGGCGTTCTCCGCCGTCTTCGCCGTAATGGCCGCCGTGATGCGCTCGCAGGCGCGTTCCGCCAGGCTCGGGTACAGAATCTGCGCCGGGTAGGTGCCGCCTGAGCAGACCAAATAATGGTCGAGCCACTGCTTGGCAATGCGCTTGAGCGGAAAGAAGAGGTTGTTATCGAACTCCTTCCCGGCCTCGCGCCAAGTGGTGGTCAACAAGCGGCTGGTGAGATTGAACAGGATGGTCGAGGGCCGGGTCTCGGCCAAGTGCTCGACCGTGAGATTGACGCCCTCGCCGATGATGCCTTCGTTCCGGGTGTTGCAAGCGCCGACCTGCTCCGGTGTCAGCTCAAAAGTGGAGTCGGCGGTGAAGCTCGCCTCGAGTGCGGAGTCGGGCAGCTCGGTCCGGTAGCCGAGCACCCGGGGGAAGCGAATCTCCAGTTTTTCCCGCTCGGGGACTGCCTGCACATGGATCGTTTCGAGCGGCTTCTGCGGGGGCGCGACAACCGGCTTGGCCGTGAAGTCGAAGGGAATGCCGAGTATGTCGGCGTATTCGACGTTAAACAAGCCTTCCTCGTTCAGGTCATACGAGGCGCGGCGCAGGGCGCGGCCAATGACCTGTTCGCATAGCAACTGCGTCCCGAAGGCGCGGACCCCGAGCACATGCGTGACGGTATTCGCGTCCCAGCCTTCGGTCAGCATGGAGACAGAAACAACGCAGCGGATGGACTCGCCGAGCCGCCCGCGTTTGCCAACCGTGTTCATCACCTCGCGCAGCAGGTCTTGATCCGTGATTGGATCGGTCGATTCGGAATGGTCGCCCCGCAAGCGTTTCTCGCGCCGGAAGCGCTCAATCTCCGGGGCGGCTGCCGCGCGGAAAGCCGGGTCCAGCGCCTCGCCGGACTCCAATTGCTCCGAGTCGATGAGCAGGGTACGCGGGCGCGGGTAGGCGTTGCCGTGATCGTCGTAATTGCGGAACAGCTCCAATCGTCCTGCCACCACGGCCTCCGCCCCATTCTCGTCCGCGCGCGGAAAACCGGAGATGTAGTCGTGAACTAGTTTGGAGGCAGAGGTGTTCTGGCAGACGATGATAAAGCACGGCTCGACGCCGACCCCTTGCTCCCGCCAGGATTCAAAGGTGAGCTTGTAGTGGCCGTAGAGCGCGTCGAGCGCGGTACACAGAGGGGTGGGCAGCTTGAGCGGATCGAGCCCTTCGGCTTTGCTCCGGCTCTTCTTCGGCATGTCCTTGCCGATGTGCTTCCAGAGATCCCGAAAGATCGGAACGTCCTGCCCGGGGATGTTGTCGGCTACCGGCACCCTGGGCAGCTTCACAATGCCGCACTCGATCGCGTCCATGAGTGAAAAGTCGCTCATGGTCCAGGGAAACAGTGTGCCCTCGCGGTAACCCGACCCGCGCAGGAAGAATGGTGTCGCCGACAGATCGATGACGCGCTGGATGCCGAGCTTGCGCTCAACGACCTCCAGGCCGGAAATCCAAAGCCGGGCTGCTTCCTTGTTTTGTTTCGCCTCTTCCTTTTCGTCCGGGCTGAGAAGTTCCTCCTCGCTGCCGCCGGACTTTTCACGGTAGCAGTGGTGGGCTTCATCGTTGAGGACGAGGATCTTACGCATCCCCATGAGGCCGGACATGACGCGCTGGAGCATCTTGCCTTCCGGCTCCCGTGTCTCAAGCCCGCCCTCGCGCCCTTCCAGCAGCCGCCGATTCCCCTTGGATAGTTCCAGATCATCGCGGAGCTTAAAGGCATGGTAGTTCGTGATGACGATCTCGGCCCGCTGGAGGTCTTGG
Source organism: uncultured Acidobacteriaceae bacterium (assembly GCA_964250195.1). Taxonomy (GTDB): domain Bacteria; phylum Acidobacteriota; class Terriglobia; order Terriglobales; family Acidobacteriaceae; genus EB88. The sequence continues at coordinate 19,670 of CAXUEU010000010.1, forward strand.
AGCATGTCGGCAGGCACAAGATCACGGCTTTTGTAGTAGCTGTCCGGGTCGTTCGGCTGCAAGACCCGAAGCCGGTCCTTGATCGTTAGCCCCGGTGTGACTATGAGGAAGCCGCGCGTGAACGCTGAGGAGCCTGGTCGCCGGACGGCGTTCACGGTTTGCCACGCGATCAGCATCGCCATCACTGTCGTTTTCCCGGCACCGGTAGCGAGTTTCAGCGCCAAGCGGTCCAGCCCGGGGTTGGCGTCCGCGTTCGCCTTGGCTAGGTGCTCCAGTAGGCCTTTGCCGGTCTGGCCGAGCTTGGCTACCTCGGTCAGCCAGATTACCGTTTCAACCGCCTCGACTTGGCAGAAGAAGGGTCGTGTGCTCAAGAAAGCATAATGCCGCCAGTGCTGGAGCAGCCGGGCGGTTTCCGGTGTCACTCCCCAATCGCCGGCGCTTGGAAGCCGCCGCCACGCATCCACCCTCGCCCGAAGCTCATTGAGGATGGGCGCGGTGTTGTACTCCTGCTCGTCCGAACTCAGGCTTAAGCCTAGGCCACTCTCATCTTCAAAGGCGAGTTTTGCCTGGCTTCCTCGACCAGTGCGCTTGCGTGGCTTTGGGATAGGGGTGACGAACTTCGCTTCTCGCCGCCCAGAGAACACCCGTTGGGTAGGCTGCCCATCCGGATCGAGTTCCCAGTGCCGCGATGGGCACTCGTATGGCGAGTTGAGGATCGGGTGATCGAAGAAAGGGAGACCGGTGCCCAAACGCAAAGCTCCTTACGCAATTGACGGCGAGCGATCGCCTACGCATGAGAATGGCATGGTTACCCTAGGTTACGCAAAGGGGATTGCAAGTTGCAGTCGCCTTCAAAATTTGGACCCTAAACAATGAACGTCCTTTCGCCCGCCTGGGACTCCTGCTCGGGTTTATGTGTCTGCGCCGGACCACGAAAGGATGCTTAATTGATCTGGGCGTCCGGTTCGGCTATAGCCAGGCCTGACAGCGCGACTTTAATACTTCCTCGTCAGGCTGGGTCAGTTTGGGCTTGATCTGACGCTTCTGAGCCCTTCTCCAAGAAATCGCTTGGACATCGCAAGCGGGAGAGATAAGCCCTAGATCTGAGATGGTTACGTCTGGGTAGGCGCTTAGATATAGGGCGTAAACCTCTGCGAGTTCCTGGCCTAAATTGTCATTGTCAGCATTAAGGCGAATTTGTTTGTGCAACTCACTGATTCTGACTTCGACTCCCTGAGTCGAGCCCTTCTTCGCTGGCAAGGCTGGGGAGATCCTGACCCGGCGCGGCTCATCTTTGATGAGAAGAATTCGGAACGTGACGAGATCGTCCTGCTCGGTGAATGCCGTGAACTTCCACTCGGCAACGCGACCTAAACCGAGTGCCCTGAGGCGACCTTTGCCCTCTTCGCCATGGAGCATTCGTTTGCTGTTTTTAACGTTCTTGTATCCCGTTTCCAGGATCCTCCAAGGTTAATGAACAGCGCTTGAGCATCCTGGGGCTTCATGCCGTGACCATTGTCCTCAATGACAATTGCGTTGAGAGTGCCCACTGAGGTCTCTTCCAGCCTGATTGAAACCCGCGTAGCCTCTGCGTCCAGAGCATTCCAGACTAGTTCCGATATGGCCTGAACGGGTCTGGCGGCTGTGAGCCTATCGACGAAATCGCCCTGCACCTGCAATTCAAGGAGTTGGTCGGACGGGGATGTAATTCCAGTCGGCATAGGTCTTTTAAGGGATGTAATATGTTAATATGACCGTAACCGTTCACGTTGGGAATCGTGCATGTCGCAAAGAGGTATACCCATCCGCAACGTAGCGGCCCGGCCCCGAATCGCGTTGCATTCGAATCCTTTTCCGGTTTACGCTACACACGATGGCGCGAGTCAGAGAAGCTACTGCAACACTCAAGAGCCGCCAGGCTCCTTCCGGGCAGCGGGTCGGCTACCTGCGCGTGAGCACCTTTGAGCAGAACGAGTCGCGCCAGCTGGAAGGCGTGGAGCTCGACCGCGCGTTTCTCGACAAAGCCTCGGGCAAGGATGTGCGGCGTCCGCAGCTGGACGCCATGCTCACCTTCGTGCGCGAGGGCGATACGGTCGTCTGCCACTCCATGGACCGGCTGGGCCGCAACCTGGACGATCTGCGCCGGCTGGTGCTCGGGTTGACTGGCCGCGGCGTGGAAGTTCAGTTCGTCAAAGAGCAGCTCCGGTTTACGGGCGAAGACTCGCCGATGGCGAACCTGCTCTTGGGCGCGTTCGCGCAGTTCGAGCGCGAGCTGCTCCGGGAGCGCCAGCGAGAAGGGATCGCGCTCGCCAAGCGCGCCGGGGTTTACCGGGGCCGCAAGCGGACGCTCTCGCCCGAGCTCGGGCGCCGGGTCGCGGCGGGTGAGGGGAAGGCGGCGCTCGCGCGCGAGTTCGGCATCGACCGCACGACGGTGTACCGCAATCTTCCGGCGGCCGCGGCAAAAGGGGCGGGGCTGTGACGCGCCCGGTGACCCGCTCCGCCCAGCGCTCGCTGCACTGCCCGTGCGGACGGGCGAAGATCGTGGCGCGCGGGCTATGCGCGGTCTGCTACACGCTGCGCCGGCAGGACGGGCGCGACTTCGGAGGCTTGCGGGAAGCGGTGCTCGCCCGCGATGGCCGGCGCTGCCGGGTGTGCCGCAAACCGGAGAGGGGCAAGCGCACGCTCTCCCGTACCACCGGGTGCCGGGCCGCCCAAAGATTGAACGGGGGCTCGGGCTCATGCTCGCGCTCTGCCACGGCTGTCATGCCAACTGGCCGCCCCTGCTGCGCACGCTCTGGCGCGAACAGCATCCGCACGCGCATGAGCAGGGCCGGCTCGACTTCACCCTGCGGCCTGCGGCGGCTATGCCGGTGCCGCTTTTTCCAGCGCAGCACACTGGCTGACCCGGCCAAATTATGTAAGGGGAATTTTATGCTGGCTCTACAGGAAAGAATCAACGGCCCTTAGGATTGCCGCTCCCCGCGCAGGTTCTTAACCCTAGGCAATGCACCAATCCTCGATGCCCGCTGGAGAAGTCACGGGTGCGGGTGGCCGCCAGTTTCTGTTCGACAACCAGGTAATGGCCATTCTCACACTGGCATCAGTTAAGATAAATCATACAATCTTGTGATTGTGTTGGAGGTTTAACGTGGAAAGGCGTTTTCCTTGGTTTTGGATGGTTACTGGAGCTTTTGCACTTTGGATTCTAATCAGCTTCCTCCTACCATTGTGGATTGACGGACAATGACTCCTGCAACTAGCTATTTCCAGAATGGAGTGCTCGCATGTAGATCAGATCACCATGATCTACGCGAATCAGAGTAGGTACTTGCTCTGTCTTGTTAACTCCTCTATGCACCCTGACACATGTGTTTAGTATTTTTGATGGAGGCAGCCATGATTACTACTGATACAGCTCTTTTGCGCCTGAGGCATATACCCACGCTTGACTACCTTCGCGGCGTTGTTATCATACTCGTTATTATCTTTCATTCTTATGGAGGAGTGATCTGGGAACCCTATCTTGGTTCTATATGGGGTGCTCTCATGACTGCACTTGTTGGAGAGTTTAATTATGGCGTTCAGCTTTTCTTTCTGCTTTCCGGTTTTTTAATCACCGGAGGCCTCCTACACTCTCGGGCAGAAAGTGGGTACTACGGCTCTTTTTACATAAAACGTGCTCTGCGAATTCTTCCTTTATTTTTCCTGATGTTGGTAGTGATAAAGATTTGGTTGCCAGTAAGCTGGGCTTTTTTTCTTGCGAGCTGTCTATTTCTTTCAAACTTCGCGCGCCTTTTCGGCGCTCACCTTAACGAATTTGGGCCTCTGTGGTCCTTATGCGTGGAAGAACATTTCTATCTTATTTGGCCTACGGTAGTTCGAAGATTTTCCGTTACGCGTTTACCCCTAATCCTTCTAACAATTATCGTCTTAGAACCTTTGCTTCGTTATGTTGCGATTACTTACAACTCCTCAATCGACATTCGTTTAAAACACCTTTTCTACTTGACTATATTGCTTATGGTGCTCTTCTCTCCACTATTATTTATCTCGGCCGCATACGCAAAACGAATCTAGGCATCGTTGGCATTTCTCTTACTGCCACAGGCGCTTGTTTAACAGCTTTTAGCCTTTACATGACAGCGTTCCATGCATCTCTTGGCTTAGTTGCACTTCGTCCAGTTCCTTGGATGTGGCTAGTAGCTGGTCTCCTTCTTCTAGGCTTACGACGTGACATCGCCAGAACTACGTCAACCCTTAGTAAAACAAATACACTAGGTATACTTGGTTTTTTTGCCTATATCAGCTATGGCTTCTACCTTATTCATCCTCTGGTCAGCGCGAAGCTCAGTCCCTTAATTACTCCATTCCTTATAAGCCATAGTATCACTAATTTCGCCTTAGCTTCCAGTGATCTGTTGCTCACCGGTTCCATAGCAGTTCTTTTTGCCTACTTGTCTCGCCGTTATTTTGAGAATCCCGCTTTGCACCTAAAGAACCGACTTATAGCTCTTCGTGGAAGAACTGGTGACCTGCCCCCAAGAATCTCTACGAGTTGAAGCCGGATTCTTCTCGTACTGCAATTGAGAGGACGAAGGTGAAAACTGGTACGATGAGCAATAGATTACGCTTCTGAAGCAGAAGTAAAGATGCCGGATCTATGCCGTAAAGAGACTACGGCTGCATGGACGTGACGAGGCGCAGCGATTGAGGGGCTCCGGTAGTGCCGACCAAGCGCAACCGCCGCTGCCCATGGGCGCATGACCGCGGCTTCTACAAGCGCCGCAACGAGATCGAACGGCTTTTCCGCAGGTTGAAAGCCTACCGCCGCGTGTTTACCCGCTTCGACAAACTCGATGCGCTCTATCTCGGCTTCCTGTGCTTCGCCCTCATCGTGGAGGCGCTCAGACAGTGTTAACAGGCCCTAGAAGGCTGTTGGGCGAATCGCGGGCTACTTCTTTCTCCGGCCAGTCATGTTCAGCGATTTACGACGTTTTCAGGTCCTGCCACCGAGGAGGACTCCGGCCATCAGCTATTACCATTGACAGCGGAGGAGTGCAATGTCATACGCCTTAGTTCGTCAAGCGATCCTTGAGAGAAAGATCATCCACGCTTTCTATGGCGGGCTGCACAGAGAAATGTGTCCGCACGCGATCGGGACCCGAGCCGGTAGGGAACAAGCTCTGTTCTATCAATTTGGAGGCCGCAGCAGCAGTGGTCCGATCCTGCCCAGAGGATCAGGGCAGAACTGGAGATGCATCGAAATCGCCAAGCTTTCGAACGTCCAACTCGTGGATGGGCCGTGGGCTACGGCACCAAACCACTCTCGCCCTCAAACCTGTATCACCGAAATCGATGCCGAGGTGCATCGCTAAGGTTTTGCTTCTTCCGCCCGAGTCGTGTGGCGCTTATCAAGCTTTCTTGCCTGTTCCGCTTCTCCGATTCCTAAACTCAGTGCTGAATTTCCGCTTTTCACATTCGCCTCGCGGCCCTACTCCGACGTCCGCCGAAGATGCCGAAAGTACCGTAGAACCCTTGCCACGAAGCGGGGCTTCTGGCAGGATTGCGGGAGTCTGCCCTGGAGCTTGTCTTGATTCGTTGGTGCCGCCGTTTCCTCTGCCTTCCCTCCTTTCTCTTCGCCGCCCTTCAACCGCTGACCGCGCAAAGCACGGACCTGAAGTATCAATCTCCTGCCGCTCTCTCGACCGGTACCGTGAGCGCGGAGCATTTGGCGATCGGCGACTTCGATGGGGATGGACAGCCGGACATCGCCATCACGGACGGGTATCAAAAGACCGTTTCGGTCTACCTCAACCAGGGAAGAGGAGCTTTCGCCGCAGCGCCTGTCGTGACCACGCTCACCATCGACAACACCGCCGGTGCCCTTGTGGCGGGAGACTTCAATGGCGATGGGAAGGCCGACCTCATCGTGGCCACGATCGCGGGCGATCAGGTCTCGCTCGTGCTGCTCGCTACCGGCAGCGGCCATTTCGCGGTCCAGCCGCCGCTTCCGGGCTCGTTCGGCTTTTCGAGTGGAAAGCTCGCCGATTTCAACCATGACGGCCAAATTGATGCTGTCTTTTGCCTCGGAGGCACTGCCTATCTCTACTTCGGAAAGGGGGACGGCACGTTTACGCAAAGCATAGTGCCGAACCGCCCCTTCCAGGGAGGGTATGTGTCTGTCACCGCCGGGGTCTTCTCCGGCAGCGGTTCTGTCGATGCAGCCGTCGCCAATTTCTCCGATCCGGGCCACATGCTCGGGACTGTCGACTTCTTTGCCGGACACGCTGACGGCAGCCTCGGCATGCCGACCTTCTTCATGACTCCTGCGATCCTGAACCCAGGTACGCTCGACGCAGCGGATTTCAATCAGGACGGAAAGCTCGACCTGCTCATCGCCGGAAGCGGCGGGGCGGTCATTGCGCCGGGCAACGGAGACGGCACCTTTCAGTTCGCGGCCAACCAGACTATTACACTGAACACGACTGAAGCCTTTCCGGGGCTCATCAATCCTGAATTTTCATCCGCTGTAGCCGTCGATCTGAACCTGGACAAGAGGCCCGATGCGGTTGTGCTCAACAACAATACCGGTGCACTGACGTTGCTGCCGAGCGACGGCCAAGGCAAGTTCCCCAGCGCCCTCGAAACAACCCTCACATTCCAGTTTCCGGCGCTTTCCTACAACCTGGCCGCCGCCGACCTGAACGGGGATGGGCTGCCGGACATTGTTGCTTCTACGCCCTCTGCCAAGACTGTGACGGTGCTTCTTTCCAGCAGCAGCCCCGCCGTTCCGGTCGTCGCCCTGACCGCATCGGGAAGCAACCTGCTGGTCGGCAGCGGTCTCAGCGTTACCGCCAACATCAGCGGCGGCTCCGGCGTGCCGACCGGGACCGCGACCCTGCTTGACGGGAGCACTGTACTGGGGCAGCAAACTCTGGACGCGAACGGGGCGGCGCAGTTCGCGCTGTCCACGCTTGGCGTCGGCAGCCATGCGCTAACCGTGAACTACTCGGGCGATGCGCGGTACAGCGCCGCAAGCAGCGCCGCTCTAGCCCAGCAGGTGACGGATTTCACGCCGACCCTGGCCTCCCCGACGCAAATGGTCGCCGCCGGTGCGAGCGCGTCATTTCCAGTGAGCATACAGCCGCAATCGGGGTTTACCGGTTCCGTGACCCTGACCTGCTCGGGGCTGCCCAGCTACGCGACATGCAGCGCGGCTTCGGTGAATGTAGCGGGCAGCGCCGCGACGGCGACGGTCACCGTCGCGACCACCCCGTCCGCGCTGGCCTGGGCCGACCTAGGGCACGGGCTTTTCTACGCATGGGCGCTTGGGGGCTTGCCGCTGCTCCGGCCAAGACGCTACGTTCGAGGACGGAGCCGCCTCTATACCCTGCTGATCGTCCTGCCTTGCAGCCTGGGTCCTCTCGGCATGCTCGGCTGCGGCGGATCAGGAAAGACTGTGCAAGCGCCGACTCAGGCGGCTAGCCAAACTTCCAGCTTCACAATCACCGCGACCGCAACGCAGAACGGCGTCTCCGTCTCCCATGCCGTGACAGCTGTCTTGGTGACCCACTCCTAACCAAAGTAGTTCCGGCTACAGCCTTGAGTCCACCGGCTCGCTCTCAAGCGCCAGCACGCCGAAAACGCACTCGTGGGTGCGCCGGAGCGGCTCGTGGCGCACGAAACGCTCCAGAGCTTCCAAGCCGAGAGCGAACTCGCGAAAGGCGAGCGAGCGCTTCGCTTTGACGGAGCGCTCACGCAGTCGTCCGAGATTGGCGGGCAGCAGGTACTCCGGGCCGTAAATGATGCGCAGGTACTCCGAGCCTCGGCACTTCATCGCGGGCTGTGTGACGCCACGGCGGCCTTCGGCTATGAAGTCGAGCGACTTCACAACCATGCCCTCACGCCCCTCGGCGGTCAGCTCATCCCACCAGGCGGTCGCCTCGGCACAGCTGGTTTCGTCCGCAAGATCGACCACGCGGAACGGGGTCGGCAGCAGCAGCCCCGGGTCGGCAACGCACAGATCCGCGATCCGGTCCATGTGCCAGGTGTGCGGCTTGCCTGTGTGCACCGCGCCTTCGCTCGCCAGGAGGTGAAACGGCGCGAGCTTCAAATCGGCAAGGGAGTGGACTGGCCAGCAGTACCGGCGGTAAGCGTCGCGGTAGCTCCGGACCGCCCCGAGGCGCGCTCCCACCCGCTCGGCAAGCTCGTCCAACCCGGCAACCCGGGCCTGGGCTTGCGCGAGCGCGGCCTGCTCCGCCGCGAGCGCACGTACACCCGCGTCGCCCACGGGCGCGTACTGCGCACGCAACAGGTCCTGCGCTTTGGCCGACCAGGGCATCAGCTCCGAGTCCAGACACAGCCAGTCTGTTTCCAGGTCCTGCCACAAACCGCAGCTCTCCGCTGCCGAGCCCAAACGGCCAAGGAACGCGCGCTCCAGCTCCTCGTCCGCGAAGAAGCGCCTGCCGGTGCGCGTGTACACCGCCCCGAGCGCGGGCTCAACGACGCCGAACCGCTTTTGCGAAACGCCCTCATCACGGCACAGCACAACCACCGCCCGCGAGCCCATGTGCTTTTGCTCGCAGATTACTTGCGCGATGCCTTCCTTGCGGTAGAACGCGAACACCTCGTCCGGGTGCTCCAGCAGGCCCTCGCGCTTGCTGGTTTCCGGGGGCGACATGGTCGGCGGCAAGTAGACCAACCACTTCGGGTCGAGCGCAAAGCGGCTCATAATTTCGAGCGCGGCGGCGGCGTTTTCCTCGCGGATCGTGATCTTGGGCTTGAGCCGGGTGTCGATCAGCCGTTTGCCTACCACATCCGCCAGGTCGAGTACGTCATCGTCCGCGTGCTGCGCGAGGCGTGCGGGCTCCCGCGCCTGCTCGGGCAGGAAGGGCCGCGCAGGCTCATAGTAGGTCCGTCGCGCGGGGACAGAGACGATCCGCTGCTCCGGGTAGCGCAGCGCCGTCAAGCGCCCGCCGAAGACGCAGCCTGTGTCGATGTTGACCGTGTTATTGAGCCAGACCGGCTCGGGCACGGGCGTGTGCCCGTAGACCACGGTCGCTCCCCCACGATAGTCCGCCGCTCAGTTATAGCGCACCGGCAGGCCGAACTCGTCCGTTTCGCCCGTGGTCTCGCCAAAGAGCGCGAATTCGCGCACCGCAGCCGAGCTTCGGCCCTGCATCCGCTCCGGCAGGCCCGCGTGCGCGACCACCAGCTTGCCGTCGTCAAAAACATAGTGACTGATGAGCCCGTCGAGGAACCTGGCCGTCTCAGCCCGGAACGCTTCCGGTTCCCGCCCGAGCTGCTCCAGGGTCTCGGCCAGGCCGTGCGTGCGCTTCACATCGCGACCCTTGAGCGCGCGGACCAGCTTGATGTCGTGGTTGCCGGGCACGCACCAGGACTGCCCCGCCGCGACCATGCGCCCAACCAGCCGCAGCACCTCAACCGTGCCCGGTCCGCGGTCGACCAGGTCGCCGACAAAGACCAGCTTGCGGCCTTCCGGCGGGGTGACCGTGCCGTCGTCCGCGACCCTGTAGCCGAGCTTGCCCATCAGCTCCAGCAGTTCGCCGTAGCAGCCGTGCACGTCGCCGATGATGTCGAACGGCCCGTGCTCGCTCCTGCGGTTGTTCCAGGAAGGCGTCCGCTCGATCGTAACCGCGTCGACCTCCTCGGGCGTCTTCAGGATATGGACGTAGCGGACGCCCTCGCGCTCCAGCCCGCGCAGTGAGCGCCGCAGCTGCTGCGCCTGATTGCGGATCACATGCGGGCCGAACTGCCTGTCGGGCCGCTGCGCGTTTCGGTCCTGACACAACCGCTCGGGCAGGTCGAAAACGATGGCCACCGCGAAGAGGTGGTACTCCTTCGCGAGCGCGAGCAGCGTTTTGCGCGCTTCCGGCTGCACGTTGGTCGCGTCGACCACGGTGAGCCGCCCGCGCGCGAGCCGCTTGCGGACGATCGCGTGCAGCAGGTCGAAGGCGTCGCCGGTCGCGGACTGGTCGTTCTCGTCGTCGGCGACCATGCCCCGGCAGGCGTCGGAAGAGACGACCTCGGTCGGCAGGAAGTGCTTGCGCCCGAACGACGACTTGCCTGACCCGGACGGGCCGACCAGCAGAACCAGCGCGAGTTCAGGGATAGTGATGTGCATGGGCGCTCTGGACAGCTTAGCGGAACCGCGCGGTTTCAAGCCGGGTGTGTCAGAACGCTCGGGCTGCGCTTATTGCTCTCCGGACCGTTCTTAGGCGAGCTAGGCGATCCTCCAGATGGCTGTCGCCTGAGCCGCCATCCAACTTTGCCTGGAGGCGATACGATCCGCATTCCAATCATTATTGTTCTCCGCGATGGCTCTAGTTATTGAGAATTCACTGTCCCAATAAGCTTTAACCTTATCGGCGAACGATATCTTGCCAAAGATCATCCCACTCGTCCGATGTCCAGCTGTAATCTCTTTGAAAGCGAGGGATGGAATAAGTAAGGCCATTGCCTAGGACTTGTCGAAAGGTCTGATTGCCGGTATTAAAGTTGATCGCCATCGCAGGTCTCACTAGCAGCTTACCGTTAGTTTCACGCAAGCGAGAACACCGCCATCTGCGTCGGCGCGCCCAGCTCCGGCTCTTCCGGCCCCACCGCCGCGAACCGGACTGCATAGCCGAACCGCTCCGCAACCCGGCCCGCCCACGCCTCGAACTCGCTCCGGGTCCACTCGAAGCGGTGGTCCCCGTGCCGGTATTCGCCCGCGCTCAGCCCAGCGAACCGGGCGTTGTACTCGGCATTCGGCGTGGTCAGCATGATATGTCGCGGTCGCGCGAACTCGAAGACCACGCGCTCAAAGGCCAGCAGCCGCGCCGCATCCAGGTGCTCAATGACCTCGACGATCGCGGCGGCGTCAAACCCGCCCAGCCGCGCATCGCGGTAGACGAGCGAGCCTTGAATCAGCTCGACCCGCGCCCGCTGCCGCTCCGGCAGTTCGTCCAGCTTCAGCCGCTCCCGCGCGATCGCCAGTGACCGAGACGCGACATCCATGCCCACGATCTGCTCGAACTGCGGTTCCGCAAGCAGCAGCCGCACGAGCCTGCCCTCGCCGCAGCCCAGGTCCAGCACGCGCTTGGCCCCGCTTGCTTTCAGTTCGGCCAGGGCGGCACGGAGCCGCTGCTCATGCAGGCTCTCTGGCTGCGCGGGGCCTTTCTCCCGAACCGGCTCATCCATCAGCAGGCGATCCAGCGCTTCGCGGGTCAGGTTGCGCTGCCGCTTGAGGTAGCGCGCGACGATTAGCTCCCGCTCCGGATACGCTGCCAGCCAACCCTCGCCGCGCCGGAGCAGCTTCTCGATCTCGTTCTCCGCGACCCAGTAATGCTTTTTGCCGTCGAGCACCGGGATGAGCACTTACAGGTGCGTGAGCAAGTCTTGGAGCCGCTTGGTCCCGCTGAGCCGGAGCGAAACATACGGCGACGCGCCCCATTCCGGAAAGCCAAATCAACTAACCCTTCCTCGACGTGAACCTCATACCCGAGCGGTTCAAAGAGCTTCCGCACCAGTGCGCCATCTCCGGCGAGCACCGGCAGCTCCGCCGCGAGCGGGATCGCGGTTTCAGCCAGCTCAGGCCGCTCCTTGCTCCGCCCGGCCATCGCGGTCGCGAGCAGCCGTCCCATCGCGACGCTCAGGTACGAGTTGGCGGCATAAAGCCGGTCATTCACGTACTGCTCGGCCTGCCCGGCGTCCTCGCGCCCGCGCACCAGCGCCACCGGGTCGATCTCTAAAAGCAGCGCCGCCGTGCAGCGTTCCTCCTCCGCCTCCGGATAGAATACGTGCGCCTGCCCGAACGGGAGCGCCTCGGTCTGCACCCGCGCCGGGTTCTTGTGGAGCAGATAGCCGAGATCGGTCGCGGGCCGGTGCGTGGTGGAAAGCGTCAGCAGCATGGGATCCAGTTTAGCGGAGGCACTTTGGATAGGACGCATTTAAAAATCAGCACCGCTCCTATCTCGGCCACTCCGGTCACAGCGCAAGTGTGTCAGCACTGACGTTATTAACTTAAAGGAAGACGGACGCCGGTTTCCTGAGCCATCTCTGTTTTCAGCGCGGATTGTCCGATAAAGTGGACCGCAGTGGACGACAACCGAACGAGCAGCCTCGCCGAACAGGTCGCGACACTTCGCTCGCGCGTGGGCCTGCTTGAGGACGCCCTGCGCAGCCACGGCATCGTCGTAAGCGAAGGAGCCGAGCCGGACTTGAAGCAGGTATTCGAACAGCCTTCCCCGCCGGTCAAACCCGTTCTCACAAAACAGCCCACTACGCCTTCCGCCCCCGTTCCAGCGCCGCCGCTTCCGGGCGTTACCCTCTCCTGGAAAGCTAAGCAGCCCTCGCTCGAAAGCCGAATCGTCTCGCAGTGGTTCAACCGCGTCGGCATCCTCGCGGTCCTCGTAGGTATGTCGTGGTTCCTCAAACTGGCCATCGACAACCACTGGGTCGGCCCCTGGGCCGGGTGGTCATCGGGCTGTTTGCGGGCGCGGGGCTCATCGCTTGGTCGGAGCGCTTTCAGCGCCGGGGGTATCCGGCCTTCTCCTACTCACTCAAGGCGGTAGGCAGCGGCATCCTCTATCTGTCATTGTGAGCGGCTTTCTCGCTCTTTCACCTCGTGCCCGCCGGTGCGGCTTTTGCCTCCATGGTCACGGTGACGGCTTTCAATGCTTTCCTGTCCTGGCGTGAGAATTCAGAGCTGCTGGCGCTCCACTCCATCGTGGGCAGCCTCAGCACGCCTGTCCTGGTGTCCACCGGGGGCGACCATGAGGTAAGCCTCTTTACGTACCTGCTGATCCTGGATCTTGCCGTGCTTGCCCTCGCCATGCTGCGGCCCTGGTCGCGCCTGCTCTTTGGAGCCTTCAACGGCACAGCTCTGCTTGTGATCGACTGGTATCTCACTTGGTACTCCGATCTTCAGTTCGGACGCACGGCCTTCTTTCTCACCTCTTTCCTGCTTCTCTTCGGGTTAGCTCCGCGCCTCGTCCGCCTGGAGCACGATGAAGGGCGTTTGACGAATTGGGGTGGGCTGACCCTGGTCTGGATGCCGCTCGTGAATGCAGCACTGACCTTCCTCCTCTTCTTCGACATGCTTCGACGAGCCGACGCGGCATGGGCCGAGCCGTGGCTTGCGGTCTCGCTCGCCGCTTTCTACCTGCTCTTGCTTCGCCTGCCTGCCCGGTCGCCCCTGCGCGAAACCCGGCAATCACCACGACGCTGCACCTGACCCTGGCCGTCGTGTTTCTCTCCATCGCCGTCCCGCTCAAGGCACATGGCCGTTGGCTGATCATCGGCTGGCTGGTTGAAGGCGCGACGCTTCTGTGGGCCGCAAGTCGGGCGGAGCTGCAAAAAGCAAGCCCTCCGGTTCTCCGGGTACTCGCCCTGCTCTGTCTTTCGCTCGGGCTCGGGTCGCTCGTGCTGGTCAACCCTCCGGCGTCGGTCACCCCGCTCTTCAACGAGCGGTTCGGGACTTATCTTGCCGCCATTGCCGTGTTCGGTTTTACCGATCTTCTTGCTCGACGCACCGATCAAGCTCATGTAGAGCTGGACCGCACCCGGAGATCGCGTGGGCCAACATCTCGGTCATAGCCGCCTCGCTCGTCAACGTGCTCATCCTTCTCGCGCCGGGTGGGAAATCCATAATTACTGGTGGTTTGTGAACTGGCGCGGGCACGCGCGAGAAATGCATGAGTATCGCATCTACGCCCAGTTCAGCTACTCGCGCTTTTCATGCTCTTCGGTGCCGTCTTGCTTGGCGCGGGCTTCCGGCGGCGGTCGCAGTTCGTGCGCTGGCAGGCGCTCGTACTGCTCGCCCTCGCGATCGGCAAAGTCTTCCTCATCGATATAAGCGAGCTGAGTTAGGGCTATCGGGTTTTCAGCTTCATGGGCCCAGGCGCGCTGCTTCTCGCCGTCAGCTTTGTCTATCAGCGCGACTGGCTCCACCTCCGCACTCCGGAAGACCAGACCTCATGAGGCTTTCCGCCGTTTCTCTGCTTCTCGCTTTCGACACCGTCGCGCCTTCGACCCGGACGCCTGCGACTCAATATTTCCGGTATGAACGTCCGATCCTTGCTGTTCCGCAGACCGACCTGCAAAGCTGCGTTCCTCTTGACGCGAATCTCTTCGCCCACGCGGCACCGCAGCTAGCTGACCTGCGCTTGTACCGGGGCAACACGGAAACGCCGTATGTCATCCGGCAAGCGGCTCCAGTTCAGGCTGCCACGCAAACAATCCTGCCGCTCAATGCAGGAGTGCAGGGCAGCGACACTGTTTTCGACGCCATCATGCCGGAAGGCGGCTACAGTGACGTCGAACTCGGGATTGGGGCGGAAGACTTTCTTGCCACCGTGACGGTGACGGGAAGCCGAACGCAGGAGGGTGCGCGAGAGACAAGGCTCGGGGCTTTCACCATTTTCGATCTGTCCCGGCAGAAGCTTGAGCGCAGCACCAACCTTCACCTGCCGCCATCAGACTTCCGCTACCTGCATTTCCGCGTCACCGGCCCGGTCGCGCCGGACACGATCACCGAGCTTACTGTCCTGCGGCTGCCCATGAAGGAGCCGGTCTATCGGACTGTCGCGCGATCCGGTCAACTCCGCGACGAGAACCGCCGGACTATCGTCGAGTTCACCGTACCTGCCCATGTGCCTGTAGACCGAGTTCTCTTCGTGGTTGGGCCGAAACCTCGGGACTTCAGCCGCGAGGTCGCCGTTTCCGTCCTGCCGACAATCCCAACAAGGGAGACAGATGATGCGGAACCTTCTCAGCCGAGAACATATTCCGGCACGCTGCTCCGGCTGCACGCGAATGAGACTGGACACAGAATTGATGAAGAGCATTTAGCTATCGACACGCTTTCAGCCGCCGACCTCGCACCGTCCAAATGGATGGTCGCGGTCGAGAACGGCGACGATGCGCCGCTCCCGCTTTCCTCGGTCCGGCTCGACATGCTGGAGCGCCACCTCTGCTTCGAGGTCGATGGCCGGAGCCGGTACGCCCTCTTCTACGGCGATCCTGGGCTCCCGCCACCCCGGTACGACTATGCCGCTCTTCATACTGCGGTAGCGAACCCGACGCAAGCTGTAGCTGGCCGGGAACAAGCGAATCCCGGCTACCAGGCTCGCCCGGACGAGCGCCCATTCACAGACCGGCACCCGGCACTGCTGTGGTCCGCACTCATCGGCGTGATCCTGTTGCTTGGGGCAGTCGCGCTCAGGTCCAATCGCCGGGTTCTGGGCGCTCCGAGATAGCTAGGGCTACAAATATGCCTGTACCTGTCAACGGGCGTGTGTCCCCCCCCCCCGATCTGGCTCTACTGCACAGTCCGACTGGAGTCACTCTGTTGCGTGCTCACAGCTAGGATCGTCACGATAGGCGCTGTACCAGGCTTGCGTAGCACCCTGACAAGCCCAGCCGCTTCCAGCTGCTCTAGGGCGCGATTGCACGAGAACCTGTCCATTCCGTAATCGTCACGCACGGACGGCCGCAGCTTGACCGTATCCGTCCCGTCGAAGCCATCCAGGTACCGGATAGCCAGCGCAGCGTGGAGCGCTTTTCCCGGTAGACGGGCTGCTTGCTCCAGCCATTCAGCGGGGATTGGACCCCGAACAAAGCGCACTGCTCGTTCCCTTGGCCCAGTTTTCGAGTCAGGGGGAGGCAACGATCTCTTGTGGACTAACGGTGACAGCGACGGATGCCAAGAAGTTCGACATATCTTCCTTAAGAAAGAGATAAATGTAAGAACGGACAGGTGAGCGCAGGTGCTACATCGATGCTGCACCGGCGCTACATCTTAGGCGCTCTGCCAGTCACGTCCGGCTTAGACAGCAGGCCCATGACGCGCTCCCACATGGCCGCTCCACGACCATCCAGGTAGCGATCCGGGTAGACGATCCGCTTCGCGTCCGACCGAAGCTCAAAGCCGTCGAGCACGATGCGGCTCGCTTCGACCATGTGTGCCTGCATGTGTCGTTCGGTGTCCTCGATCTCGTCAATCCCGGCCTCGATCAAAAAGGAGTCGTGCACGGGGGCGCAGACCTCGATCCCGTCTTCGGCGGCAAGGATGCAGGCGATACGCATCATGTCAGCACCATTGGCTTGCATGAGAAAGTTGCGGACACTGCGCTCATTGATGTCCTTGCCGAGCCGGATGGTCCACCCGAAAATCGTCTGGAGCCTGCGATGACATAGGGCGTGCTCCCAGGCGCGGTCGTTCCAGACCCAGTAGGCGCGGTAGGTTCGCCTGTGCTGCTGGAGCAGGGCACGGGCATGCGCCGGTGTCTGGCCGATCCGCAGGGAGAGGTTCTCGGCAGCCACCCCATACTGGACCGCCAAGACGCATGCCTTGAACTGCTCGCGCTCGGCGGCGTGTGACGCCTTCGTTGCATCCGGCGGCACGGCTCCGGCCTGCTTGGCGAAGGCGAGATATGGGTTGCCGCTGGAGTAAGCCGCCATCATCGCGGCATCCCCGGAGAGCGCCGCTGCGATACCGAATTCCTGTTGACTCCAATCGACATACGAGAGGGCACGGCCCGGCGCTGGCTGGAGAAAGCCCCTCATCCAAGCAGGCAGGCCAAATAAGAAACGGCTGGTGCCGGGTTGATTGCGGGCTGTCCGCGATGCCCAAGGCATGAGCGAGACCCGGCTCCGTCCGTCCACGCCCGCTTGAAGGTTGAAGCTGCGCATGGTGGCAAGCGTCCTGCGCAGCTCCCGTACAGAGGCGAGTTCCGGGTAAGCACTCGCCATGGTCTTGAAGGTGTCGTCGTCCAAACACATCTTCCCCGACAACAGCCTTGGCCATGCGATTTTATGGAGCCTCAGCCAACGCTCGAAGCAGTCCGCGCGAAAAGAACAACCGTCGAAGAAGCCGAATAGCCTATCCACGTTGCCGATCAAGCCGGAACGCAACTCCTCCCAGCCGTTGCGCAGGCGCATAAGATTGTGTGTGTCGATCGGGAGACCCCGCACTTCGACCTGCGAGAGGGCGCGAACATACCGCCCCCGGAACAGGGCGCGCGGCAGGTCGATATGGCCCGCCATCGCCTCGTAGAGCCGAGTTAAGGACCGGACATCCCCGGCGCAGTACGCGAGCAGTGCCGTCTGCTCGTCCGGGCTGAACGGGCCGCCTTGGATGGCCAGATCGCGCATGGTTTCTTTCTGGTCCACGTCAATCGTTGGCAGGCCGTAGTAGTGCAACGCACCCAGGATGCCGTTGCCCAGGGGCAGGTGGAGTCCATTTGTCACGCACCGGAACTCGGCGTACAAATCGAGCACGTTTTGCGGCAGAGCCCAGTCCAAGGCGATGTGGCAGCCCAGCTCCGCCGTGGCATACGCAATGAAGAGCGCCGAAGCGTCCACCGGATAGGGTAGACGCTTCCTGCTTGTCAGCTCGTCGCCGAACAGCTCGATTTTCGCCCCGGAGCGCAGCTCATGCGCCACGAGGCAGATGGGCGAGGGCAGCTCGCCGGGCAGTTGCCGGTACTCAAAATCGACGAACCAGCAGCTGGAAAACCCGGCGGGGATCACGCTTCACCCGCCAGCGCGCGCACGACCGGGTGGTCGAGGGTGTCGATCACCCGGTCCCCGAGGGCCGCTTCGAGGAGAGACTCGAAATCCTGGCCGGGCCAGGTCGGCTCTTCCCAGGCGACTTCCGGGCGGATCAGGTCATAGCTGCGGGTCCGCATATTCGAGCGCATCCGCACCCAGCCCTTGCGGGCGGCAATGAGTACCCTGTGCGCGGAAGCGGTCCACTCGTCAGTCCGGCCAGTGGCTTGGACCGGGTTCAAAGGCCAGAACCCGACGTCGCCATCGCGCGTGATGTACGGGACGACGAGCTTGATCCGCGTGTCGCCTTCGAGCGCGTCGCGCAGGCTCGCCGACACCAGGTAAAGCGCATCCTCGTGGGCCAGAGTCGCTACATGGATCTGCCACTCCGGGTGGACCTGAAAGTAGGTGTGCGGGCCGGGCTTGCCGACGGGGACGGAAGCCTGCACGCTTCCGAGCTGGCCGCCGCGTAATCCTGCGGGAGCCGAAGCTGGGCGATGTTCCAAGCGGATTTGGCCGCATGGCCCGGCTCGGGCACTCGCGTAGAAGCGGCGGCCTTCGAGGACGGTGTGGGTTGAGGCGTAGCGGTCGAGGACGTCTCGGTCGCCGGAGTCGGTGCGGTGTGCTCGCTCATAGAGCTGCTCCACGGTAGGTTGCGAGCGGGTGCTCGCGGAGGCAGTCCAGACGCTGGGAGTTTGTTGGCCCAAGCGTCAGTTCTGCTTCCAAAGGGCAGTACCGGTCCGCATGACTCGACTGGCAATTTGCGGCAGACTCTCCAGGGCCACCTATCGGAAGGCGCTCCGAGACCGGTCCGGCGCTGTAAACGGTCGACACTCCCGGGGCAGCAGAAACCTGTGTATCGAGATGGAGCCTGCGAATTTTTCGGGGAGAACATTCGATATAGGGTCTGAATCATGCGGCATCGCGCACCGAAACCGGCAGCAAAGCCCGTTCCCGAAGCGCGTCGGTACTCGGTCGATCTGGTGGTCTACATCGATCAACCGTCAGGCGGGGAGTCGCGGAGCGCGATCGAGACCAGCTTAAGCGGGCTATTGGAACGGATTGAGCCCGGTGTAAACTTCCTGCTTATCACCGCGTTCCGCCCCTGACAAAAGGCGGAGCTAAGTAAGATCATGACTTGGGAGACAAATCGAAGAGCTTTCTTCCAGCTAGTGTTGGATTGCGTTCGCTGCTGGGTGGCAGCTATTTCAAGGGCTACTGGCTCATCGGGCACTGGACGGAAGCACTCGATGACGGTCGCGAGCCATGCTTCCCGCCTGAGCATACCGACAGCAGCATTCAAGACATGCTGGAGTACTCTTGGCTGTT
Organism: uncultured Acidobacteriaceae bacterium; assembly: GCA_964250195.1. GTDB lineage: Bacteria > Acidobacteriota > Terriglobia > Terriglobales > Acidobacteriaceae > EB88. The sequence continues at coordinate 38,552 of CAXUEU010000010.1, forward strand.
CGTATTGGACGAGGCAGGCGCAACCAGGGCGCAGTGGCTGGAAGCCGCGCTGCTGCTCACAGGCGTCCATGATCAGCCGTCTTGCATCGTTCGAGCAGCGGGCCAGACCTCAGTGCGATCAGCGAGCGGGGGATGTCTTATCGGTTTTGGCCGACGCTGCGGCGACTGAGGTGGAAGCGTCTTGCCGTCGAGCGTGGGCGCATTTCGCAAGCCGCCTCACCGACCCCGCGCCGCTCGCGGGACTCCGTATTTGAGGGGCAGCCGCCTGAAATCTGGTCCTACATCGTAAGCGGCACCGGTGACCCGCACGAAATCGAGTTCTTTGTCGCCCAACCTGATAACATCGCGCCCTCATCGCCAAGCGGGACTGCAAGCATTGCTCGGTGGAGAAGCTGAAGAAGGCCGACGCCGCGCTCCTGCCGCACGCGCACAGGATGAGCGTTCATTGCGCGCCGCTCGATGGAACTGAGCCACAGCGCGATCTTGCAGGTAGATGCGCTTACCACGATCTCATCCGCAGCCTGATCAAACCGGTCTGGAGCCGTCTCCAAGCTATCCCGACGCGGATGGCGGGTCAACGGTACTTTCGTACTCTTGCCGGACTTTATCAAGTGCTCTAGCGTGCAAGGATTCGACTTACTGCCGAACTGGGAACGTAGGCAGCAAGGGGTCTGCGTGGTGCTGGGGCGTACCGAGGACTAGGTTTTCTCGCTTTGCAATCCACACTGCCAGGGCAACCAGGAACAGCCTGAAGAAAATTTCGAAGGAGACATTTCGGGCGGAGGCCGTGGGACCGGTGTTGGCCTCCATGAAGTCCAAGACCGCTCTCTACGCTCCCGTCCAGCCCCGGCTTCTGTATGACCGGAAGACCGCCGCTCTCCAGCATTCAATCAGCATTCGCTCGCTCGACTACCTTATTGCCAATAAGCGCCTCGCGACCCGACGTATCGGCAAGAAAGTTCTGGTGCCGCATGGTGAGCTGGTGCGCTTCGCCGCAGCGAACCATTACGATTCCGTCATAGCCGCCGCCTGATTTCTGGTCCATCGAATTGTGCTAGCGTCGGTCCGTGGTGACAGTTACCAGGAGGCCGACAATGCGAGGCGTATTCGAGAGGCCCCCGAACTCGGGGGTGTGGTGGATTAACTATTTCGCGGACGGTAAGCGTCACAGGGTCAAGGTGGGCCGAAAGTCTGACGCCCTCAAGCTCTACCAAACCAGAAAGGCCGCAGCATCCCTAAATCTGCGTCTCCCCGAATTGGGGAAGCGGAGCAGGACAACGATCGCAGACCTCTCGGCCCTGGTCCTCGATTACACAGTCCACCACAGCGACCGGGCAGGCTACGTGACCAAAGCGCGAATTGTGACTGAAGCGCTTGGCCACAGGGAGGCGGCAGCCCTGATCCCCTCAGACATCGAGCGCTGGCTGGACAGCCACTGTAAGACCGCCGCCACCTACAACAGATACAAGGCGTTCCTGAGCCTGTCCTACCGCCTCGGCATCCGCAACTCCAAAATAGCCACGAATCCCGCCCGCGATGCACAACATCGCAAAGAGACCAACGCGCGGGAACGCTACCTGTCCCACGACGAGTACGCCCGTCTTAAGACCGTGATCGCCGCCAAGCACCCTGAGCACCTGGCCGAGTACGTGGTCAGCGTCAACGCAGGTATGCGCCTATCCGAACAGTACCGTGTGGAATGGCGTTGGTTTGACCGCAAGCAAAGGGTTATCCGACTGCCCGCCACCGTGACCAAGAACAAAAAGCCGCGCACCGTGGCTCTGAACGGCGACGCCATGGAGGTAATCGAGTCCTTGCTCCGGGTTAACTCAAAAGTAAAAGGCAGGATGTTCCCACGCGGGAAAACGGAGACGGTGGCAGGCAAGCGGAAATGGCTGAGCAATAGATCCTGGTTCGATCCCTGCGTTGAGGAGGCCGGAATTGAAGATTACGTCTGGCATTGCAATCGGCACACATTTTGCTCCTGGTTGGCAGAGGCGGGAGCAAGCACCTTGGAGATCATGGAGGCCGCCGGACACGTCAGCTTATCCATGGCCGCGCGGTACAGCCACCTGAGCCCAAACCGAAAAGATTCCCCAGTGCACCGGATCACCCAGTCCAAAAGGGAGGCCACAACCTGAAAATGAAGAGCCACCAGAACAGCCACCAGCTAAAGTGCTTCTAGAGTATTAGAGTTTTCCTTGACACCCTTAAAGCATTCATTCCATTGTTGTTATACATGGTGGGCCCACCAGGACTTGAACCTGGAACCGACGGATTATGAGTCCGCTGCTCTAACCGATTGAGCTATAGGCCCGCGCGCTCCCTTGGAGTGTAGAGCATGTGGAGTGTCAGCGCCGGTTGTCCGGCACCGCGACGGCCCGGAAGCGCAGCGCCAGCTCCCGCAGCTCCGCCTGCAGGCCCGAGCCGGCGAGCGGCCTGCCGTGGCCCGGCGCTACCGTGGAAACCGGCAGCTTCGCCAGGCGCTCGACCGAGTCCTGCGCCGCCGCCCAGTCGGAGGTGAAGTATGCGGGCGGCCCGTGCAGCTCCGGCTGTTGCGTGACCGCGACCTCGAAGAAGCTTTCCGCCCCCGTGGTGCAGAAAGCATCCCCCACCAGCAGCACCCGCGTCCCCGCATGGTAGAGCGAGCAGTGGCCCGGCGTGTGGCCCGGCGTGTGCAGCACCTCCCAGCCCGGCATCGCCGCGAGCGCTCCCTCGCCCATGGGCACCATGCGGCCGTCCAGGTCGATGGGGCCCTTGGGATAGAGCGGCGCAAGCAGGCTCATGGCGCCGCCGCCCGCCCCAGCGTTCGGCGGCGCATACTCGCTCCCGCCGGTCAGGTAGGGAAACTCGAGCGGATGCGCATAGACCGGCGCGTCCCATTCCTCGGCCAACGTCGGCGCGCCGCCCGCATGGTCGAAGTGCCCGTGCGTCAGCACGATCGCATTCGGCGCGCCGCCGAAGTGCTTCTCCGCCCAGCGGCGGATCATGCCGCCTGTCGCGGGGAGCCCCGCGTCGATCAGCGTCCAGCTGCCGCCCGCGTGCCGTACCCCGAACACGTTCACGAACGCGATGCGCAGACCCTCGATCCCGGCCGCCACCGCGTCCATCGGCACTACCTGCTCTTCCGGCACCGCTACCTTATCCATGGTTCGCGCTCCTCGGAGGATCAGATGCGAACGGCTTGCCGCGCTACTTCCATTTCTCGAGGAACTCGTGCACGGAGGAAGACTCCATGTCGCGCATCTGCCGGAACTCGCCGTGCTGCTCGACCACCGGCTTGCCCGTCGAGGTCAGCACGGCGAGCTGCGGGACCCCATTGTCGAGGTGAATGCCGTACCTGCCCGCGAGCTCTACGTTCTGGTCGAAGTGTCCGACGTTCACGTCCACCAGAACATAGTGCTTGTCGAGCAGTCCGAGGTTTTCAGGCTGGTGGAAGTACACGTTCAGCACCTGGCAGTCGCCGCACCAGTCGCCCCCGAAGTCGAGCAGCACCCGCTTGTGCTCGCGCTTCGCCGCGGCCAGCGCGGAGGCGATGTCGCCCTCGGCCGCGGCGACCTCGGGGTAGATGTGGGCGTGCGGCAGGGGCTTTTGCGCGTGGGCCGCCCCCGCGCCGCCCAGAACCGCCCCGACGAACCCGACGAACCCCATGAAAATGCGTGACGCTGGCTGCATGGACACCCCCAAAGCGCAAGCATAGCGCACGCTTTGGGGGTCCGCGCAGGCGGTCACGCTACTTCGAGAAGCTGTTGTCGTGGAAGTTCGACTTGTCCATCGCCATCGTCATCGGGTTGCCTTTCGGGTCCGCCACCTGGTCCCGGGTCGGGTACTGGCACGCCCCGCCCGAGGCCCCGTTGCCAACGCTCTTGCCATCGCCGTCGGTGATCTTGATCTGCGTCGGGTCGGCTTCCCTTCGTGATCTGGCTCCTGTCGGGCGAGACCTGCAGCGAGCCGTTCTTGTTGCCGGCGAGGTTGGTTTCGTCGAGATTGGTGTGTCCAGGTTCGAGGCGTCCGGAATGCTCCCGTCCCCGTTGAGCTTGATCAGCCGCGCTTCGGCAGCTGAAACCCGATACTCCCGATGCTTTCCATGCGCGGCCCTCGCTTCGCCCATCACGGGTAAAAGCCTGTCTGCGGGACTTCTCGCCTCCGAAGGCAAAGAGTTGCGCCTGCTCGACCTCCGCTCCCTTTTCACACGATTGTTCCGTCGATCGGCCCCACATCTCTTATGCTCTAGAGAGTCCCAGGCCGGGCCGCGGCGTCGCGGGCAACCTACCACGGCTTGACCCGACCCATTCAAAGAGAACTCGTATGCCCTCGCTCACCTTCCGCCGCGCCGCCCTGCTTCTCGCTCTCTTTCCGGCCGCGTCACATGCTCAGCAGCCTCTCACCCTC
>CAXUEU010000011.1:0-40731 GCA_964250195.1 uncultured Acidobacteriaceae bacterium
CCCCAAACCCCATCCCCCTCGCGTGCCGTCGACGCGCAGCTGGCCCGCTACCGCGCCATGCGCGACTTCGCCGTCACGGCCGAGCCCAGCGGCGCGTCCTCGGCGCAGACCGGCGCGGCACTACCGTTCGTCGTCCAGAAGCACGCGGCGACCCGCCTCCACTACGACTTCCGCCTGGGCTGGCATGGCGTGCTCAAGAGCTGGGCTTGCGCGAAAGGTCCCAGCTACTCGACCGCCGACAAGCGTCTGGCCGTCGAGGTCGAGGACCACCCGATGGAATACGGCGGCTTCGAGGGTGCGATCCCGAAGGGCCAGTACGGCGGCGGCACGGTCATGGTCTGGGACCAGGGGACGTGGGAGCCGCTGCCCGGCACCGACTTCAACGAAGGTTTGCGCAAAGGTTCGCTCAAGTTCATGCTGCGCGGCACGAAGCTGCAAGGTCGTTGGACATTGGTCCGGATGGGAGGCAAGGCCGCCCGCGAAGCGAAACCGAACTGGCTGCTGATCAAGGAGCACGACGGTCTGGAGCGCCCGCCCGGAGCGCCGGCGATCACGGACGAGGCGCCGGACTCGGCCGTGACCGGACGCAGCCTCGAAGCCATCGCCGCCGCCGAGGATCATGTCTGGCAGTCGCACGAGGTGGATCGAAAGCCAAGCTCGGCGAACCGGTCACGCCTGCGGCGCAAGGTCGAGCGAGCCCGGCCGGCGGCAGAGCAAAGCACCGCGCGCGCCTGGATCGAGAGCGCTCCGGCCGCGCCCATGCCGGGCTTCGTACCGCCGCAGCTCGCCACGCCCGCCGAGCGCATCCCGCCCGGCGCGCAGTGGCTGCACGAGCTCAAGCTCGACGGCTACCGCATCCAGGCGCACCTTCATGACGGCCAGGCGACCCTTTACACCCGCTCCGGCCTGGACTGGACCTACCGAATGCGCGCCGTCGCGCGTGCATGCGCAGCGATCGAGGTTGAGGGAGCCATCCTCGACGGTGAACTCGTCGCCCTCAATCCGGACGGCTCTTCCAGCTTCGGGAAGCTCCAGGCTGCCTTTGAGAGCAATGAAACCGAAGCGCTGACATTCTTTACCTTCGACCTTCTCTATCTTGACGGACGCGACCTGCGCTCCCTGCCGCTGCACGCCCGCAAGGCCCTGCTCGAGCCGCTGGCGCAGGGGGCCGGGCAAAAGCTGCTCGGCTACAGCCCGCACCTCCAGTTCGAAGCCGAAGAGGTGTACGCCCATGCCTGCTCGCTCGGCGCGGAAGGCATCCTGTCGAAGCAAGCCGACGCGCCGTACGTAAGCGGACGGACCGACACCTGGCTCAAGCTAAAGTGCGTGCAGCGGCAGGAGTTCGTGATCGCCGGCTTTACCCCGGCCAAGGATGGGGGCGCGGGCCTGGGTTCGCTGCTGCTGGGCTATTACCGCGAGGGCGAACTGATCCACTGCGGACGCTGCGGGACGGGCTTCCCGCAGGCAACGGCCCGCAAGCTCCGCGCCGCGCTCGAACCGCTCAGGCAGGCCAAGCCGGCGTACGCCCAGCCGCTCGACCGCTTGGCCAGGCGGGATGCCCTCTGGGTCCGACCGGAGCTGGTGTGCGAGGTCCAGTTCGCCGGATGGACCGAGGATGGCGCGGTCCGCCACGCCTCCTTCCAGGGCTTGCGGGCGGATAAGCCGGCTGCGGAGGTCGTTCGTGAGAAGGTGAAGCCGCCGGTCCCGGACTTGCTCGGAGACGAGGTCCCGCCGGCAAAAAAGGCATCGCGCAAGCAGCCCAAGCCGGGTTCGCCTACAACGGGTGCTTTGCCTGCGAAAAGGGTGAGCGCGGACCGGCAGGCAGCAGTTCGGCTGACCCATCCGGACAAGGTTCTCGATCCCGCGACCGGCACCACCAAACAGCAGCTCGCGGACTACTTCGAAGCTGTCGCGCCCGCGATGCTGCCACACCTGGCCGGCAGGCCTTGCTCCATCGTCCGCTGCCCGGACGGGGCAGGGAAGCCCTGCTTTTTCCAGAAGCACATCAAAACCGGGCTGCCGAAGAGCCTCGTCGCCATCGACGTGCCGGACGCGGCCGACCCCGCCCGCACGGAGCCGTACATTTCGGTCGACTCCACCGAAGCCCTGCTCGGCCTGGCCCAGCTCGGCGTTTTGGAGCTGCACCCGTGGGGCTCGCGGGCCGCGCATTTGGAGCTGCCCGACCGCCTCGTCCTCGACCTGGACCCGGACGAGAGCCTGCCTTGGAGCACGGTGGTCGAGAGCGCCCTGGCGATCCGCGCTTTCCTGCGCGAGCTCCGCCTCGAAACTTTCGTGAAAACGACCGGCGGCAAGGGGCTGCACCTCGTCGCGGCTCTGGAACCGCGCGTTGCCTGGCCGGAGATGAAGCTGTTCGCGCGCGGGCTGGCCGCGGCCATCGAGAGCACCGACCCCAAGCTCTACCTCATCAAGATGACCAAGGCGGCCCGCGGCGGGCGCATCTTCCTGGACTGGATGCGCAACGAGCGCGGGGCCACCGCTGTCGCGCCCTGGTCGCCGCGAGCCCGCGCCGGGATGCGCGCCGCCGTCCCGCTTGCCTGGGAGGAGCTGGCGCGGGGGCCCTTCGACTACGCCGTCGCGAACTTCGCCGCATGGCGCGGGCGCCTGGATCGCGACCCCTGGGAGGCGATGCGCCCCCAACCCTTGCTCCCGGAAGTGCTGAGCGCGGTGCTGGAGCAGAGCGCCGCGCTCGCGAAGCCGGCGCGCAAGCGCTGACTACCAGCGCGCCAGGGCCGCCTCCGCCGCGTGAAACCCGCACATCCCGTGCACCCCGCCGCCCGGCGGCGTCGACGACGAGCACAGGAAGATGTGGGGGTCCGGCGTGCTGTATGCGCCGAGCGTAGGCCGGAAGAGCAGCTGCGCCGGGTCCATCGCGCCTCCGCTGATGTCGCCGCCGTGGAGATTCGCGTCCATGGCTTCGAGCTGCTTCGGCCCGGAAACCGTGCGGTGCAGCACGCACTCCCTGAACCCCGGCGCGAACCGCTCGATCTGCGCCTCGATCCGCTCGGTCGCATCTTCCTCCGCGCCGTTCGGGACGTGGCAGTAGGCCCAGGCGACGTGCTTGCCCTCGGGCGCGCGGCTCGGGTCGGCGAGCGTCGGCTGCGCGAGCAGCACGAAGGGCCGGTCCGGCACGCGCCCGCGCAGCATGGTGCGCTCGCCGCGCGTGATCTCCCCCAGCGTCCCGCCCAGGTGGACCGTGCCGGCCCGGCGACAGTCCGCCGCTTTCCATGGAATCGGCTCGCTCAGCGCGTAATCGAGCTTCCACGAGCCCGGACCGGGGCGGAAACGCCGCAGCTTGGCCCGGTACATCGGCGGCATGCGATGCGCGGCCAAACCCAGCAGAGCCTTCGGGCGCACATCCGCCAGCACGATGGTTCCCTCGCCCAGCTGCTCCACCGAGTGCACAGGCCCGCCGACCCAAATGCCCGCTCCGTTTTCCACCAGCAGGCTCGCCAGAGCATGGGTGATGGCCCCCGCGCCGCCCCGCGGGATGGGCCAGCCGACCGCGTGCGCCGAAGCACCCAGAACCAGCGCGATCGCCGACGAAAACGGAGCGTCGAGCGACTGAAACGAGTGCCCGGCGAGCCCGGCGAACAGCGCCCGCGTCCGCTCATGGCGGAACAGCAGCAGCGCCAGCGCTCGCGCGGGCAGAGCCGCGAATGCCCCGAACCTGGCTAGAAACAAGGGGTGCCTCGGGACGTGGAGAAGCGGCCGCAGCAGCTCCGGGGCGAGCGCTTCCCAGCCCTCCACCAGGGGTTCGACCAGCATGCGCCAGGCTTTGCCGTCCGCGCCGAGCGCCTCGACCGTGTCGTGGAGGCCGCGCTCCAGCGTCACCGCCGTTCCGTCGTCGAGCGGGTGCGCCAGCGGTGCCGCGTGGTGCAGCCACTCTAGGCCGTGCTTCGCGAGCGGCAGGGTTCGGAAAAACGGCGAGCCCGCTCCCAACGGGTGGACCGCGGAACCGAAGTCGTGAGCGAAGCCCGGCAGCGTCAAAGGCAGGGTCCTGCACGCCCCGCCGATCTCCGGCTGCGCCTCCCGGACCTCGACCGCGAAGCCGGCTTGCGCCATCCTGACCGCCGCCGCCAGCCCGTTCGGCCCCGAACCGATTACTTCCACCCGCGTTGGAGCTTGCATGGGCAATGCTTTTCCCGCCGTTCCTTACTTTGGTTTTGCGATTCGAGCACTTCGTGGGAGCCGGAGCCGCTGCACCAGCTTATGCTCTTTCTGCGCCACACCCTTCTCACCGGAGACCGAACCAGCGTGCACGGAACCGTTTCCGTCGTGATCCCGACCCGCAATCGCCCAGCCATGGCCGCGGCCGCCGTGCGCAGCGCGCTGGCACAAACGCGGCCGCCGCTCGAGGTTCTGGTCGTCGTCGATGGGCCCGACCCCGAGACGGTTGCCACCCTGTCCGGGTTCAGCGGCGACGTGCGGGTGCTCGCGCTGGCATCCCCGGTCGGCGGCGGGGAGGCCCGCAACACCGGCGTACGCGCGGCTTCCGGTGAGTGGATCGCGTTTCTCGATGACGACGATCTATGGCTGCCCGGCAAGCTCGAAGCCCAGCTCGCGTTCGCGCGCGCCCTCGATCCTGCCGTCACGCCGGTCCTGAGCTGCCCCGTGCTCGCGCGCGGCCCTGAATGGGAGCAGGTTTGGCCCCGCGAGGCCTACCGCCCAGACCGGTCCATGGCCGAGTACCTGTTCTGTCGCAAGGGTTGGAGCTACGGGGCCGCGCTGCTGCAAACCTCGACCCTGCTCGCCCCGCGAACCCTGCTGCTTGGCGTCCCGTTCACCCCTGGACTGCTCAAACATCAGGATTGGGACTGGCTTCTCCGCGCCGCCGCCGCTCCCGGGGTGCGGGTGTTTCCGGTCGGATCCGCGCCTCTCGTCGTCTTTCACGTGGAAGGCGAGAGGAAAAGCGTGGGCCGCGCGCGCAATTGGCGGTTCTCGCTCGAGTGGGCGTCCGCGCGCCGGGAGTTCTTTACCGCCCGCGCGTACAGCGCATTCCTGGCCACTGAGTGCGCCCCCCAGGCCGGCGGTGCCCCGCTCGGGGAGCGCGCGGCGCTGCTGGGGGCCGCCTCACGCGCCGGGCTCGCTTCATGGAAGGACTGGGCGCGGCTTCTGGTGTTCCTGTTCGTCCCGCAGAAGGCGCGGAGGCGGTTGCGGGACACGGTACGAGGTGTTCGCGCGCGCTTCAGGAAGCCGCGCTGACTCGTGAGGTTTTGGAGTCTGCTTCTTCGGTGGGATTCACCTCGGTATGCAGCAGCCTGCCCGTCGCACGGGCCTTCCGCAAGCGCAGCGCTTCGCGCGCGGTAATGGCCAAAAAGTGTGCATTCCCGATCAGGTAGCGCTTCCATAGCCTGCGCGGCTCCATCGCCAGCCTGTACAGCCACTCGGCTCCGATGTCGTGCGTCCAGGCCGGCGCGCGTTTCCGCAAGCCCGCCAGCGTGTCGAACGCCGCCCCGACCGACATCGCCGCCCCGGCCGGGAGCGTCGGGCACTCGTCCAGCATCCAGATCTCCTGCTTCGGCGCGCCGAGCGCGACAAAGAGCAGATCCGGCCGCGCCGCCGTGATCCGGGCGCGCACCGTTTCGTTTGCCTCGTGATCCTGCTCGAAGCCCGGCTCCGGGCAGTCGGTGCCCGCGATGCGAAGGCCGGGGTAGCGCTCGACGAGAACCCGCGCCGCCCCGGAGGCCGCCCCGGGCAGGCCGCCCAGCAGGTAGATCGAGTACCCTCGCCCGGCCCCCAGGGCGCAGAGGCGCTCCATCAGCTCGCCCCCCGGCACGCGCGCCGCGATCCTGGCCCCGAGCAGGCGCGCGCCCCACACCACGGACATGCCGTCAGGCAGGCAGAAGTCGGCCTTGCGCAGAGCCTTGGCAAAGCTCGTGTTCGCCGCCGCCAGGGTGACCAGGAAAGCATTCGGCCCCATGACCTGGACCGGCTCCGGTCCCACCATTCCGCGCCGCAGCTCGATTGCATGGAGAATGGCCTCCGCCGCGCCGTCCATGCCCAGCACGTCGACCGGAGCCGCGCCGAACCAAATTCGCTTCCAGACCCGCTTGCTGCTTTCCGTCAGATCGATGGGTACTGTGGCCAAAACAGTTCTTCCCTCTGCTGGAACAAACGAGGTTCCACGCCGTTGCTGATTTCGGCCTTCGGGAGCAACTCGTCCCGCAGCCTCCGAAACACGTAGGATGGGGAAGCCGAGACCGAGCCCAAGAGGGCTCGGAACGCACTGAGCCGTTCTCCCCGGCCCAGGTGCATGTTGAAGGCGCGCAGCTTTTCTTTGGCGACCAGGGGCGTCTCCTCGAGCAGCCTACCCAATTCGTGCTCGACCTCGGAAAGCTTCGCCGGTGTCCGGCTTTGCAACTGCGACAACAGAAGGTATTGCACGTAGAGGCCGTGCAGCGCCTGCGCCCGCAGATTCCTCGTCGTCAGGCTGCCGCCGTTCTGACGGAAGTAGAGCAGGACCTCCGGGATGAAGTGGATGTCGTAGGCCAGCGCCATGCGCCACCACAGGTCCGTGTCCTCGCACTGGATACCCGGCCGGTACCCGCCGATCGCAAGGGTCTTCTCGACGTTGAGCGTCACGCTGGGATGGCAGATGGCGGGCAGGTAGCCGGCGCGCGCGACGGAGCGGATCTGGTCCGGAGTGCCGCGGGTGCAGCGGAACAGCCCGACGCTCTTGCCGTGCGGGTAGTAGGCCGCGTTCGAGTAAAACATTCCGGCTTCCGGTGCCGCGCGCAAGGCCTGCGCCACTTTGGCGACCCGGTCCGGCGCGGCTACGTCGTCCGCGTCCTGGCGCATCAGCCAGGGCGTCCGGCACTCACGCAGCATGCGGTTCAGCGTGAAGGTGATGCCGCAGTGCTGCTGCTCGACCACCCGCAAGCGGGCGTCGCGGATCGAGTGCAGGTATTCCAGGCTGCCGTCCGTGGATCCATCGACGATAGCCAGAACCTCGAATGGTTCCGCATCCTGCGCGAGAATGCTCTCGACCGACTCCGGCAGGTACGGCATCGCGTTGAACACGGGGATGCCGACCGTGAAAAGCCCCGTGCCTCCGCCGTTCCCGCTCGATTGGTGTGCTGCTGTCATTCCGTGACCGTTTCTCCAGTCGCGCCCGGCTCGCAAATTGAACCTCGCCTTACCTATCTACCTACCTGAAGCGGCTCCGTGTCAATAGTTCCGAGACAAACGGCAAAACTTACGTAACGTACTCTTTTTTGGGAACTGGTGCTAGCGTTTGCTCAACGTCGCCCTGAAGGAGTTGCGGGAAGGCCCTGAAACCGGGTCAGCCGCGGCACACAGTATGAGCTTGCCCCATTCAACGCCGGTCGCGGCACCGCAGGCGGTTACGCTGGCCTCCTTGGCCTCGCTGCTCGGGCGGCGATGGCAGCTCATCGCGTGGCCCGCGCTCGCCGGACTTCTGGCCGCGATCCTGCTGTGTTCGTTCGCGACCCCGCGCTATCGCGCGACCGCCGAGATCCAGGTGCAAAAGATGGACGGCGGGGCCTTCGGGCTCGAGAACGGCGTGACGGGCCAAGCCGCCTCGGCCGCTTCCACCGACTCGCTCGACTACACGATGACCTTGCAGACCAAGGCTGGGATCCTGCGCTCGCCCGCGCTCGCAGTCGCGGTCATCCGCGAGGCTGGACTCGAACCGACCCAGGATTATTTCGCGCCGGCTTCGGCGGGCGGCACTTTTGGATTTCTGCACGCGTGGCTCGCCCGCCTGCCGTGGCGCAAACCGCTCGAACCGCTCGGCGTCCCGCTCGCGCAAGCCTCGAACCGACGGTACGCGGCCGAGCGCATCTTTAAATCGCACCTCAAGGTGCAGCCGCAGGCCGGAACCAGGCTCATCGACGTCTCCTACTCCGACCCAGACCCCGCGCGCGCGGCCGCCGTCGCGAATACGGTGGTTCGGGTGCTGGCCGAGCTCAACTTCGAGCAGCGCTTTACCTCCACGCGCCAGGGCTCCGACTGGCTCGCCGGCCAACTGGAAGAGCTGCGCACCCGCGCCGGGCAGACCGAAGCGCGCGCCGTGGCCTTGCAGCGCGGTACCGGCATGTTCGGCAGCGATGCATCCCGCAACGTCGTGCTGGAGCGGCTCGACAGCCTGAATCAGACCCTGACCGCGGCCGAAAGCAATCGCATCCTCAAGGAAAGCATCGACCGGGTCGCGGCCAGCGGCAGCCCCGAGCTCATCTCCAGCCTGAGCGGCAACTCCAGCACCGGCTCGGTCGCTTCGGTCAACAGCTCGCTTTCGCTGGTCCAAAGCCTGCGGCAGCAGGAAGCTCAGGTGCGCTCGGAGCTCGCCGAAAGCCAGGTTCGCTATGGCTCGGCCTACCCCAAGGTGGCCGAGCTTCAGGCGCAGCTGGAGGGTATCGCGAGCGCTCTCGTCGCGGAAACGGAACGGCTGGGCCGCCGCGCGCATACGGATTGGCAGGTCGCGGCGCAGGCAGAGACAGCAGCGCGCGACGCCTTCGAGAAGCAGAAGCAGCTCGCGACCGAGCAAAACAGCTCCGTGCTCGCCTACCAACTCGCCCGCGAAGAGGCCGACAGCGCACGCACCCTGTACGAAGGCCTGCTCGCGAAGCTCAAGCAAGCCAGGCTGCTCGAAGGCTTGCGCGCCGGCGACGTTTCCGTCGTGAGCCAGGCCGAGGAGCCGCCCACGGATCACCCCGCCAGCCCCAATTGGCTGCTCTGGCTGGGCGCGGCGACCTTGGCGGGGCTGGCGGCGGGCCTCGGCGCGGCCACCCTGGCCGAGCTGACGAGCAGCGTCCTTCGAACGCCGGCGCAGGTCGAGGCCTGCACGGGCGCGCCTCTGCTCGCCGTGCTGCCGGCCCGAAAAGCGAGCGGCCGCCTGCCGTGGCGCAGGGGCCCGGAGGCCGAGGACTGGGCTCAGGCTGCTTCCCTTGCCAGCCAAACTTCGACGCCCTTTCTGGAGGCTGTCAGGACCGTGCGGACGGCCGTGCAAAGCCCCGGACCGGCCGCCGGGTGCAAGGTCGTGCTGATCACCAGCTGCCTTCCGGGCGAGGGCAAGAGCACGCTGGCGAGCAATCTCGCGTTCGCCTTCGCCCAGGCCGGGAGCAGGGTCTTGCTGATCGACGCCGATCTGCGCCGGCCCAGCCTGTTCAAGCTGAGTCAGAAAACGCGCCGGGAAGGCCTCGCTTCCGCCCTTTCCGGCTCCGGCGCGGTGTCCTGGGAGCAGCCTTACCCCGCCTGGCCCGACTTTCATCTGCTCGGCGGGAGCGAAAAACCCGCGCTGCCCTCGGAGATGCTGGCCTCGCCAGCGATGGGCGAGCTGCTCGACCGCTGCCGGGCCGAGCACGACATCGTGATCCTGGACTCTCCGCCGGTGCTGCCGGTCACCGATGCGGCGCTGCTGGCCAGGCACTGCGACGCGGCGCTGCTCCTCGCCAGGCATAACCGGACCGCGCCGCAGGCGCTGCAGCGCAGCCTGCACGCCCTCGGACAGGGTGTGGGGCATCGCCCGCCGGTCGGCGTCATTCTGAACGGGATCGCGTCGGGCTCGGGTGAGTACCGCGCATACTTCGGCTACGACGGAGGTGCTTATGCCGCGCTGGATGCTTAGCGTCTTTTCGCTCGCCCTTCTCGCGCTGCCCGCTCCCGGCCAGGACGCGCGGGAGAGCCTCCTGCTCGGGCCGGGGGACCTCGTTTCCGTCCACGTTTTCCGCGAGCCCGATCTCGACTCGAAGGTTCGCGTCAAGGACGCGGGAACGGTGACCCTTCCCCTGATCGGCGCAGTCCCCGTCGCCGGGCTCTCCGCCGCGCAGGCCTCGGATGCGATCGCGGACAGCTACCGCGCCAAGCACCTGCTCAACCAGCCGCAGGTCTCCGTCTTCGTGGAGGAATCGACCGCGCAGCAGGTCGAAGTTTTGGGCGAGGTCGCGCGTCCCGGAGCCGTCCCGCTCAGCAGCAAGCGAAACCTCCTCGACGTCCTCGCGGCCGCAGGCGGTCTGACCCGGACCGCCGACCGGCACGTCACCATTCGCCGGCCAGGCGGGCCGCCGATGACGGTGCTCGTCCCCAACGATGCGGACGCCCAGGTCGGCCTGGGCGAGGTCGACGTCGCGCCGGGCGACACGGTCCTCGTGCCGCGCGCGGGCATCGTCTACGTGCTTGGCGACGTCGGGCGGCCAGGCGGCTACCTCATGCAGGACGATTCCAGGATCTCCCTCCTGCAGGCGCTCGCGCTCGCGGCCGGAGCCACCAAGACCGCCGCCGAAAACGATGCCCGTCTCCTGCGCAAGGTCGACGGGATCGCGACCGAGCAGCCGCTGCGTCTCCGGGCCGTCGAGCGCGGCAAAGCTCCCGATATCGCGCTCCAAAACGATGACATCGTCTACGTTCCTTTCTCGCTGGGCAAAAACATGGCTCTCGGCGCCTCCTCCATCGCGGCTTCCGCATCGTCCGCCCTCATCTACGCGGCCCCATGACGAAATCGTCGCGATTTGCCTTCCAGGAAGCAGCCGTCGTTCTCGTCCTCGTCTTCTTCGGCATGGCCGGGGCGATTCCGGGCATCGCGCCGAACCAGGCGAACGAGATGACCGGCGCATCGGCGACCGCGCTGCAAGTCATCGTGGGGGTCGGCTCGCAGGTTCTCATCAACGGCCTGATCGCGCTGCTTCTCTTCATGCACCGGGACGCTTTCTTCCGCACGGCGGCTGCCCTTCGATGGCCGCTTGTGCCGGCTGCTTGGAGCGCGTCCTCGATTCTCTGGTCGCAAGCGCCTCTCGTTACGGTGCGCCGCGCAGTCCCGTTTCTGCTCGCGGCGGGTTTCGGCGTGCTGCTCGCCCAGGTTTTCTCTCAGGAGCGCATGCTCTCGCTGGTCGGCCGGGCGTTCATTCTGCTCGCCTGCGGATCGGCCGTTCTCGCCATCGGGTTCCCGTCGCTGGGCCTCGATGC
Organism: uncultured Acidobacteriaceae bacterium; assembly: GCA_964250195.1. Classification (GTDB taxonomy): domain Bacteria; phylum Acidobacteriota; class Terriglobia; order Terriglobales; family Acidobacteriaceae; genus EB88. Next base: position 10,942 of record CAXUEU010000011.1, read on the forward strand.
CTCTACCGGGCACGGCGGGGATTGGCAGGGCGTGTTCACGCAGAAAAATGCCTGCGGCCGCGCCATGGTCTTCGCTTTGGCTGCCGCGGCTTCGCAGCGTTGGTCCGCGGGCCGCGTCGGGATGGTGCTTCTGTTCGGGGCGGAGCTCATCCTGAGCGGGTCGCGCGGCGCGTGGGGCATCGCTCTGATTGCTCTGTCGTGCCTTGCCGTTTTTCGAGTGAGCTGCCGCCTGGACATCCGGGCACGGACTGTCCTGTTCGTCGGGTCGCTTCTGCTGCTCCTGGGCAGCGCCGCGGTGGTCGCGCTCAACTTCGCAGCCCTGGCTCCCCTGTTCGGACGCGACGCGACCCTCACCGGGCGCACCGCCATCTGGCATGAAGTTTGGCTCGCCATCCTGCACCGCCCGTTGCTGGGCTACGGTTTCTCCGCATTTTGGCGAGGCGCGCAGCCGCCTTCCTGGGATGTCGTCGTGGCTCTGCGATTCATCCTTTTCCATGCTCACAACGGCTTTCTCGAGATCTGGCTGGAACTCGGGGCCGGGGGGCTTGCCTGTTCACCTTGGGCTTCGCCCGCGCCGTGTTCCTGCTTTGGCCCGAGTTGCGCGCCGGCAACTACGCGCAGGCTGCCTGGCCGTTTTCAACCCTGCTCCTGATCTTGTTGTACGACTTCGATGAGAACACCCTGCTCTCCTTCAACGGCCTCTTTTGGGTGCTCTACACGGCCGCGCTCACGCGCGTGGAGCTGCTGGCCGCCGAGCGCCGCGCCGTACGTCAACTGCTCGCCTCGGCTCCTCCGGCGCGTCCGGCGTTCGCATCCCCGTGGCTCACGTTTGTTCGCCCGCGATCCGCGTCCGCGGCTCTGGAAGGGAGCCCATGGCTCTGACCGCACCCAGTGTTCACCTCGTCGGCGGCCGGTCCGAGGCAGGAGAGCGTTTCTACCGGCCGGAGCTCGATTTGCTGCGTCTGCTCGCTTTCCTGATGGTCTGGGCCTCGCACGCCCTGCTCTCGTTCTCCGGTCTGCTGCCCGCCGCACTTCTCCGCGCGCTCGAAGGCGCGGGAAGCTGCGGGGTGCCCGTCTTCTTCTTTCTCTCCGCCTACCTCATCACGGAACTGCTCCGGCGGGAGCGTGCCCTGACGGGTGAAATCCACCTCGGCTCGTTTTACATGCGGCGCATCCTGCGCATCTGGCCTTTGTACTTCGGCGTGCTCGCCGTTTACGGGCTGCTGGGCCTGCGCTTCCACGGCTTCCGTATCGAGACGGGGCGCATCGCCGCTTCGGCTTTGCTCGCCGGCAACTGGTATATCGCGCTGCACCCGGCCATCACGACCCCGATGCGTTCCCTGTGGAGCATCTCGGTCGAAGAGCAGTGGTACGTGCTTTGGCCGCTGCTGCGCCGCGCTTTTTCGACCCGCGCGCTGCTCGCTCTTTGCGCCGCGACGATTGCGAGCGCCTATCCGCTGCTGCTGGGTCTCGCGCGTTTCGGCGATCCGTCCGTCCTCCATGTCGTGGCGTGGGTCAACAGCGGCGTACAGTTTCAATTCCTCGCGCTGGGCGCGGCCGCGGCGCTGCTCCTCGACGGGCGGACCATCCGGATCGGGGCGATTGGACGGCTCGGTCTGGCCACAGGGTGCGTACTCGTCTTTCTGGCGGCGAGCGGCCTCGCCCACATCAAGGACGCCGCGGCTCAGCACTCGGCCGCCTCTCTGTGCGGCGGTTACGCCCTGGTGGCTTGCGGCACGATAGCGCTTTTCCTCTCGGCGCTGGGTCTCGCGTCCCGCCGCTGCCCTCGGCCCCTGGTCCGCCTGGGACAGCTCTCTTTCGGTTTGTACGTCTTCCACGAGACCGGCTTTTTCCTCGCGAACGCTCTCACGCGCCGGGCGGGCATGGTGCCTGACCTTCGGACGCTCGCGTTGGAAAAAGCTTGCGCTCTGGCGATCACCGTGGGCCTCGCTTTGCTGAGTTATCACGCATGGGAGCTGCCGTTTCTTCGCCTGAAGCGGCGCTGGACCTTCGTCCGCTCGCGGGAGGCCGCGTGAAGCCGACGGTCCTGATCTACCGTAGCGAGCTGCTTCCCGCGTCGGAGACTTTCATCGCGGCGCAGGCGGCCGCGCTCGGTCGCCACCAGGCCGTCTTCTGCGGTGCTCGGCGGGTTTTGCCTTCGCTGCCCCTCTCTTTTCAGGTCATCGCCCCACTCAATCGCGCGGAGCGCTGCTTGTTCCGGCGGGCCGGCTTCGCGCCGAAGCTCGTCTCGGCCGCCCGCGCGTCGAAACCGGCGCTCGTCCACGCGCATTTCGCGCTCGATGGCGCCGAAGCGCTTCCCTTGGCCGAGCGCCTCGGCGTACCCCTGCTCGTTACCCTGCACGGGTACGACGTGATGGCCGGAGACGAGGCGCACCGGCAGCACCATCGCGGCAGGCTGTTTCTGAAGCGGCGCGAGCCCTTGTGGCGCGGCACGGCAGCGTTTCTCTGCGTTTCCGAGGCGATCCGCGCCCGTGCCATCCAGACGGGCTACCCGGAGCACAAGTTGCGCGCCTTGCCGATCGGCATCGACCTTCGCGGCTTCGCGAAATCGCCCGGTCTGCCCGCGAACCACGAAATCCTTTTCGTGGGCCGTCTCGTTCCCAAAAAAGGCTGTCACACTCTTCTCCGCGCGGTCGCGATCCTGCAGCAAACACTGCCCTCGGCTCGTTTACTCGTTGCCGGCGACGGCCCCGAGCGCCCTGCCTTGAGCGATTTTGCCGCCCGGCATACCCGGGGCACGACCTTCCTGGGCTTGCAAACCACGGAGCAGGTCCGTGCGCTGATGCGCTCCTCGCGCTGCCTCGCCGCCCCTTCCCTGACCGCCCCCGATGGCGATGCCGAAGGCCTGCCGACCGTTTTATGTGAAGCGCTGGCGCTGGGTCTTCCGGTCGCGAGCACCTTCCACTCCGGCATCCCCGAGCTCATCCGCGACGGCGAGCACGGCCTGCTTTCACCCGAAGACGACGCCAAAACACTTGCCCGCAATCTCCGGCTTCTTTGCACGGACGACACTCTGGCACATTCGCTCCAAGATCGAGGCCGCGCGAGGGTCGAGGCCGCGTTCTCACTCGAAAGGCAGACCGCCCTGCTCGAAGACATTTACGAGCAAATCGCCGGCCATGGCGCGCAGCCGCGGGTCTTTGCCGCTGCCGCCAAGCCGCGCCCGTTCGAGCAACTCGCGGCCATCTCCGCGCGAGGGAAAACGGCGCACCCTCAAACGCCTATCCGGGAGCGCCTGTGGAAGCAGACACTCTGGCTGTTCTCCGGGAACGGCCTGGCTCTCGTTTTCCAAGCGGTCTACTTCCTTCTGATCGGGCGCATCCTGGGGGCCGTCGAGTACGGCGCGTTCGTTGGCGCGGCCGCGCTCGTCAACGTGCTCGCGCAGTTTTCCTCGCTGGGCATGGAGATGGTGTTGCTGCGAACCGTCGCCCGCGACCGCTCCGCGTTTCCGCAAATCTGGGGCCGCGCCCTCTCTGTCTCCGGGCTCGGATTTCTCATTCTCCTGCCCGCGCTCCTCCTGTACGGGCACCTCCTGCTCCCGCCCGAGCTCCAGGCGCTGCTGCCGTTCCTTGCCGCGTCCGACGCGCTCTTCGGCAAGCTGACCCAGTTAAGCAGCCGAGCCTTGCAGGGCGCGGGGCACACGCGATGGAGCGCCAGGCTGCTCGCGCTCACGAACGCTGTACGCACCGGGGCGGCGGCGCTGCTGCTGGCGCGCGCGGCGCATGCATCGGTGCTCGGGTGGGCGCACCTTTACTGCGCCGCATCCTTGCTGATCGCGGTCACCGCGGCTGCTGTCGTGACCGTTAAGCTGGGCCGGCCGCGCTGGAGCCCGCTCCGGCGCGCGGACCTGCTCGAAGGGCTTTCCTTCTCTTTTTCGAGCTCCGCCATCACTGTTTACAACGACATCGACAAGTCCATGCTGCTCAGCGCCGGGCTGTCCATCGAGGCCGGCATTTACGGTGCCGCCTATCGCGTGGTCGATGTGCTCTCGACGCCGATCGTAAGCCTATTCGCGGCGGCCTCGCCCCGGCTCTTTCAGGAAGGAGCCGAGGGCGGCCCGGCGAGGGCCGCGCAGGGTGCCAAGTCGCTCCTGCGCTGGACGATCCCGTTCGGCTTGCTGGCCGCGCCGCTGCTCTTTTTTCTCGCTCCCCTGCTGCCCCGGGTGTTCGGGCCTTCGTTCGCGCGCTCGACCGAGGCGCTGCGCTTTCTCTGCCTGTTGCCGCTGCTGCGGGGGCTGCATTATGCCTGGGGAACCGCGATCACGGCCTCATCCAGCCAGTGGCGGCGCACGGGGGCGCAGGCGGGGGTGGCGGCGCTCAACATTCTGCTCAATCTGGCGCTCATTCCACGGTGGGGATGGCGGGGAGCAGCAGCGTCCAGCCTGGTCAGCGACGGCGCGCTCGCGCTGGCCAGCTTCGCGATCCTGCGCATTCTCGTCGCGCGAACAGCGGCTAAACTCGGAACGGAGACAGCTCCCCGCGCCGACACTCTCACCGCGGCTGCTCGGGGATGAAAGCTCAGGCGCGAACGGCTCCTTCGTACACCGGGCTCAGCTCGCGCAGGCGCGCCACGGCCGCGGGGACCAGCTCGAGCGCGCGGTCCACTTCGGCGTCGGTGGTCATGCGGCTGAGCGAGAAGCGCAGGCTGGCCCGCGCCCGATGCGCGCTGAGCCCCATCGCGGTGAGCACGTGCGAGGGCTCCGTCGCCCCCGATGCGCAAGCCGAGCCGCCCGAAAGCGCCAAGCCTTTCAGGTCGAGCGCGATCACCAGAGCCTCGCCTTCCAGGTGGTCGAACCACAGATTGGTCGTGTTCGGCAGACGCGTGCCGGGCGCGGTCGGCCCGTTCACCCCGCACTCGTCCACCCTCGCCAGCAGCCCGCTCTCCAGGCGGTCGCGCATGGCTGCGATGCGCTCCGCCGCGCCGTCCTCCAGAGCTTGCGCGCCCCGGCGCATCGCCGCGCCCAGGCCGACGATGCCGGGCAGGTTCTCAGTCCCGGCGCGGCGTTGCCGCTCGTGCGCCCCGCCGTAGAACACGGGCTGAAGCTGCACACCGCGCCGAACCCACAAAGCGCCCACGCCTTGCGGCCCGTGCAGCTTGTGCCCGGACAGGCTGAGCAGCTGCACACCGAGCGCCTTCGGCTCGAGCGGAAGCTTGCCGGCCGCCTGCACCGCGTCCGTGTGCAGGAGCACGCCGACCTCCGCCGCCATGCGTCCGATCTGCTCGACCGGCTGCAGCGCCCCGGTCTCGTTGTTGGCCAGCATCACGCTGATCAGGCGCGTCTCCGGGCGCAGCGCGCGCCGCACGTCGTCCGGGTCCACGACGCCCTCGGCGCCGACCGGCAGATAGCTGACCCCGGCTCCACGCGCGGCGAGCGCCTCGGCCGCGTGCAGCACGGCATGGTGCTCGATCGCGGTAGTGATCAGGTGCGCCGGCTTGCCCTCGTCCAAAGCCTTGCCGAACATGCCGAAAAGCGCCAGGTTGTCGCTTTCCGTCGCACCGCTCGTGAAGACGACCTCCGCCGCCCGAACCCCGAGGGCCTCGGCGACTTCTTCCCGCGCTGTTTCCACCGCCATGCGCGCCTGCTGGCCATAATGGTGGATCGAGGAAGCATTCCCGAACGCGCCCGTCAGCCACGGGCGCATCGCCTCGAACACCTCGGGGTCGAGGGGCGTGGTCGCGTTCGCGTCCATGTAGATGCGCTGCATGCCGTCTAACTAAGAGTACGCCCCGCTTCTGGTATTCTGGGGCCGCGTTTTTTCGAGTTTTTAAGGAGAAAATATGAAAATGCGCCCCGCTCTGCACCTTTTCGCACTGCTCGCGATCGCGGCCGGGTCCAGCCGCGCCGCCGACGTCAAGGCAGGCCAGTCCGTCGCGCCGGCCGAGGTCTTCAACGGCATGCTCGCGAGCGAGGCCAGGGAGTTCATCGGCGCGGCCGAAGCGATGCCGGCGGACAAGTTCGACTTCGCTCCGCCCGCGAGCGCGGGCAAGTTCGACGGGGTTCGCAGCTTCTCGGCCGAGATCAAGCACGTGACCGAAGGCAACTACGCGATCTTTCGCGCCTTCAACCTCCCCGGCGCGAAGAGCCGGAACGAGATCGAGAAGCTGACGGACCGCGAACAGATCCTGGCGGCGCTTCGGGAGTCGTTCACCTACGCGCGCACGGCGGTCGCAACCCTTACCCCGCAAAACGCGTTCGTCGCGCTCGATGCGAAGGGCAACACGCGGGCCGGGGCCGCTGCCGCGGTCGTGGCGCATCCGCAGGACCACTACGGCCAGATGGTGGAGTACCTGCGGATGAACGGCATCGTCCCGCCGGCCAGCCGCAAGTAGGCTTCAGCGCTGCTCGACAGGTGTGTAGGCGGCCGGGTACTCCGGCCCCACGTACTCCGCCCGCGGACGAATCAGGCGGTTGTCCGCCAGTTGCTCAATGACGTGCGCGGCCCAGCCGGCGACCCGGCTCACCGCGAAGATCGGCGTGAACAGGTCGATCGGAATACCCAGGGCCGTGTAGGTCGAGGCCGAGTAAAAATCGACGTTCGCATTGAGCTTTTTCTCGTTTTTGATGTAGAGCTCGATTGCGCGCGACATTTCGAACCATTTCGGATTGCCGTCGGCCCGGCCCAGCTGCTCCGACATGCGCCGCAGGTGCGTGGCGCGCGGGTCTTCGGTGGTGTACACGCGGTGGCCGAATCCGGACACTTTTTTCTTCTCGGCGAGCATGCCGCGCACGTGCTCCACCGGGTCCGCGCCGGCCTTGTCGATGGCGAAAAGCATGCGCATCACGTCCTCGTTCGCGCCGCCGTGCAGGGGGCCCTTGAGCGCGCCGATCGCGCCCGTAACGGCGGAGTGCATATCCGCCAGCGTCGCCGCGATGACCCGCGCGGCAAAAGTGGAAGCGTTCAGCTCGTGGTCCGCGTGGAGAATCAGGGCCACATCCATGGTCCTGGCGGCCGTATCGGAAGGCTTCTGCCCGCGCAGCATCCAGACGAAGTTGCCCGCATGGGTCAGGGACTTGTCCGCCGAGATGGGTTCCTTGCCGTTGCGGATCCGGTCCCAGGCCGCCACGATCATGGGCACCTGCGCGGTAAGCGCGAAGGCTTTGCGTAGATTGCTCGCGTGGTCGACCGCCTTCTCGTCCCCATCGTAAAACGACAGCGCGGAGACCGCCGTGCGCAGCACTTCCATCGGCGTCGCCTGCTTCGGGAAGGCTTGCATCATCGCGACGACCGGCGCGGGCAGCTCGCGAGCCTCGGCCAGCTCGCGCGAGAAAGCCTCCAGCTCGCCGGCGCTGGGCAGCTTGCCGTTCCATAACAGGTAGGTCGTTTCCTCGAAGGTGGAGCGCTCGGCGAGTTCGTGGATACCGATGCCGCGATAGGCGAGCACACCCGCTTCGCCATCGATCCAGCAAATCCGGGACTCGCCCGCGATCACATCCGCCAACCCTCTCGCCGCTACTGCCGTCGCCATAACGCTCCATGGATGCACATTGTGTACAGGCCTTACGTTATAGCCCAGCACGGAAATGCTTGTCACGGCTTGACGATTTTGTCCGGATGCCATTCCCGAAACGGGACAACCGTTCCATTTCGGCGCGAAGCTAGCGCGCGAGCACCGCCGCGGCCTCAAACCGCCCGGGCCGGAACGGCTCCAGCGCCACGGGAAGCGGCTCCCCGAGCACGAGGCAGCGCAGCGCCCGGGCCGTCCCCGGTGCCAGCAGAATCCCGTTGCGGAAGTGCCCCGCCGCGACCCACGCGCCCGGCCCGAGCGCGCCGATAGCCGGCAGGGCATCGGCGCTGCCCGGCCCAAAACCCGGACGCAGCCCCGTCCAGCGCGCGGTGATGCGCCCCCGGAGGATTGGCGGCCACAGCTCGCCCGCGGCGTGCCACAGGCGGTCGCCCGCGTCCCGGTCCACCGCGCGGTCGAAGCCCGCGTCCTCCACGGTCGCCCCCACCGCCACGCGCCCGTCCCCGCGCGGAACCAGGTAAAGCTCCGGCGTGCGAACCACCACGGGCAGCGCGGGCCGGTTCAGCGCGGGGCGGTTCAGCACAGGCGTGGCGAGCGTCACCTCGATCATCTGCCCCTTGCGCGGCACGACCGGCAGCCTCAGCTCGCCCGGCAGGCGCACCAACCCCGTCCAGGCACCCGCCGCGAGCACCACATGCTCCGCCGCGAGCCGCTCGCCGCTCGCCAGCTCGACCCCGGACTTCAGACTTGCGACGGTCGCGCCCTCGCGCAGCTCAATCCCCGCTGCCCGCGCCGCCCGGGGCAGGGCAGCGCACAGGTCGCGCGGGTCGAGACTCGCTTCCGCAAGCTCGCGGAAGCCGTACCGGTCTGTGCGCAAGCCGGGCAGCGTCGCCCGCTTCTCGCTGCCGAGGACGCCTTGGAGCGTACGCGCGGTCCGCAAAGGGACGCGCAGGCCGCTCAGCCGCTCGATCCGCTCCAGAAACTCAGGGTATAGGGCCCGGCTCCAGGCCGAGAGCGCCCGCAGCGCGGTCGGGTTTTCCGGGTCTTCGACTGCCAGCATCCCCGCCGCGGCCCAGGAACTCTCCTCCATGGCCCGGCCCCGCTCCACAACCGTGACCGCGAAGCCCGCCTCGGCCAGGTCGAGCGCGGCCGCCAGGCCGATGACCCCCGCGCCCACGATGACGACGCGCGAGCTCATCGATTCAGCCGAATCTCCCGCAGCCCGAGGTTCCTTTGCCACTGGAAGGAGATGTCGACCGAAAACTCCCGGTGCGTGTCCCACACCTGTCGCGCGATGGGAAAAGCGAACAGCGCCAGCCCATGGGCTTCCGCCTCCGGCCGCAGCGTCATCTCGCGCGGCAGCAGCGGGCCGTCCACTCGCTTCAGACCGGGCAGGGCGCGCACCTTCGCCACATCCGCCGGGCTGGCCGCGTAGGCGAATTTCTGCTCGCCCGTCGGCAGGGTCAGGGTCGCCCTCTGCGCGGTCTCGTACAGGGGCACGTCGCGGGTCAGGTTGGTCATGCTCATCTCGACCCACACGTACACCTCGTCGAACTGCTGCAGGCCGCCGCCCACGCCGCCGTCGCCCGGCGTGCCGGCCTGGCGGTACTCGCTGTGGAACGGCAGCGCCTCGATGGAGACGATCTTGCCGTCGGCCACGCGCGGCTTCTGCACGAAGAACACGAACGCCCAGACCGCGAAGAACATGAAGCAGGTAGCCGCGATCAGCGCCATGGTCCGGCGGCTGCGGCCTTGGTCATACGGAGCGACGACAGGGTGCATGGGTTCCTTTAGTTGGGCCGGGGACGCAGCCCCGCCATGAATGTTTCGTAAGGCCGCGTGTTCAGCACGTCCTCAGCGCGCAGCCCGGCCCGGCGCAGCTGCCGGATTCCGTAGCCGAGCTTGCCCAGGTTCGCGCTTGCGTGCGCGTCCGTGTCGATGACGATCGGGCAGCCGAGCTCGCGCGCGAGCCGCAGGTGGTTGTCGGAGAGGTCCAGCCGCTCGGAGGCCGCGTTGTGCTCGACCGCGCAGCCCAGCTCCGCCGCGCGCCGCAGCACCGCGGTCACGTCGAAGCGCATAGGCTCGCGCCGCAACAGCTGCCGGCCGGTCAGGTGGCCCATCACGCGGACGTAGGGGTTCTCGACCGCTCGCAGCAGGCGGTCTGTCAGCTCCGCCGGCTCCTGATTGAAGTAGGAGTGGGTGCTTGCGACCACCATGTCCAGCTGCGCCAGGGTCTCATCCGCCAGGTCCAGCGAACCGTCCGCCAGGATGTCCACCTCGATGCCCGCGAGCACGCGGATGCGGCCCTCCATGGCCGCGTCCACCTCGCGGATGCGCGCCGCATGCGCCAGGGCCCGCTCGTCGTTCAGCCCGTTGGTCATGGCCAGGTTCTTCGAGTGGTCGGTGATCGCGATGTACGCGTAGCCGAGCGCCAGGGCGGCTTCGGCCATCTCGCGGATGGTGTTTTTGCCGTCCGTGGCGTCGGTGTGCATGTGCAGGTCGCCGCGAATGTCCGCGATCTCGATCAGCCTGGGCAGCTTGCCGGCCTCGGCCAGCTCCAGCTCACCCATGTTCTCGCGCAGCTCCGGCGGGATCCACGCCAGGCCGAGCGCCGCGTAGATCTCTTCCTCGCTCGCGCCGGCGACGAACGCGCCGTCCTCGACCCGGGCCAGCGCGTACTCGCTCAACGTGTAGCCCCGGCGCAGCGCGCGCTGCCGGACGGACACGTTGTGCGTCTTCGAGCCTGTGAAGTACTGGAGCGCCGCGCCGAAGGAACCCTCGGGAAGCAGGCGCACATCCACTTGCAGGCCCGAGCGCATGCGGAAAGAAACCTTGTTCGCGCCCTTGGCCAGAATGGTTCCGGCGAGCGGCCAAGCTGCCGTATAGTCCACCGCCGGCGCGACTTTGTCCTCGGCGCAGGCCGGGCCGGTCGCCAGAATGTCCAGGTCGCCCACGGTTTCGCGCCCGCGCCGCAGGGAGCCCGCGGGTACGGCCCGTTCCAGGCCGGGAAAGGCTTGCAGATACTCGATCAGCGCGGAAGCCGTCTTTTCCGCTGTGCTGATCAAAAAGCGCCCGGAGTTGCGCTTGTAGTCCGCGATGCCGGCCTTGAGCTTATCCAGTGCCTTTTGCCCGAAGCGCGGCAGCGTCGCCGCCCTGCCGTCCTCCAGAGCCGCTTCGAGCTCCTCGACCGAGCCCACCTGGAGCGCCTCCCAGAACAGGGCCACCGACTTCGGGCCCATGCCCGGCAGCTTCAGCAGCTCCAGCATGGAGGGCTTGTAGCGCAGCAGCAGCTCTTCCCGGAGGGGAAAGGTTCCGGCTTTCTCGATCTCCTGGATGTTGCCGGCCATGCCCTTGCCGATGCCGGGGATGGCGAGCAGCTTTTTCGGCTCGGCGGCGAGCGTGCTCAGCTGCACCGTGCTCGCCTCCACCGCCTCCGCCGCCCGGCGGTACGACCGGATGCGGAACGGGTCGGCCGCCGAGATCTCCAGCAGGTCGGCCGTTTCCTCGAGCATGGCGGCGATCAGTCGGTTTTCCATCCTGTCCCTATTCAAACAGACCGGCCGCAGCCGCGCGAGCGCCCAGCCCAGCTTGGAAAGCACACGCAACAGCGACGGGGACCGAGACTGAAGTCGAACTGCTCTGGTGAGAGCCAGTCAGCCCTCTTCGACGACCCCGTCCCACATATCCCGCTCGCCTTCGACCGGGTTGCGGGCCGCCGCGAGCAGGTAGTGCTCTTCGGCGAAGATGTCTCCGTGGTCGGCCTGCACCTTCGCGAGCAGCCCGCCCTGCGAGCCGTGCCGGCGGAAGGCCTCGAGCTTGCGCTCCTTCGTCTCCGGGTCGAGCGTGTACCGGAGCGTGGCCGGCGTGCGGGTACCGGTTGCCTGAATGTGCTCGTCCCTGGAGGAAAGGAACGGGGTCGCGGCGTAGTAGAGCTTTTGCGCGGCCCAAGGCTCGCTCCTGGGCTCGGTCTTAAGCTCGTTTCGGGGCTCGCCCCGCGCCGGGAACCAGCCGGGCCGGGCCGCCCAGTGAAAGGCCGCTGTTCCGGTGAGCGAGACCGCCGTGTGGTCCTTGTGCAGGTTCACGCCGCCCTCCGCGCCGAAAGTCAGCACCACGTGCGGGCGCAGACGCCGGAGCACGCGGACGAGCGCTTCCACCAGCGGCAGGAACGGCTCCTCCGCGAGCGCGCCGTCGCGGTACCGCAGCAGCTCCGAGTACCCGACCCGCAGCACCGCGGATGCCTGGGCGAACTCCTCCCGTCGCTGCGCCGCGAGCTGTTCATCGGTCTGCCCCGGCTCGCGGTAGTTCCCGGCGGCGCCGTCCGTGAGGCACAGGACGGAGGTCTCCACGCCGCGCGCGGCGGACCGCAGAAGGGCACCGGCGAAGGCGCCGCTTTCGTCGTCCGGGTGGGCGGTGAGGCACAGCAAGCGCAGGGGCATCGCTTCTCCTTCGGTTTTCGTTTTAGAAACAGTCCCAGGGCAGCGCGGCTTCGCGGACCGGGCGGAAGCTGCGCCGGTGCGGCGGCGCGGGTCCCAGGCGCAGCAGGGCTCTCTGGTGGTCGGGGGTGCCGTAGCCCTTGTGCTCGCTCAGGCCGTAGCCGGGGAACTCCCGGTCGAGCGCGCACATGCGCGCGTCGCGGTACACCTTGGCGACCACCGACGCCGCCGCGATGGACAACGAGCGCGCGTCGCCGTGCACGATATCGGTTTGAGGGCAGGGGTGCGGCAGCCGCAGCGCGTCGATCAGCAGGTGGTCCGGCTGGGGAGCCAGCGCTTCAATGGCGGCCAGCATGGCGAGTTTCGTGGCCTGGTAGATGTTCACCCGGTCGATGGTGTGAGCGTCGATCTCGCGAATGGCAATGCCCAGGGCACAGCCGCGGACCAGCCCGGCCAGTCGCTCCCGCGCGGCCGCATCGAGCTGCTTGGAATCGCGAAGCCCCTCGTCCGTCAGAGCGGCCGCGTCGCAGTCCGGAGGGAGGATGACCGCCGCCGCGACCACGGGCCCGAACAGCGCGCCGCGTCCGACTTCGTCCACGCCCGCCACCCGCGCGGCCCCGCCGGCACGCGCGGCGCGTTCGAAAGCATCGTCGCAGACGAGGGTGCGGAGCATGCGTGCTTTCTCGGCTGCCTTGGAAAGCGCGGGGCCGGGCAGGGGCATGCCGCTAGGAGCGCTCGACTTCCTTTAAGCGCGCGGCCTTGCCGCGCAGCCCGCGCAGGTAAAACAGCTTGGACCGGCGAATCTTGGCCGAACGGAGCTTCTCGACCTTGTCGACCACCTTGGAATTGAACGGGAAGATACGCTCCACGCCCTGCCCGAAGCTGACCTTGCGCACGGTAAAGGAGCCTTCGGGTCCGCGCTTGTACGCGATCACCAGACCTTCGAACGCCTGCAGCCGCTCCTTCTCGCCTTCCTTGATCTTGACCTGGACGCGGACGGTGTCGCCCGTGGCGAAGGCCGGGAGGTCGGTGCGCTTCAGCTTCTCGGCGAGGCGCTGCATGACTGGATGGATGGACATGGGTGATTCCTGTGGGATGAATTTTCAGCCGCAACACACAGGCCGAAATGCCGGGCGCGCGCAGAGACTCCAGTATAGCGCAGCGGTTCGGTCGCGGAAGCCGCGCGATTCGCGCTTTCCGCGCGGGGTGCTATATCTCTTACGTGTGCAAGCAGACGCTCCGTTTAAGAGCCAGCCTCCAGTATGCCGTTTTGCTCGCGGCCGTGTGCCTGGCACCCGCGTCGGCGCAAACCGCGCCGCTTCCGCCCGCGCCCTCGGCGCGGACTCCGGCGCTGGGGCAGCCGGGGGCCCCTTTGACCGCCGCCCAGAGCCTCAACCTGCGCCACCTCCGGGAGGCCGTCCCGCTCACCCCGCGGCAGAAGTTCGCCTTGTTCGGCGCATTCTCGATCGACCCGATCACCTTCGGCGCGGCCGGCGCGGTTGCCGGGATCGAGCAGGGCGGCAATCTATACGCCGACTTCCACCAGGGCGCGCGCGGCTACGGCAGGCGCTACGGAACGGCCTACGCCGACCTGTTCACCGCCGACTTCCTCGGGGAGGCCCTGCTGCCCGTGCTGTTCCGGCAGGACCCGCGCTACTTCTACCTGGGAGAAGGGACGCTGAAGTCGCGGGCCGTGTATGCCGTCTCGAACTCGGTCTGGGGCCGCGGCGACAATCACGAGGAGGAGCTGAACTACTCGCGCCTGCTGGGCGATCTCGGTTCCGGAGCCATCTCCAACGTGTACTACCCGGCACGGAACCGAGGCCCGGCGCTCACGTTCTACAACTTCGGCTTCGGCATCGCCGCGCAGGCAGCCACGAATCTGGTGCAGGAGTTCTTCGTTCACAAGACCACCGGCGCGAACTAACGGCCCGGACGCGGTAGCCTTACTTCAGAGGCCAACCCATGCGCGCCCGGAACCGGAACGACATGAACGCGGCGACGGTCACTTCGCGCCAGCCGCGAGCTGCGCGGTGATTACCCTTCCGTTGTCGCTCCCGGCACAGGCGGTGCCGGTCCCGGCGGCTTCGCTCGCGGGCTCGGTCCTGGACGGCTCCGGAGCAGCGATCGAGGGGGTGGCCGTCAGCCTCGCGGCCGGGCCGGTGACGCGCGCGGCCGCGACCGACAGCCAGGGCCGGTTTACCTTTACGGGCCTGCCGCCGGGGGAGTACACGCTCACCTGGAGCAAGCCCGGTTTCGCCGATGCCGTGCACGCCGGCACCATCCTCGCGGGCGCGCAGCAGCTTCCGCCCCAAACCCTCACGGTCGCCGCCGCGAGCACCGATGTCCGGGTCACGCTCACCGCCGCCGAGCTCGCCACCGAGCAGATCCACATCGAGGAGAAGCAGCGGCTGCTGGGCGTCATCCCCAATTTCTACGTCACCTACGACGCGAACGCGGTCCCGCTCGCGCCCCGGCAAAAGTTTCAGCTCGCGAGCAGGCTCCTCGTCGACCCTGTTTCCTTCGGCATCACGGGAGCGGTAGCCGGGGTCGAACAGGCCAACGACACCTTTCCGGCGTTCGGCCAGGGCGCAGGGGGCTTCGGCAAACGGTACGGCGCGGCCTATGCCGACTTCGCCATCGGCACCATGCTCAGCGCCGCTTTGCTGCCCGTCGCGCTGCACCAGGACCCGCGGTACTTCTACAAGGGCGAGGGTACCGTGCGCGAGCGGTCGTACCACGCCATCAAGCAGTCCGTGGTGTGCAAGGGCGACGACCGGCACTGGCAGTTCTGCGCCTCGCGCATCTTCGGCGACCTGGGCGCGGCCGGCATCTCGAACCTCTACTATCCGGCGGCCGACCGCAACGGCGCGGGGCTCACCTTCCGCAACGCCGCAATCGGCATCGGCGGCAACGCCGTCGGGAACCTGGTGCAGGAGTTTCTCCTGCGCCGGTTCACCCCCTCGGCGAAGAACCGGCCGCCAGGGCCGTGAGATAGGCGCGGTCCTCGTCGCTCAGATCGGCTTTGGCGAGCAAGTCCGGACGCACCCGCCAGGTTTTTTCGAGCGCCCGCTCGCGCCGCCAGCGCCGCACCTGCTCGTGGTTGCCGTCGAGCAAGGGGCCGGGTACCCGCGCGCCGTCCCACTCGGCGGGGCGTGTGTATTGGGGGTAGTCCAGGAGGCCGCCGGCACCGTGGGTCGCGCGGGGGGCCTGCGCGGGCGCGTGAGCCAGCACCGCATCCTCGGCGCCGAAGCTCTCGAAGGCATGCGAGGCCGCGTTGCCGAGCACGCCCGGCAGCAGGCGGGTGACCGCGTCCACGATCACCGCCGCCGCGAGCTCGCCGCCGGTCAGCACGTAATCGCCGACGGAGACCTCCCGGTCCGCCATCAGGGCCGCGACGCGCTCGTCCACGCCCTCGTACCTTCCGCAGAGCAGCACGACGCGCCGCAACCCGGCCAGCTCCCGCGCGGCGGCCTGCGTGAACGGAGCGCCGCCCGCGCCCAGCAGCACCACGGTCTCCCGGCTCAAGTCCCGATCAGCTTTCGGCGCGACCCCGAGCGCCAGGAGCCCGCGCGCGAACGGTTCCGGCTTCAGCACCATGCCCTCGCCGCCCCCGAAAGGCCGGT
The DNA here is from genome assembly GCA_964250195.1 of uncultured Acidobacteriaceae bacterium. Taxonomy (GTDB): domain Bacteria; phylum Acidobacteriota; class Terriglobia; order Terriglobales; family Acidobacteriaceae; genus EB88. The sequence continues at coordinate 26,486 of CAXUEU010000011.1, forward strand.
CGTCGACGGTCCGGTGCTTGTCGTTCGCGAAAAGGCGCAAATCCCGCACATGCGCCTCCACCAACCCAGCCGCCAATGCCCGACGCAGCATGCCCGAGCCGAAGATACCCGCCCCGTCGACGCTCTTCGCCGTCGCCGAGCCGAAGAAGTTGGGGAAGATGGTCAGGATGTCAAAGCGCACTCAGCCCTCGTTGACGTCCAGCAAGCCCTCGGGCAGGCGCATCCGGAGCGTCCGCGCCGTGAGATCCCAGACCGGCTCGAACGCCTTGACGAAAGGCACCAGCAGCTCGCGCCCGCCTTCCCGCTCGACCACGAGCAGGGCCGTCGCGCCGGACTCCCGGTCCACGTCGGCGACCACACCCACGGCGGAGCCGGTCCGGGTGTCCGTCAGCGTACAGCCCGCGAGCTCGGCGACGTACACCTCGTCCTCCGCGAGCGGCGCGCGGGCCTCCCACGGCACGACGAGATCGTACCCGCGCAGGGCTTCGGCGTCGTCCATGGTCGCGCAGCCGGCGAGGCCGAGCACGATGCGTCCGCCATGGAGCCTGGCGGTTTCGACCGTGACGGTGCGGGCAGGGGCGGCCTCGCCGAGGCGCAGGCGCATCTCCGGGCTGCCGTCGAAGCGATCCGGAAAGTCCGTGAGCAGCTCCGCCAGAACCTCGCCGCGATGCCCCTGGGGACGTACGATGCGAGCCACGCGCAGCCACTCGGGGTTCAAGAACCACCCTCCGGCGGGGAGGCGGCCCCGGAGGCCGTCTCGACGATGTCGAGCGTATAGCGATGGTGGTATTTCATGCTGACGGCCGAGAGGATGGTGCGCAGCGACTGCGCCGTGCGGCCCTGCTTGCCGATGACCTTGCCGACATCCGCGTCGGAGACGTGGAGCCGCAGCACCGTGGTCTCCTCGAGCGCCAGCGCTTCCACTTCGACTTTGTCCGGGTTGTCGACCAGCGCGCGCGCAATCTCCAGAACCAGCGCTCTGGTCGAATCCGACCGCCGTTCGGCACCTGCATCGTCTGTCCCTGATCGCTCCGCCATGACCCCGCTCCAACCGGGCAGGTGTGTGGGGGGACTGCTCCGGATGGCGCTCATGGTAGCAGCTTCCTTGAAGAGGGGAACAGGGGTCAAAACGATGAGCTAGGAGGCCGCTTCCACCGGGACCGGAGCTGCGGCCGGGGCGTTCTTCAACAGTTTGGCGACACGCTCCGACAGCTGCGCGCCCTTGCTCGTCCAGTAATCGATCCGCTCGCGTTTGAAGTCGACCGTCGCGGGGTTGGTGCGGGGATTGTAGGTGCCGACCAGTTCGATCGAGCGTCCGTTGCGGGCGCGGTCCTTCTCGATCACGACGACACGGTAAAACGGCTTCTTGCGGGCGCCGAAGCGCGCCAGGCGAATCATCAACACGTTGGGTGAATCCTTTCCGGGGTGCGGCAGGCGGGCGCAGGAATGACGGCCCGCGCGCTCAGCTTTCTATCATACCAAAGCCGGGCGCATCTGACAGGGAGTGATGCCCTCCCCACAGCGCCCGCTCATCGTCACCCTCGCGCTCGACCCCGAAAACCAGGCCCGTCTCGAGGCAGAGCGCCGCCGGCACTTCCCGGCCCGGCTCAACCGCATCCCCGCCCATGTCTCGCTCTTTCACGCTCTACCCGGGGAGGATCTCGATCCGATCCGGGCGGAAATTGCGAAGCTCTCGGAATCCACCGCCGCCTTTTCCATCGAGGTCCACGACCTGATGCGCCTGGGCAGGGGCGTCGCTTACGCCATGCGCTCCCCGGAGCTCGACGGCCTGCATGCGCGCTTGCGCGCCGCCTGGCTGCCCTCGCTGTCCCGCCAGGACCTGCAGCCCTTCCGGCCCCACGTCGTGATCCAGAACAAGGTGGACCCCGGCGAAGCGCGCGCCCTCTACGACCGCCTCGCCGCGACCTTCCGCCCCTGGACCGCCGAAGCCGCCGGGCTGCTGCTGTGGCATTACGAAGGAGGCCCGTGGGCACCGGCGGGCGAGTTCCCCTTTGCGGGAGCGCGATGACTTATGGTTCCCCACCTGTCTCGCCATCCGTACCGCCGCCGCCCCAGTTTTTGCCTTCGCAACCCCGCGGAAGCCGCCGCATCTGACGTCTCTATGGCGACAATCACACCCACTCAGCTCCAGCTCCGGCAACTCGGCGATTCCGACCTTCACCTCACCTCCATCGGCTTCGGCGCATGGGCCATCGGCGGCGGCGACTGGGAGTTCGGATGGGGGCCGCAGGAGAACCGGGAGTCGATCCGCGCGATCCACCGCGCCCTCGACCTCGGGATCAACTGGATCGATACCGCGGCCGTGTACGGGCTGGGCCACTCGGAGCAGATCGTCGCGGAGGCGTTGAAAGCCACCTCGGCCAAGCCGCTCGTCTTCACTAAATGCTCCATGCGCTGGGACGAGCGCGAGCGCAAGATCTACCGCTCGCTCGCGGCCGCGTCCGTCCGCGAGGAGTGCGAGGCTTCGCTGCGCCGCCTCGAGGTCGACACGATCGACCTTTACCAGATCCACTGGCCCAACCCCGAGGCTGAGATCGAAGAAGGCTGGGCGGAGCTCGCCAGGCTCAAGGACGAGGGCAAGATTCGCTGGCTGGGCGTCTCCAATTTCAACATCGCGCAGATGGAGCGTATTCGGGGCATCGCGCCGATCGCCTCGCTGCAGCCTCCTTACTCGCTGATCCGGCCCGACGTGCAAAACGAGATTCTGCCCTACTGCCTGGAGCACAACATCGGCGTCATCAACTACTCGCCCATGACCTCCGGCCTGCTCACGGGCAAGATGACCGCCGAGCGCGTGGCGCGGATGCCGGACAGCGACTGGCGCAAACGCAGCCCCAACTTCAACGAGCCCAAGCTCGCGCGCAATCTCGAGCTGGCCGCGCTGCTGACCGAGATCGGCCGCGAGCACGGGGTCGAGACCGGGGTGGTCGCGATCGCCTGGACGCTGCACAACCCGGCCGTAACCGCGGCGATCGTGGGCGCGCGGGACGCCGGGCAGGTGGAGGGAACCTTTCCCGCTGCTTCGTTCCGCCTGAGCGATGCCGAGTATGCCCGGATCAATGCCTTCGCTGCGGCAAACCCCGCCTGAGTGCAGGCGGGGTTTGCCGGTAAGCCGCTAGTTGTTGCTGCCGTTCAGGTTCGCGACCGGCTTGATGCTGCCGAATAACCCTCCATTGCCCGGTGCCGCCGCAAAGTAAAGCGTGGTCGCCGGGCCTCCGTTCGCGGTGTCGTTGCCGAAGGAGAGCCCCCACAGGCCGTCGATCACGATCGGGGCCCCGGTCGCGTCCGTGAGGGTCGCGATGTAGGCCCCGGTCTGCGGATTGAAGACGTTGATCCTGCCGTCTCCGTTGTTGCCGACCAGCAGATCGTGGCTGTAGTCCCCGAAGTTGCCCGGCGCGAGCGCGATGCCCCAGGGAGCGTTCAGATACTGACCGCCCTGGAGCAGGCCGAAGAACTTGCCTTCCGGGCTGATCAGGGCGACCGCGCCCAGGCCCGGTCCGGTCGAACCGTCCGCCGGCGCGAGCGTCACCCAAAGATTGCCGCCCACGTTCTGGATGCCGAACGGAGCCGAACCCGCAGGCAGTGCCAGAGCGGCAAGCGCCGCCTCGATGCCGGCTGCCTCCTTGAAGCTGCTGTCGTAGACGCTGACCGTGCGGTTCGCGAAGTCCGTCGCGTACAGGTAGGCTCCCGTCTTGCCGCCGACAGTCGCATTGGCCACCGCCAGACCGGTGAAGCTCGCGCCCGGTTTGGAAGCGACGATCTGCGCCGTGGACGCCGGCACCCCGGAGTTCCAGCCGGAGATGGTTCCGTCCAGCGTGGCGAAGAAGAAGTTGCCCGCCTTGCCGTCAGGTAGGACGAAGTTGGAAGGGATCGCATTGAAGACGACCCCGGTAGGGGTGCCGAGAGGCGTCTGCTTCGGGTCGGCGCTGGGAACCGTCACCACCAGGCTCTGCCGTGCGCCCGCTCCGTTGTAGAGCGTGGACAGCCCGCTGCCGTTATCCGACAGCCACCAGGGCCCGGCGGAGGACTCGGAGAGCCCCCACCCGCCGATCAGGTTGGGGTCGATCACCGCCGCCTTGGCGGTCGCGGTGGAGTCCGCGACCAGGTCGGTCACGGCATATTGCTGCTGCGGCGCGGAGGTCTGCGCGGACGTGTTCGATGCCGCGAAAAGAGCGGCTAAGGTAAGGGCGAGTGCGGCGGGGAGCTGGATGGAACGCATAGGCGGGCCTCGGTGCGGTTTTTCAAATCAAACCGCGACGCGAGCAAGATAGCTCGAAAAGGTAAGACTTAGCGCCACGGCAGCGTGATTTCTTGAATTTGTTGATGAGGCGGAAAATACGAAGCGAGGCACCCATGGTGATTCGACCGGCTAGTTTTCGCGGGTGACCACGAAATCGGGAACCCACAGCAGCGCGCGCTTGTACTCGGACTCAGGCAGGGAATCGAGCGCGCGTCGCGCCCGCTCGGCGTGCTTGTGCGCCACGTTCATCGCGAACTTGACCGAGCCGTAGCGGTCGAGCGTGGCCAGCACGTCCTCGTAGCGCACCTGGGTGAACGCGCCGTCGGCCAGCACCTGCACGATCGCGTCGTGCTCCTCCGGCGTGGCGTGCTCGAGCGCGTGCACCACGGCGAGGGTCGCCTTGCCTTCGCGCAGGTCGCTTGCCACGGGCTTGCCCAGTACTTCCTCGGCGGCGGTCAGGTCGAGCACGTCGTCCACCACCTGGAAAGCCAGCCCCAGCGCGTGCCCGTAGGCCGCCAGGCAGGCCTCGGTCTTCGCGTCGGCCCCGGCCAGCACCGCGCCCAAGCGCATCGTAACCTCGAACAGGCAGGCCGTCTTGCGGTAGATCAGCTCGTCGTACTCGGCCTCCGTGATGGAGCGGCCCAGCTTCTCGGTCTGGAGCAGCTCGCCCTCGACCATCAGCTGCGTCAGCGAGATCAGCAGCTCCAGGATGCGGAAGTTCTGCTCTTCTAGTGCGATGCGAAAGGCTTGCATGTACAGCCAGTCGCCGGCGAGCACGCAGCGCGTGTTGCCCCAGGTGGTGTTGGGCGACGGGCGCCCGCGGCGCAGCTCCGCGCCGTCGATGATGTCGTCGTGCACCAGGGTCGCCGTATGGACCATTTCGACAACCGCGCCCAGACGGTGCATCGCGGGCTCCGCGTAGCCCAGGCTGCGGCAGGCCAGCAGCAGCAGGGAAGGGCGGATGCGCTTGCCGCCGCTCTCCCGCAGGTAATCGGCGATCTCGGTGATCGCGGCGACGTTCGACACCGAATCGCGGCCCAGCTCCCGCTCGATCGCCAGGAGATCGTCCCCGAGCAGATCGAATACCTCCTTCGCTGTCGCTACCGCCGCTGTGCCCACCGGTTCTCCCGCGCTCCCTAGTTCGAGCGGAAATTCGTAAACTGCATGTCGATCCCGAACTCGTGGCCCCGGAGCAGCGCAATGGCCTCCTGTAGAGTATCCCGGTCCTTGCCCGTGATCCGGACCACGTCGCCCTGGATGCTGGCTTGTATTTTTTTCTTCGATTCCTTGATGAGCTTGACGATCTCCTTCGCCTTCTCGCCGGCGATGCCTTGTTTGAGGGTGACTTTTTGCCGGACACTGGAGCCGGAAGCCTGTTCGACCTTGCCGTACTCGAGCGACTTGATGGAGATGCCGCGCTTGATCAGTTTCTGTTCGAGAATCTGGGTAACCGCTTCGAGCTTGTAGTTGTCCGCCGAAGCCAGCTCCAGCACCTTTTCGTCGCCTTCCAGCTTGATCGTCGACTTCGAGTCTTTAAGGTCGAAGCGCGCGTTCACTTCCTTGGTCGCCTGGTCGATCGCGTTCTTCACTTCCTGGATTTCGACCTTGGACACCACGTCGAAGGAATTGTCTGCCGCCATACCCCGTTCCTCACTTTCTATTATGGGTGCAAACCGGGCCGGGGCCTCGGTTCAGCGTTCCGTACCTGAGTTGGTGAGACCGAAAAGCCGCCGAAAGTTCGCCGCGGTTTGCTCGGCCAGCCTGTCCGGGGAGACCTCGCGCAGTTGCGCCAGCAACGCCGCCGTGCGCGCCACGAAGGCGGGCTCGTTGCGCTTGCCCCGGTCCGGCATGGGGGCCAGAAAAGGGCAGTCCGTCTCGACCAGGATGCTCCCGTCCGGGATCGTGCGGGCGACTTCGCGCAGCGCGGCCGCGCTCGGGTACGTCACATTGCCTGCGAACGAGAGGCAGAAACCGAGCGCGAGCGCCCGGTCCGCGTGCGCCTGCTCGCCCGAGAAGCAGTGGAGGATGCCCCCGAGGCCCGAGGGCTTCCAGTGCTCTTCCAGCATGGCCAGGGTTTGGTCCCAAGCGTCCTCGTCCGGGCCGAAGGCCGCGCCCGGCCGGCAGTGGATGACAATGGGTTTGCGGTGCGCGCGGGCAAGCTCCATCTGCATGCGGAAAGCCTCGCGCTGCACGTCCACGGGAGGGTTGCTGTCGTGGTAAAAGTCGAGCCCGATCTCGCCGCAGCCCACCACCTCCGGCTCGTCCAGCAGCGCGTCCAGGTTGGCCAGCGCGAGCGTGTCCCACTGCGCCGCCTCCTGCGGGTGTACCCCGGCCGTCGCCCAGATCTCCGGCGTCTTCGGCTTGCCCTTGAGCCCGCGCAGGAGCGTCAGGGCCCGGTCCATCGACTTGGGCCCGTCGCCGATGCCGATCGAGAGGATGCCCCGCACGCCTGCTTCCCAGGCCCGGCCCAGCATCGGCTCGCGGTCCTCGTCGAAGCGCTCGTGATCGAGGTGCGCGTGGGAGTCGATCACTTCAGGCGTGCTCCCAGCTCGACCTCGTCCAAAAAGCCCGCGAGCGAAGGCCGGCCGCGCTCGCCGAGCGAGGCCGCGACCACCATCCCGTTCGACTCGAGCCCGCGCAGCTTGCGCGGCGCCAGGTTGGCGACGATGACCACTTTGCGCCCGACGAGCGACTCCGGCGCATAGGTCTCGGCGATGCCGGCCAGGATCTGCCTGCGCTCGTAGCCCAGGTCCACCTCCAGACGCAGGAGCTTGTCCGCTTTGGGCACGCGCTCGGCGACCACAACCTGCGCGACCCGCAGCTCGACCTTGAGGAAGTCCTCGATGCCGATCTCGGGCAGGCGGTCTATCCCTTCGACCGCGACCGGCGCGGGCGCGGTGATCTGGCCTACCAGGGCCGCGTCCTCGAACGACTGCAGGCCGGGCTCGAAAATCGTGTCCGGCAGCGGCTTCTCCGGCGCGACGGCCATCGCGGCTGCCGGCGAAACCGGCGGAGGCACCACGAGTGAAGCGGCGGCCACCGATGGGTCCACCGGGACGGGCACCGACTCCGGCACCGTCGGGCTCACGGGTTTCGTTGCGTTGTCTTGTTCCATCTGTCGCATCCTTTCGGCCGCATCCTTGTCGGCGCGCGGAAACACCGGCCCGAGCGAGCCCAGATGCGTTCCCGGCGGCAGCCCGCCCCATGTGATTACTTTCAGGTCCGCTTGTTGAATGTACCCGAGGCCGAGTTGCGTCCAGACCTTCGCCGCTCCGTCCGGGATGACCGGGTAGACCAGCGCCGTGACGATGCGGATGGCCTCCACGCAGGTCGCGAGGACCGACTCCAGCGCCGCCCGGCTTTCGGGTGCCGCGGCCAGCTTCCAGGGGGCGCGCACGGTGATGAAGCCGTCCAACGAGGCAACCAGCGACCACAAGAGCTCCAGCGCCCGCGAAAACTCGCGCGCCGCGAACAAGCGGCCGTACTCCGCCGCGACGCGCTCCGCCTCGTGCCCGATTGCCTCGTCGAGCGCGCCCGCGGGAGGCACGCCGTCGCAGTATTTCCCGACCATCGCCAGCGTCCGGCTCACCAGATTGCCGTAACCGTTCGCCAGGTCCGCGTTGTAGCGCTGCACCAATGCGTCGAAGGAGAACGACCCATCCTGACCGAAGACCACCTCGCGCAGCAGGAAATAGCGCAGTGCGTCGGCACCCAGAACGTCGAGAATGGTTTCCGCGCGCACCACGTTGCCGCGCGACTTGGACATCTTGGACTGCTCGAACAGGAGCCAGCCGTGCGCCACGATCGCCTTCGGCAGCGGCAGCCCGGCGGCGAGCAGAAACGCCGGCCAGTACACGCAGTGAAAGCGCGCGATCTCCTTGCCGATGATGTGCAGCTGGGCGGGCCAGTATTTCTCGAACTTCGACTCGTCGTCCGACCCGTAGCCGAGCGCGGTGATGTAATTGGCCAGCGCATCCAGCCACACGTAGATGACGTGCGTTTCGTCGCCGGGGACGGGGATGCCCCACTTGAAACTGGTGCGCGAGACCGAAAGGTCGCGCAGCCCGCCGCGCACGAAGGCGAGCACTTCGTTGCGCCGCGCCTCCGGCTGGATCAGACCGGGCTCGGCCTCGTATAGCCGCAGCAGGCGATCCTCGAACGCCGACAGCTTGAAGAAGTAGTTCTCCTCGCTGACAGTTTCGGTCGGGCGGCCGCAGTCCGGGCATGCCGCGCCGGGGCCTGCCTCGACATAAAGCTCGTCATAGACGCAGTACTGGCCGGTGTATGTGCCTTTGTAGAGGAAGCCGCGCTCCTTGAGCACCTGCCACAGCTTGCGGACGCCCTGTTTGTGGCGCTCCTCCGTGGTCCGGATCGAATCGTCGTAGCTGAGGCCCATGCGGTCCCAAAGCCCGCGAAACTCGGCCGCGATCCGGTCGGTGAAGGCCTGCGGCGCTTCCCCGGCTGCCCCGGCGGAGCGCTCGATCTTTTGCCCGTGCTCGTCGGTGCCGGTCAGGAAGAGCACATCGCGGCCAAGGGCCCGCTCCCGCCGCGCGAGCGCGTCGGCGACCACCGTCGTATAGGTGTGCCCGAGGTGCGGGCGCGCGTTCACGTAGTAGATCGGCGTCGTCAGGTAAAAAGTGTTCGGCTCGGGCATGGTGGGGGCTGGACGGACGCCAAGCCTCATCGTATGTGCCGCCCCCCGGAGCGTCAATGCCGCCCCTGCTACACTCGCGTCAACCCGCGCGCCCGAGGAACCCGAAACGTGTACCTGTCCGCCCAGCGGCGCTTGTCCGAGCGCCTCCTCTCCACACTTGCCTCCCTCTACCGCATCGAGCCCGCCAATCTCGTCGTCGAGCAGCCCGCCAACCCCGAGTTCGGCGAGTATGCGCTGCCTGTTGCCTTCGAGCTGGCCCGCGCTCTCCGCAAAGCACCGCGCGTCCTCGCCGGGGAGATCGTCGCCGCGCTGGGGCAGGTGCCGGGCTTCACCGCGTTCGAGGTCGCCGGGGCGGGCTACATCAACGTGCGGCTCGACCGCGCCGCCGCCCTGCGGGAGCTGGCCGACGACGCACCCGAGCCGGCCCAGCGCGCGCCGCGGCACGCGCTGGTCGAGCACACCAGCATCAACCCCAACAAGGCCGCGCACGTCGGCCACCTGCGCAACGCCATCCTCGGCGACACCTTCGTGCGGCTGCTGCGCGCGACCGGCGACCGCGTTTCGGTCCAGAACTACATCGACAACACCGGCGTGCAGGTGGCCGACATCGTGGTCGGGCTTCAGCACCTGCTCGGGCTTTCCTTCGCCGCCGTTGAAGCGTGGATCGAAGGCCTGACCGAGCCGCTCGACTACGCCTGCTGGGAGCTGTACGCGCGCACCTCGCAGTGGTACACGGCGGGCAGCCCCGAGGAGACCGCCGCCCGTAAGCAGCTGCGGCTCGACACCCTGCACCGCCTGGAGGAGGGCGGGAACGAAACCGCCGCCATCGCCGACCGGGTGGCCACCGCGATCGTCAGGCGGCACCTCGAAACCATGCAGCGGCTGGGGATCCGGTACGACCTGCTCCCGCGCGAGTCGGAGATCCTGCAGCTGCACTTTTGGGATGCCGCCTTTGCGCAGCTCAAGGAACGCGGCGTGCTGCGGCTGGAAACCGAGGGCAAGAACCGGGGCTGCTGGATCATGCGCCGGCGCACCTCCGGTGCGGGCAGCGTTGCAGTCGCGGCAGCGCAGGGTGACTTGAGCGAGCACGCGGACCCGGATGAAGATGCCAAGGTCATCGTCCGCTCCAACGGCACCGTGACGTATGTGGGTAAGGACATCGCCTACCACCTCTGGAAATTCGGTCTGCTGGGCCGCGATTTCGGCTACCGGCCCTTTTTCGGCTACCCGGACGGCGAAACCTGTTGGATCACCTCGGTCGAAGGCGAACCCGAGCACCCCCATTTCGGCGGGGCCGAGGCGATCTACAACGTCATCGACGCCCGCCAGTCCGACCCGCAGGCGAACGTGATCGAAGCCCTGCGCGGCCTGGGCTACGCCGAGCAGGCCGCGCGCTACACCCACTTCTCCTATGAGATGGTCGCCCTGACCCCGCGCTGCGCGCTCGAGCTCGGCTACGAGGTCGCCGAGGAGGACCGGAGCCGCGCCTACATCGAGGTTTCGGGCCGCAAGGGCTTCGGCGTCAAGGCGGACGACCTGCTGGACCGGCTGCTCGCCGCCGCCCGCGCCGAGGTGGGGGAGCGCAACCCCGAGCTGCCCGTCCAGGAACGGCAAAACACGGCCCGGCAGATCGCCGTGGGGGCGCTGCGGTACTTCATGCTCAAGTTCACGCGCAACACGGTCATTGCGTTCGATTTCCGGGACGCGCTCGCGTTCGAGGGCGAGACCGGGCCGTACCTGCAGTACGCCGTGGTCCGCATCCGGTCGATCTTTCGCAAAGCGGGCCTCGCGCCCGAGGACGCGCTTCGCTCGCTCGCGTTTGAAGGGCAGCTCGACGAAAGCATCTGGCAAGTGTGGCTGCGCGCCGCGAAAACCGGCCTGGTGCTGGAGCAGTGCCGCGAAACCGCCGAGCCCGCCCACCTGGCCCGCCACTGCTTCCAGTTGGCGCAGGAGTTTTCGAGCTTCTACCGCAAGCACCACATCCTCACCGAGCCCGACCCGGCGCGCAAGGCGTTGCTGCTGGCCACCGCCGCGGTCGCCGAACGCACGCTGGTGCGCTCGCTCGCGATCCTGGGCATCGAGACGCCGGATAGTATGTAGGCAGGAGCCGCCCCATGGCCACGACCCTGATCTCCGTCGAGGAGTACCTGAGAACGGCCTACGAGCCCGATGCCGAGTATGTGGACGGCGTCATCGAGGAGCGCAATCTGGAGGAGGATTTACACGCTGACCGGCAGGCCGCGCCGGCATATTTCTTCAAGCTGCACCGGCGCGAGTGGGGCATCCGCGTGCGCTCCGAGCTGCGCACCAGGATCGGCGAGCGCCGCTACCGGGTTCCGGACGTCGCGATCATTGGATAAGGCATTGCCCCGTGAGCCGATCGCGACCGTCGCTCCCCTGGCCGCGATAGAAATCCTCAGCCCCGAGGACCGCATTCCCCGCTTACTCATCCGTCTGGCGGATTTCGCGGGCATGGGCGTTCCGGAGATCTGCGTCATCGACCCGGCCGGCAACAGCCTTCGCCGCTACCGGGATGGACAGCTGGAGGCTGCCGAATCCATCCGGCTCCGCGACGTCGTGATCCCGTTTGCGGACGTCATCGCGGAGCTGGACTGACGCTATCCCTTCGGTTTGACCGAAGGGCTGTTTTGAGGCTTTGGTTTTGGAGGCGGGATCGGCCTCGGAATGGGAGGCCACTCTCCCCGGCGATCCGACGCCTGTTCAGGCATACTCCAGCCCATGTGTTTTGAAGACGTGGTCCGTCCAGCGCTCGACCAGCTTTGCCCTGTAAGGTGCGTCTGTCGTCGCCAGGCTCGATGCCTCCAAGCCGCGCCGCACGAGAATTGCGAACATGTTGGCCGCCTCCGTCACCTCCGGATGATTGCGAAGCTTCTCGTACTCAATCGCCAGTTGGGACCATTCGCCGTGCAGCTTGGAAAGGATAAGGATCTTGCCGTCGAGCCCGGTCGCGACCGCATAAGCGCTGCACAGCGCCGACAGGGTGCTCAGTACGATTGCGACCCATGCCGGCGCTTTTCCAATCAGGGTCGCCGCCGCACCGGAAGCCAAAAAGAAGTTCAGAAAAGTAATGAACTGCTTGCGCTTCGCATACTCCGTCGTCAAGTCCGCGAAATACAGAGAGCGAATCTCCGCCTGGATCTGGCGCTCCCAAACGTCTGTCAACTCCTCTTCCTTAAGCATTCGCCGTCCCTCCGCGCTCGCGATGAGATCAGTCTACTGCGTACCCATCATGCGCCGTAGCTCCTCACCCACTCGACCAGGCTCCTGACCCCGATGCCGCTCGGCCCCTTGGCGCACCAGGCCTTGCCGTCCTCGTGCCAGGCCGTGCCGGCGATGTCGAGGTGGATCCAGGGCGTCTCCCCCACGAACTCCTTCAGGAACATCGCCGCGGTGATCGAACCGCCGTAGCGGCCGCCCGTCTGCTTCACGTCGGCGATGTCGGACCGGATTTGCTCGGCGTACTCCGCCCCGAGCGGGAGCCGCCAAAACTTTTCGCCGCTCACCGCGAGGCCGCCTGTAAACGCAGCCCAAACGTCCTCATTGTTTGCGTATGCGCCCGCGTTGTGCTGGCCCAGCGCGACCGACACCGCTCCGGTCAGGGTCGCCGCGTCGACGAGGTGCGTCGCTCCCAGCTCGCGCGCGTAGTGGAGTCCGTCCGCCAGCAGCAGGCGGCCCTCCGCGTCCGTGTTCACCACCTCGATCGTCTTGCCGCTCATCGCCGTGAGCACGTCGCCGGGCCGGTACGCGCGGCCGCTCGGCATGTTCTCCGCCGAGCAGATCACGCACAGCACCCTCACTGCAGGCTTGAGCCGCGCGATGGCCTGCATCGCGCCCAGCATCGCCGCCGCCCCGGCCATGTCGTACTTCATCTTTTCCATCCCGTCGGCGGGCTTAATGGAGATGCCGCCCGTATCGAAGGTGACGCCCTTGCCGACCAGGCCGAGCGTGATGCCCTCCGGGGCTCCGGCCGGCTCATAGCGCAGGACCGCGAGCGCCGGCGGCTCCTCCGATCCCTTCGCCACGGCCAGGAATGCCCCCATCTTCAGCTCTTCCAGCTTCGCGGTCGAGAAGACCTCGCACCCGAGACCCTCGGCGGCGGCCATCGCCGCGGCCCGCCGCCCGAGCTCCGTCGGCGTCAGAACGTTGCCGGGCTCGTTCACCAGCGCCCGCGCGAAGTTCTGCGCCTCCGCGACAATGACGCCCTCGCGGAAGCCCGCCCGCACCTCTTCAGCGTTCATGCGCTCGGAGGCGAGTACCGTGAGCGCTTGGAGGCTCGCGTCCTTGCGGTCGGACTTGTAGCTATCCGCGTCGTAGTCCGCGAGGACCGCCCCCTCGGCGACCACCCGCGCGGCCAGGGCATCGGACGCCTCCACCAGCGTCTCCGGCATCGCGATGGCGACGCTGCGAATCCCGCGCGCCTTGGCGTGGCGCACCGCGGCCCCGGCGGCCCTGCGCAGCGCGTCGGCGGACGGCCCCTTTCCGTCCGCCGGCGCGGCCTTGCCCAAACCCACCAGCAGGAGCCGCTTGGCCGCGAACCCGGCGGGTTTGTGCAGCAGCAGGAGTTCGTTCGCCCCGGCCCGGAACTCGCCCGAAGCGAGCACGTCGCCGGCCGACTCGTGCACGTTTTGCGAAACGGTCAGCGGAAAAGGCGCGGGCGGAGCGTCTGTCCCGGCGGTCTGGTCGACGGTGAAGATCACGAGCAGGTCGGCGGGGAACTCTGTGGTGAGGGCGAAGCGCAGCTCAGGCGTCATGCCTCAAGCCTAGCGCCGCCCGGGCCGCCGGTAAACTCAGTGCGGCGCGAGCGCGCCCGGCGGCAGCGTTCCGCCCTCCGCCAGGGTCTTCATGTTGCGGAGGAAGCCCTCGAAGAGCGTGCGCCGTCGGTTGAGATCGTCCTGCCGCTTGCGCTCGTCCGGCTCGGCCGAGCCGTCCCACAGCAGTGTGTAAAACAGCGTGGTGCGTCCCGAACCGAGCGGCCGGGCTTCAAGCGTGCCGTGGTACATGGAGTACGCGCCGCCGAGGCGCAGCGGTTGCGCGTAGGTGTAGCTCCACTGCGTCCGCCCCACCAAGACCTCGGTCCCGATGCTGCGCACGGTTCCAAGCGCGCCGTCGGAGCCGGAGAGCAGCGTACAGCCGGGGAAGCCCCACTCGCCGATGTCGCGGTACTTGCCCACCCGCGCCCACACTTTGTCCACGGGCGCATCGACGACCATGGACATGGGCAGGCTGATGTAAAGGGGGTCTGGATTGAGCGGCGGCGGCGCGGGGGGGCGCGGGGGGCCCCGCGGGGGGCCGGGGGGGTTGGGGGGGCCC